>JAFDZG010000268.1 GCA_018267065.1 Bacteroidota bacterium
AGAGCATCGAGGTGCGCAAGGGGCTCACCGATGAATGGAAAAAGCGCGGGATGAAAGAGGGCATGCACTTCGCCACGCTCACCGACATCATCACCAAGGCATGGAGCGGGAACAGCACGAAGGAATACAAAGTGCTGAAGGGCTTGAAGAAGGAGAACCTCCGCGACAACATGACCAACACCGAGCTGATCCTGAACATGTTGGCGGAGGCATCGGCCACGGACATTTCACAAGCCACAGGGCCGGAAACGTTCGACGACAACAAAGAAGTGGCGCGACAGGGCGGCAACGTGGCCAAGGTGGCGCGTTTGGAATTGGAAGCACGCACCGGAAAGAAGGTCGTGACTTCCATTAGCGCAAAGAAGGTGCTGAAGGCATCCTCGCCCATGCGCGATAAGGACACTTCGCCCCGCGTGCACCGCGAAGGCTTGCCGATGAAACCGAAGCCCAAGCGATAGTGCGAGGACTGAATGGGGATCCTTCGCAGCATGAGCAAGCCTTACCTCCTCAGCATCCTCCTCACCGCCTTTGTGATTCCCGCCGGTGGCGCGGTGGCGGAACATTTGATCAACGCGGCACCCTGGTCGGTGTTGCTCTTCAGCAAATGGTTCATCTTCTCGGCAGGCGGCTTGCGCTTGCTGATCGCGGGCATCAAGCAGATCGTGGATCCCGCATTCACGGCGAAGCAGGTCTTTCACATCCAGGGTTCAGAAAGTCTCCCGATCGTGCGCGAGCTGGGCTTTGCGAACGTGTGCATGGGCTCACTTGGCGTGCTTTCGCTCTTCGCTGCGCATTGGAGAATGGCGGCGGCCTTCACCTGCGGCCTGTACTTCCTGTTCGCCGCCTTGGGCCACCTCGCCAAGAAGCCCGCAGGCCCCAACGAACGGCTGGCGTTGTGGAGCGATGTGCTGATCGCGGTGGGGCTGGTGGCCAGTTTTGTGGTGCAGTTGCAAGGCACCAACGGCTGAAGGGGTACGCATAACCGAACATGGTTCAAGAAAGCTCAATTTTACCTTGGCCTGGCCACTCCCATCATCCATGAACGAGATCATCTGCCCACACTGCCACAAGGCCTTCAAGATCGACGAGGCCGGTTACGCCGACATCCTGAAACAAGTGCGCGACGGCGAGTTCGAGCGCACCTTGCACGAGCGGCTGGAGCTGGCTGAGAAGGAGAAGAAGTCGGCCGTGGCGTTGGCAGAGGCCACGATCACCGGCAAGCTGGAAAAGGAGGCGGCCAAGAAGGACGCCGAGATCGAACGGCTAAAGGCCGAAGTAAAGTCCAGCGTGGAACTCGCACGTGCCAAGACCGCCGGTGAACTGAAGGACGAGTCCGCGAAGAAGGATACCGAGATCGAACGGTTGAAGCAGGAGCTGAAGTCGGCGGAGGTGGCCAAGCAACTGGCCCTGAAGGAAACGCTCGGCGCCGTGGAGAAGGAGCGCGACGGACTGGTGAACGAACTGGCCAAGGCGAAGCAGGAGATGAAAGCGGCCGCGCAGTTGGCCGAAGAGAAACGCGCCAATGAACTGCAACGATCAGCTGCGGAGAAAGACGCACAGATCCAGGACCTGAAGGCGAAGCTCGATGCCGTTGAAGTGGCGAAGAAGCTCGCCATCACCGAGGCGTTGGGCGCCGTGGAGAAGGAGCGCGATGAACTGAAGAACGGACTGAAGCAGGCGGCACTGGAGAAGGAGCTTGCGGAGAAATCGCTCAAGGACAAGTATGTGACGCAGATCAAGGACCGTGACGACACCATCGAGCGCCTGAAGGACATGAAGGCGAAGCTCTCCACGAAGATGGTGGGCGAAACGCTGGAGCAGCACTGCGAGATCGAGTTCGACCGGATCCGCCACACCGCCTTCCCGCGCGCCTACTTCGAGAAGGACAACGACGCCAGCACCGGCAGCAAGGGCGACTTCATTTTCCGCGACACGGATGAGAACGGAACGGAGGCCGTCTCCATCATGTTCGAGATGAAGAACGAGAACGACGGCACCGCGACCAAGAAGAAGAACGAGGACTTTCTCAAGGAGCTGGACAAGGACCGCACGGAGAAAGGCTGCGAGTACGCCGTGCTCGTTTCATTGCTGGAACCGGACAACGAACTGTACAACGGCGGCATCGTGGACGTGAGCCATCGCTTCCCCAAGATGTACGTGGTGCGCCCGCAGTTCTTCCTCCCGATCATCACCCTGCTGCGCAACGCCGCACAACACGCCTTGCAGTACAAGAACGAGCTGGCCCTGGTGAAGGCGCAGAACATCGACATCACCAATTTCGAGGACCAACTGGGTGCGTTCAAGACCACCTTTGGCCGCAATTGGAGACTGGCTTCCCAGGGCTTCGAGGAAGCGATCAAGCGGATCGACGGGGCGATCAAGGACCTGGAGCAAACGAAAGACGCCCTCCACAAGTCGGCGAACAACCTGCGCATCGCCAACGACAAGGCGGAGGACCTCACGATCAAGAGGCTCACCCGTGGCAACCCCACGATGACGGCGAAGTTCGCGGAGGTGAAGAAGGAGGGGCCGGGAGAGGAAGGGTGAGCGGAGCGCCTACCCTTTACGATACTCCACCGGCGTTAAACCCGTCCACTGCTTGAAGGCACGGTGGAAGGATGATACTTCGCCATAGCCCAGCTTGAACGCGATCTCGCTGATCGGCAATTGGAGGTTCGTCAGGAGCGTACGGGCGATCTCCGCCTTCACGGTGTCGCATACGATGCGGAAGCTGGTATCCTCCTCCTGCAATTTGCGCTGCACGGTGCGCGGGGTCATGTGCAGCACGTCCGCGATGGTCTCCAATGCGGGGAAGGTGACGTGGACGTTCCGCAGGATCACTTGCCTGACCTGCTCGCTGAAGGAGGCGCCACCGGCCTGTTTGCGCACTTCGGCATCCAGCAGGTCCTTGAGCATCGCGTTGAGCTGCGGGTTGTACCCGACAATGGGCGCGGTGAGGTCCTGCGTGGAGAAGACGATGCAGTTCGCGTTCTGCCCGAACGACGGCCGGCAACCGAGTACCCGTTCATGTTCGCTCAGGTCGACGAGGCGCAAGTAGCGGTAGTGGGCGCGCAACGGCCGGATGCGTTTTCCGGTAAGCAGGAACAGGATATGGAGCACGGCGGAAAAGGCGATGTCCACGCTGTGGCGCGCGGTTTCCGGCGACATGTCGTTCCACACCGGGATCGGTTCGCAGTGATAGATGGTCTCGGCCCCCTTGCGCTCCAGCCGGAACACGTAGAGCCGCGAGAACGCGCTGGTGAACTGCTGCACGTTCATGAGCGCGGAAAGCGCATCCCTGCTGCTCTGCATGATGTGGCCGGTGAGGCCGAGGACCGACGCGGTGGTCCGCTCGCCGACATGCAGGCCCATGTGGGCATCGCCGGAGATGTGGAGCGCAGCGTCCATGATGGCACAGTTCTGCTCCAGCGAGAGCAGCAGTTCCGCGTTGTCCAGATCCTCCACCGCCAGATTGCCATGCGCGCAGATCGTCTCCACGCCTTGCGGCCCGTTCCCCGCAAAGAGCACGATGTTGCGGATGATGGGCATGGCGACCCACAGCGCCGGTGGCGCGGGGGTTGTTGAACTGACTGGGTTCATCCGGATCGGGCGGAACGTGTATGCAATACCGAAGGTCCGAAAGTACGTGACCGGATCTTCCTGCCGCGTGGCCCGCTGACCGTCCTGGCGGAAAGTGTCAAGATCCTGTCGTGAACGGTCGATCCCGCAGCAGCACCCGCCGGGAACATTTGCAGCCACCAACTCGAACGCCATGCAACCCACCGACCGCTACCGCAACACCATCGGCCTCATCACCATCCTCTCCGGCCTGCTGGCCGCCGCCTGCATCATCGTGGGCGCCATGGCCGTGGAGAACGATTTCGCCGCCTTCTCCGACCCCACCCGCACGCTGCTGCACGCCCACAACCATGTGCTCGCCTACTGGTTCAACATCCTCGACCTCTTCGGCTACTACCTCCTGCTCCTTCCGCTGATCTTCCACCTGTACCAGCTGTTGAAATACCGCTCGCCGTGGATGCCCTTGATCACCTTCTCCGGCGCGGCCTATGTGCTGGTGGGTGCCATCGGCGCCTCCGTGCTGGCCGCCGTATGGCCTTCCTTGATGATGGACCACCTCTCCGCAGGACCCGCTGACCAGTCCGCGATCACTGCGGCTTTCAAGACCATGACCCTCGCCGTGACGAAAGGACTGTGGAACATCCTGGAGGTCATCTTCGCCGCCATCTGGTGGATCGGCACGGGACTGCTGCTGCGCTCCGCCTCCCGCCCCATCGCCTGGCTCACCATCGCCACGGGCCTCTCCACGCTGCTGGACGCGATCGGCAACCTCTTGGGCCTTCACCTGATCGCCGAGATAGGCCTGAACCTCTACCTGGTGCTGGCGATCATTTGGCCCATCACCATCGGTATCCGGTTGATGCGCGGCACGCCCGATGTGCGCCATGCGAACGAAGCCGCGCAGTAGTCACCGTTCCCCGCAACCCCTCACACCCATGAACACCCTGCTCCGTATCCTGAAGTGGACCGGCATCATCCTGCTGATCGTTGCCTTCGTCCTGGTCGCTGCCGTGTTCAGCAGGCAGGGCCTGAAGTTCGAAGCCCCCCTGCCCGAGCTGCACGCCAGCACGGACAGCGCCGTGATCGCCCATGGCGAATACCTGGTGAACGGCCCC
>JAFDZG010000269.1 GCA_018267065.1 Bacteroidota bacterium
GCAAAGCCCAGCTTCTTGGTCTCCTTGGGCACCAAGTTGAGCTTCCAGGTGAGCATGCCGGTGTTCTTGTCCACGGCTGCACCGCCGTCCTCGGTAAGCTTCACCTCGATCTCGCTTTGCGGGCTCAGCGGGTATTGGTCGCGCAGCTCCAGGTTCACCGCGCTGCCCTTGGTGTTGCGCACGGTAATGTCCCAGCCGATGCTGGCCGTGCGGCTGCCGCCGATGATGGCTTTCTGGTTGGTGCTCTTGCGCTTCACGCGTTCCACCACCACGCCCTTGTCGCGGCCCAGGCTGAATTCCAAGGTGTCCTTCGGAACGCTCAGGTCCAGCTGGCTCTTGCCCACGTAGGTACCCTCGAAGAACACGTTGGCCTCGCCGCTCAGCAGGTCCAGGTCTTCCCAGCCTGTTGTGCGCGCGTAGAGAAAAGCGTCCTTGTCCAGCTTGGGCGTGGCGATCCAGGTGTAGGTGGCCGGCAGTGTGTGCTCCTGCACGGCCACCGTGTGCGGCTGCCCGTCGCTGGGCACGCTGAAGGGCGTGGCAATGGCGTATTCCACCGTGGTGGCCTGCTCGCTCACGTTCACCGCGGGGCCGCGGAGGGCATCGGCCATGCCGGCTGTTTCAGACAGGGCTTCCGAATTCTTCGCCATGGAAGGCGCGGCTGCGCCAGCATTCCGATATACGGGCTCAGGCCGCCAAGTGAAGAGCGTCCATGGCTGTAGCGCAGGCATCACGCCGCCCAGTGTAGGGTTGCCGCTGCTGAGCGTGAGGTCCACGCGGTCCCAGTCCTCCCCGGTGTTGTTGGTCACGGCGGCCTTCATCAGCAGGTCAATGGGCTTGCCCGTACCGCTGGCGCGCAGGTCGTACGCGGGCCTCCATGCCGCCTGGTTCACGAAGTAGGTAAGCGTGAAGCTGGCGCCAACGGCGGCCGGGCTGCTGATCTCCACCACCACTTCACTGGTGGGGCGCTGCCCCAGGGCCTGCAGTTGGCTGATCTGCTGTTGCAACTTGACCTTGTCCTCCTGCAGGTCGGCGAGCTTTTGTTGCTGGGCCAGCTGGCCGGCCTTCACCGCGCGCAGCCGTTCGCGGATGTAGTCGTTCACCGCCGTGAGCTGGCTCAGCGTTACGCCGTTCTGCTGGCCGCCCACGCTGCTGTTCTTGATCAACAACTGTTCCTCGTTGTTCCACACGGCCAACATCGCGTTCTCGTTGGCGATGTCCCGGTCCATCTTCTTCATCCGCGCCTCCAACTCATCGAGCTCTTTCTTCTTCGGGCTTTCGCTCAGGTAGTTGATCCGGTGGTTCACGCTCAAGATGGTGTAGCCGCCCTTGCCGGTCACTTGCAGGCTCTGCGGGTCCAGGTTTTGCGACAGCCCCGTGAACACGATGGTATTGGCACCCGCCGCGATGGAGGCGCTGGCGGTGCGCGTGAGCTGTGCGCCTTGCAGGAAGACCTTGGCCGAGCTGAGCGTGGAAGGAACGTTTTTCCCGTTGTCCGCCGCAGTGGCGCCAAGGGTTGCGAACAGTGCGGGGATCAGAAGGTGGCGAAGCTGCATGGGAATGTTCTTGGTGCAAAGGAAGGGCAAGGAATGTGCCGTGTTGGGGGGGCTGTACACGATCGCCGTGCAAAGGTTCAATGGGGTGGGGTTTGTGGAGGCATGGAGGCTTCCGTTTCCACCGGCAACCACGGATGACTGAACCAACTGCCGCCACCAAAAGCAAACGCCCGCCCCAAACTCCGGGACGGACGTTGCGAACCACACGAAACCAACGTTCTATTGCTTCATGAAGCGGGCGTTCCACGTGTCTTTTTCGCCGGTGACGCGCAACAGATAGGTGCCGCTCGCCAACCCGCTGATGTCCCAATTGCGCCAAACGCTTCCGGTCACGGCCCAGGAGCCGAGGTCCAGCACGCGGCGGCCCTCCACGTCCACCACCTCCAGCCGCAAGCTGCGCCCGGCATCGCTGTTCAACCGGAGGCCGAGCTGCTCCGTGGTGGGGTTGGGAAAGAGCAGCAGGTCGGTGATGCCCGGCAGTTCATCAATTCCAGTGAAGTAACTGTAGGTGCTGCTCAAGGGGACGGACCAGCTCGTGTTTACGCTGCTGAAGCGGATGGTGAAGAGGTGGTCGCCGGCTTCCTGCGGTACTACCAGGTCGGCGATCAGGTTTACCATGCCGTCCGGGCCGATGGTGCCCGGGGTGCGGTCCTCTATGGCGTCATCGATCCAATACTCGTAGCCGTTCACCTGCCCGCTGGCACGGACGAAGTAGCCGGTGCGTGGAACGGACCAATTGCCGTTGGTGTCGCGTACCTGAAGGGAGATCAGGTGATAGCCCGCACCCAGTGGGCCGGTGGGCAGGTTGGTGTTCAGTACCAGCACATCGATGGCGGCCACGGTGATGGTGGTGGCGCTGGCCGCATTGTCGTTGTACCAATAGCGGTAGGCGTCGATCTGCTGTGCGCTTGCAGTGGCCGAGGCCAACAGCAGCAAGGTGATGCATGGGGCTCTCATGGCTCACTGCTGTTGTGCGGCCACCTTGAGGTTCACCGGCAACGCCCCGCTGCTGTTGGTGGCGGGGGCGATGTCGGCCTGGCGGAAGTGCGGGTTGAAAGGCACGCCCCCGGGTTTGTACGGTGAGGTGCTGCCATAAATGCCCACATCGTTGCCGTCGGTGCCGAAGCCGGTGCCGGGGCTGCCCGCAGCCATGTGCAGGTCGTCGGTGAACTGGTAGTTGTGGTCGGTTTCCGACACGAACAAGGTGGCGGGATCCACTTGGAGCACGTTCACCGTGGCAGGCTGGGGATTGTAATAGGCCAGGTCGGCGAAGCCCTTCAGGGTGTTGCTGATGGTGCCTCCCGCGCAGTCCATGCACAGCTTGTCATATTGGCCGCCGTTGCCGGTGAAGATGCAATTGCTCACTTGGGAGCCTGCGCAAGTGTTCATCATGGCCCCGAGGAACACGCAGTTTTGCACGGTGAGGCTGGCGCCGTTGAACCCGCCCAGCGCATACACGTTGGTGCCCTTCGCATCGAGGATGCATCGGGTTACCACTGCACTGCGGCCCATCCCGTTCACGCCGGCATGGATTTGGCATTCGTCAAACGTGGTGATCAGTTCCGGGTGGAGCGGTGCGTCCTGGGCGGTGTTGCTCCCCAAGCGGACGGAGCCTGTTCCAAAACGGCAACGGTGGAAGAGGATGTCGGTGGTGAGGTCATCGTCGGCGTCGGTGCCGTAGGCTATCAGCCAGTGGTTAAAGGCATTGGTGGAGCTCGAAAAGTCGATGCCCGTAAAGGTGCTGCCGGAAGCCGCTTGGCTGATGCGCAGCGGTTCGGTGTTGCCTTGGCGGAAAAACACCGTGGCACCGGTGGCCAACGTACTGTCCGGGTGGAAGCCCGCTCCGATGAAGTGCAGCGGCTTGTTGATCACCAGGCCGCCGGTGAAGGCGAAGGTGCCCCCGCTGCAATATACCACGTCGTTGGCCTGGGCACCGGCAATGGCATCGACCAAACTGGTGAAAACGTGCGGGTCTCCGCTGCCCTGCACTACAATGCGGGGCTGTTGGGCCAGGGTGGTCATCGCCAAGGCGAGCCCGGCGATCAATGAAAGTGTACGATCGAGTTTCATGATGGTCATTTTGTTTTATGCGGATCGATGTTGTTCTTGTTTCAGGCATATTCCACCAGGCCGTTGCGCAAGGCTTTGGCCACGGCCTCGGTGTTGTTGTGCACGCGCAGCTTTTCGTAGATGCGCTTGACGTGCGTGCGTACGGTCTCGAAGCTGATGCTCAGGCGGTGGGCGATCATCTTGTAGCTCAACCCTTCCACCATGGCACTGAGCACCTCTTTTTCGCGTGGGCTCAGTTCGGTTACCGGCGTGGCCACCGGCTGCGGGAAGGGATCGGTCACTTGCAACATCACGCGCTGGGCAATGCTGCTGTCACCAGGCAAGTTGCCTTTGCCCATCTCGCGGATGGCGTTCAGCAAGACCTGTGGGTCGTTGCTGCTCAGCAGGATCCCCGGGGTGCCCGTGCGCATCTGCTCCGGCGTTACGTCCGCGCCCTCAGCCACGGCGAACATGATCACGGTGCGGGCGGAGCTTGTTGGTGATTCCTTAGGAGTAACGTTGGGCATGGGCATGCTGGTGGTGTACATGCCCATCGGTGAGGGTGCGGGAATGTGAACGATCGGACGCAAAAAAGGGGCGATGCTCCTGCACCGCCCCGTTTCCGAAGTCTTTTCAAGGGCGGTGCTATTCCGCCAGCACGATCACTTTGTTCTTGCTCACTTCCACCACGCCGCCTTTCAGCTTGAAGGTTTCCACCTTGTTGTCGTTCAGCGTCACCTTTATGTCACCGGCCTTCAGCACGGTGATCAGTGGGGCGTGATGGTCCAGGAAGCCCATGCTGCCGTCCACGCCTGGCACGCTTACGCGCTTGGCCTGGCCGTTGAACAATTCCTTGTCCGGGGTGATGATCTGCAGTTCCATGTTCCTGTGTGCTAACAACTACCAACTACGCCCTGCGAACTTCTTCCCCGCTCAAACCGTCTCGGCCAGCATTTTCTTGCCCGCCGTGATCACGTCCTCAATGCTGCCCTTCAAGTTGAAGGCCGCCTCGGGGTATTGATCCATCTCACCGTCCATGATCATGTTGAAGCCCTTGATGGTGTCCTCGATGGAAACCATCACGCCCGGCAGGCCGGTGAACTGCTCGGCCACGAAGAAGGGCTGGCTCAGGAAGCGCTGCACGCGGCGGGCGCGGCCCACGGTGAGCTTGTCTTCTTCGCTGAGTTCATCCATGCCGAGGATGGCGATGATGTCCTGCAGTTCCTTGTAGCGCTGCAAGATGGCCTTCACGCGTTGCGCGCAGGCGTAGTGCGCCTCGCCCACCACGGCGGGGGTCAGGATCCGGCTGGTGGAATCCAGCGGGTCTACCGAAGGATAGATGCCGAGCTCGGCGATCTTCCGGCTCAGCACCGTGGTGGCGTCCAAGTGGGCGAAGGTGGTGGCGGGCGCAGGGTCGGTCAAGTCGTCCGCAGGCACGTAAACCGCTTGCACGGAAGTGATGGAGCCGCGCTTGGTGGAGGTGATGCGCTCCTGCATGGCGCCCATTTCGGTGGCCAGGGTGGGCTGGTAACCCACGGCGCTGGGCATGCGGCCCAGCAGTGCGCTCACCTCGGAACCCGCCTGGGTGAAACGGAAGATGTTGTCCACGAAGAAGAGGATGTCGCGGCCGCCGCTTTCCTCATCGCCGTCGCGGAAGTATTCCGCCAGGGTGAGGCCGCTCAGCGCCACGCGGGCGCGGGCTCCGGGGGGCTCGTTCATCTGGCCGAACACGAAGGTGGCTTGGGAAGTCTTCAGCATGTCGCCGTCCACTTTCTCCAGGTCCCAGCCGCCCTTTTCCATGCTCTCGGTGAAGGCCTTGCCGTACTTCACGATGCCGCTCTCGATCATTTCGCGCAGCAGGTCGTTGCCCTCGCGGGTGCGCTCGCCCACGCCGGCAAACACGCTGTAGCCGCTGTGGCCCTTGGCAATGTTGTTGATCAACTCCTGGATCAACACCGTTTTGCCCACGCCGGCACCGCCGAACAGGCCGATCTTGCCGCCCTTGGAGTAGGGCTCGATCAGGTCGATCACCTTGATCCCGGTGAACAGGATCTCGGTGCTGGTGGTGAGTTCCTCGAATTTCGGGGCCTCGCGGTGGATGCTGGCGCCCTTGCCGCCGGTTACCTGCTTCAGGCCGTCGATGGGCTGGCCCACCACGTTGAACAGGCGGCCCTTGATCGCATCGCCCGTGGGCATGCTGATGGGCTGGCCTTGGCCCACGGCTTGGGCGCCACGCGCCAGGCCATCGGTGCTTTCCATGCTCACCGTGCGCACGGTGTCCTCTCCGATCAGCTGCTGCACCTCCAGCACCAGCACCGAGCCGTCCGCGCGGGTCACGTGCAGGGCATCATAGATGTTGGGCAGGTCGTTGCCGGTATCAAAACGGACGTCCACCACGGGACCGATCACTTGGACCACTTTACCGATGTGCTGGGGCATGTTCTTGGGATGGTCGGGCACGCTGCCCGGTTTTTGCGGGCGCGAAGGTAGAAGTTGTTCCGCAATAGGGAAAGGATTGTTGATGAACTGTTGCCCCGGAGATGGAATGGACACCGGTGGCAAAGGGGATGGCCATCGCCTTTGGCCGTAACAA
>JAFDZG010000026.1 GCA_018267065.1 Bacteroidota bacterium
GCGGATGCTTCGGACCTGGCGGGGCGCTTGTGCCACCGGCATTTTGGCATTGGCAGCGACGGGCTGATCCTGTTGCGCAAGCCGATCGCCGCAGGCGCGGATTACCACATGGAGTTCATGAACCCCGATGGCAGCCGGAGCTTCTGCGGCAATGGCAGCCGCTGTGCGTTCGCTTTCCGCAGCAAGCTCACCGGCCACCGCTCGGCGGCCAGGTTCACCGCTTGCGATGGTGCGCACGCGGCACGCTGGGAGGAAGGAGAGGTGGAAGTTTCCATGCGCGATGTCCGCGCCATTGAGGCGTTGGGCCAGGGCATGGACCTGATGGACACGGGCTCGCCCCACCTGGTGATCTGGGTGGAAGACCCGGAAAGCATTGATCTGGTGGCCGAGGCGCACAAGCACCGCTACAGCGGGCGGTTCGCCAAGGCAGGGGTCAACGTCAATTTTGTGCGTTGGCATGCGGGGCGGGTGGAGATGCGCACCTATGAGCGGGGCGTGGAGGCGGAAACGCTGAGCTGCGGCACCGGCGTAACTGCCGCCGCCCTCAGCGCCATGGCGCGCGGGCACGTTGGCGGGGAGTGCGGCGTGAAAACACCTGGCGGCCTGCTGTTGGTGCGGGCGGAAGCAATGTGTGCGGGCTTTGCCAACGTGGCGCTCCGGGGCCCGGTGGAGGAAGTTTACGGAGGCTCCATTTCCCTCAAGCAATGAAAAAGCTCCTTGTGGCGCTGGTGTTGCTGCTGCTGGCGGCCGGGGCTTATGTGGCCTGGGCAAAATGGAAGGAGATCTTCGGGCCCGGCGTTGTTTTCAAGTCCGGCGAAAAGGTGCTTTTGGTCCCTGAAGGCGCGGACCTGGCCCAACTGATGGACAGTTTGAAGGCGGCGGGCATCGTAACGGACGAGAAGACCTTTCGCTGGGTTGCGGAGCGCAAGAAATTAGCCCAACGCGTGCGACCGGGCCGCTATGTGGTGCCTGCGGGGATGTCCATGAACGCCTTGGTGAACAAGCTGCGCAGCGGGGAGCAGGACCCGGTGCAGGTCACGTTCACGAACATCAAGAACATTCCGCAGTTGGCCGGGCAGCTGGCCAAGTACATTGAGGCGGATTCGCTTGCGGTGCTGCGCGCCATTGAAGATCCCGGTACCGCCCGGCGCTACGGGTTGACGCAGCAGACCATCATTTCCCTGTTCCTGCCCAATACGTACGAGGTATATTGGACGGTGAAGCCTGCGGCATTGATCGATCGCTTCGCCAAGGAATACAAGCGGTTTTGGAACGCAGACAGGCTGGCGGCGGCCAAGGCGCTCGGCCTTTCGCAAAGCGAGGTAAGCACCCTGGCGAGCATTGTGCAGGCCGAAACGGGCAAGGCAACGGACGCGCCGATGATCGCCAGCGTGTACCTGAACCGGTTGCGCATCGGCATGCCGCTGCAAGCGGATCCCACGCTGAAGTTCGCGCTGGGCCTGGATTCCTTGAACCGCGTGCTGCATGCGGACAAACAGGTGGATTCGCCCTACAACACCTACACGCACACCGGCTTGCCGCCCGGTCCGATCAATCTGCCCGAGCCGCGGTTCATTGATGCGGTGTTGCATCCTGCCCAAAGCGACTACCTCTATTTCTGTGCCCGCGAGGACCTGAGCGGCTACAGCAATTTTGCCAAGACCTACCAGCAGCACATGGTGAACGCGCGGCGCTACCAGCAGGCGCTGAACAAGCGGGGCATCTATCGGTGAGGCGGGCCGGTGCGCGGCTTGATGCGCGAACCAAGCGTGCCCTACTTTCGCGGCTTATCCATTGAAGGAAGCATGGGCAAGATCAAATTTGGAACGGACGGTTGGCGCGCCATCATTGCGCAGGATTTCACGGTGGAGAACGTAGCGCGGGTCAGCGTGGGCCTGGCCAAATGGCTCAAGGCGAAATACCCGTCCGGGATCAGCGTGGTGGTGGGCCACGATTGCCGCTTTGCGGGCGGGCTTTTTGCCGAGACCACCGCCAAAGTGCTCATTCACCACGGCATCAAGGTTCACCTTGCGGAAGGCTTCGTTTCCACCCCGATGGTATCGCTGGGCACCTTGCGCATGAAGGCGCAGATGGGCGTGATCATCACCGCCAGCCACAACCCGCCCGGCTACAACGGCTATAAGCTGAAAGGCCCCCACGGCGGGCCGTTGATCCCGGAGGAAGTGCAGGAAGTGGAAGACCTGATCCCCGAGGCGCACGGCGTGGACCTGGCGGCCATCGACCTGGCCAAGGCCAAGGCGGACGGCTTGTTGATGCCCATTGCCCTGGAGGACATGTACGTGGGGCACGTGGAGAAGAGCTTCGACCTGGCCGCCATCCGCAAGAGCGGCATGAAGCTGGGCTACGATGCCATGTTCGGTGCGGGCCAACGGGTGATCCCGCGCGTACTGCCCGAAGTGGCGTTGTTGCACTGCGACCACAATCCCGGCTTCCATGGCCAAGCCCCGGAACCCATTCACCGCAACCTGATCGAGTTTTCCAAGTTCATTCCGAAGCACGGCATCCAGTGCGGCTTGGCCACGGACGGTGATGCGGACCGCATCGGCCTGTACAACAGCAAGGGCGAGTTCGTGGATTCGCACCACATCATCCTGCTGCTGATCCACTACTTGGTGAAGTACAAGAAATTCACGGGCAAGGTGGTGGTGGCCACCAGCACCACGCCCAAGGTGGAGAAACTCTGCGCGCACTATGGCCTGGAATACCAAGTCACCAAGATCGGCTTCAAGTGGATCGCGGGCATCATGATCACCGACGACGTGCTGTTGGGCGGCGAGGAGAGCGGCGGCATCGCCATCAAGGGCCACATCCCGGAGCGCGACGGGATCTGGATGGGCCTCACGATCTGGGAATTCATGGCCAAGAGCGGCAAGAGCCTGGAAGACCTGGTGGATGAGGTTTACGCCATCACGGGATCATTCGCCTACGACCGGGATGACCTGCACATCACCGAGGCATTGAAGCAGCAGGTGCTGAAGCAATGCAAGGCCGATGCGTACACCGCGTTCGGGGCCTACAAGCCGCTGAAGCGGGATGACATGGACGGCTACAAATACTTCTTCGACAACGAAGAATGGCTGATGATCCGCGCCAGCGGCACCGAGCCCGTGCTGCGCCTCTACGCCGGCGGCAGCACCATGGACCGCGCCAAGAGCATCCTCCAAGCCTGCCGTGCCACCATCGGTGCGTAACCCGGGCCGGTGATCATGGAAGTGCGGCCCGGGAGCATTGGTGCCAAGGCCGCCCTGATGGCGCTGTTGCTTGCTGCGGCATGCAGCTGCAGGGCGCAGGAACGAACGGACAGCCTCCGCGCGGGCCGGGCCTTGTTGGTGGCAGGTGGCGCTGCCATGTTCACCACGGGGTCGCTCATTGCGTTGAACAAAACCTGGTACCAAGGCCATGCGCGCAGCGCGTTCCACGGGTTCAATGACGGCGACGAGTGGCTGCAGATGGACAAGCTGGGCCATGCGAACAGTGCGTACCAATTGGGCCGGGCAGGCCATGCGGCCTTCCAATGGGCGGGGTTTGATGATGGCCTGTCCACTTGGCTCGGCGGTTCCTTAGGTCTTATCTACCTCAGCGGCATTGAATACTTGGACGGTTATTCCTCCGCGTGGGGCTTCAGCGGTTGGGACATGGCCGCGAATGCTGCGGGCACGGCACTCTTCATTGGGCAAGAGCGGGGCTGGCATGGGCAGCGGATGATGCTGAAGTGGTCGGCACACCTCACGGACTACGCACCCATGCGGCCCGATGTGCTGGGGGCTACGGTGCCGGAGCGGCTGTTGAAGGACTACAATGGCACCACCATCTGGCTGAGCATCAATCCACGTGCATTTGGCTGGAAGGCGTTGCCACCCTGGTTGAACATGGCGGTGGGCGCAGGTGCCGAAGGCATGGTGAACGCGCGCAGCAATCCGGGTTCCTATCGTCAGGTCTATCTCTCGCCGGACATCGCCTTCAGCCGGATCCCCGTGCGCAGCAAGGTGTTGCGCACCTTCTTCTTCATGCTGGACGCATTGAAAATGCCCGCACCGGCCTTGGAGTTCCGCGGGAACGGCGGCGTGAAGGGCCATTGGCTGTTCTTCTGAAGCGCAGTTGGTGCGGTGCGCCCATCATGGGCCGGGGACCGATCAAACCTTCCGGCCTTTGGAGGGTCCAACGCTGCAAGAACCCCATCCATGCGATTGCTGCAACCATTCCTGCTCGCGCTGCTGATCTCGCCAACCATCCAGGCACAAGAGGCGGATGCCGACAGCACCGGGCTGCCGGGCGACAACTTCAGCCTGCAAGGCGCCTTGGACCTGTTCAAGCAGGCCAAGGATTTGGAAAGCTTTGAGCTGGCGCTGAACGCCGAGGACCAGCACGTGAACAACTTGGACCTGGACGGTGACGGGCAAGTGGATTACGTCCGCGTGGTGGACCACCGGGATGGTGATGCGCACGCCATTGTGATGCAGGTGGCGGTGTCCAAGGACGAGGCGCAGGACGTGGCGGTGATCGAACTGGAAAAGAATGGCCGGGACAGCGCGGCGGTGCAGATCCGCGGTGCGGAAGACCTGTACGGACCGGACGTGATGGTGGAGCCTTATACCGAAGATGATGCGGCTGCACCGACGAAAGGCCCTGCGGCGCCGGCACTGGTGCGCGTACGGGTCTGGGTGAACGTGTGGGCCTGGCCGTGCGTCACATGGATCTACGGACCCACGTATGTGGCATGGGCATCGCCGTGGCATTGGGGCTTTTATCCGCGTTGGTGGAGGCCCTGGAGGCCGCATCCCTACCGGGTCTTTTGGGGTTGGCAGCGCCCACGGGTGGTGGTGTACCGGCCGGTGCATGTGTGCCGTGTTGCCCGTGCCAATGTGCTTTATGCCTCACGGGCCAGGTACGCACCGCGCATCCGTACGGCCACTGCGCCGGTGATCCAGCGCAGGGCTGCGCTGCGCACCGCGCCTCACCAACCCGTGCAACGCAAGGAGGAGATCCGGCGCGTACCGGGGAACAAGGTGCGCGGCGGTGGAAAGGCCCGGCCTGCTGAACGTGCCCCACGTGCGAAGCCCGCGCGGCGCATGCACCGGTAGCGTTGGGATGGTGCCGCTACATTTGGTGCTCCCGTTAGCCGGGAGTTCTGAATGAGGTCCATTGCCGTTTACTGCATTTTTCCGCTGCTTTTCTGTTTGGCATTCAGTGCGCAAGGAAAGGAACCCGCGGCGCAGGCCCCGATGGTGGTGGGCCTTGCAGGTTCCGCCCCCTTCGTGAATGATTCCAACGGGGGGACGGGCATTTCCGCGGAGATCTGGGCCAAGCTGGCCGACCGTATGCAGTGGAATTACCGCACCGTGTTTTACGAGGATGTTTCCGCTGCGTTGCTGGCCATGCGCGCCGGGGAGATCGATGCCGTGGCCGGCCCGGTGAGCATCACATCGGACCGGGCGGAACACATGGCGTTCACGCTGCCGTACTTCCAGAGCAGCCTGTCCATTCTTTCCCGCGTGGAAGAGCCTTCCTTCTGGCAATTGCTTGCGCCTTTTTTCAGCAGGAAGTTCTTCTATTCGGTCTGTGTCTTCCTCTTCATCCTGGGTGTTGTGGGCTTCCTCCTGTGGCTGGCGGAACGCGAAGCCAATCCGAAGCAATTTCCCGCCAGGCCGCTGCGCGGTATCGGGAACGGCATGTGGTGCGCCATCACCACCATGAGCACCACGGGCTACGGGGATGTTGTGCCGCGCACGTTTTGGGGCCGGTTCATTGCCGGTGCCTGGATGGTGATCTCGTTGATCAGCGCCACCACCTTGGTGGCCGGCATTGCCAGCAGCGTTACCCTTACGGGCATGCGCTCGCGGTCGGTGCAGCATGCCGAAGACCTGAAGGGACAGCGCGTTGCCACGCTCAAGGGTTCCACGTCCGTGCCGTTCATACAACTGTACGGAGGCACCGTGGTGCCGGTGGAAACCTTGGATGAAGGTGCCCAAGCCTTGAAGAATGGACGGGTGGGCGCCATGGTGTACGACCGTCCGCAGCTGGCCTATTACGTTCAAGTGCATCCGGGCATGGACCTCGCCATTTCCAGCGCGGAGTACGATAAACAAGGTTATGGCTTTGCCTTTCCGCTCTCCTTCCGCCAAGTGCATGATGTGAACGTGACGTTGCTTGAGCTGAAGGAGGACGGTTTCGTGGACCGGATCACCGCCCGCTGGCTCGGTGGAAGCCATTGATCACTATTGAACATTTTGCAAATGCAGTTCCCCTTTGAGAAGGAAATTGTGCTGGAGGACGCTGTGGCCCTGCTGAGGCCCGCGCGTGCCGAAGATGCAACGGCGTTGCTGGACGTGGCCATCCGGGACAAGGACCTGTTGCAATATTCGCCCAAGCCGATACACACGCCTGAATTGCTGCGGGCCTACATGGACCGCGCGGTGGCAATGCGCAAGCGCCATGAGCGGTACACCTTCACCGTGTTCGACAAGCGGCGGAATGCCTTTGCAGGCAGCACCAGTTTCCTGAACATTTCCGATCCCGACGACCGCCTGGAGATCGGGGCCACCTGGTATGGCAAGGAATTTCAGCGCACGGGACTGAACCGCCATTGCAAGTATTTATTGATGGACTTTGCGTTCGGGGAGTTGGGTGCGGAGCGCGTGGAATTCCGGACGGATGAGCGCAACCAGGCCTCGCGCCGGGCCATTGAAGGCATTGGCGGGCGGTTTGAAGGAATGCTGCGCCACCACATGCTGATGCACGACGGGTTCAGGAGGAACACCGTGTGCTACGGCATGCTGCGTCCTGAATGGGAGGAGGTGAAATGGAACTTGTTGCACTGATCCTTCCCGACCAAGCTACTTCAACTTGCCTTCCAGCAGCATCAACTGCACCTTCAGCACCGCCGCCACGGTGAGGCTGTCGCGCACTTCGCCGCGCTGCACCATTTCGTAGAGTTCGGCAAAAGGCAATTTACGTTGCTCGAGTTCCTCGTCATGGTCCGGTTCCGGATCATGGAAACTGAGGCCCTGTGCCACAAAGATCACGGCCTGTTCATCGCTGGCGCTGTTGCTCAGGTCCATCTGCAGGATCTCCGTCCAGCGTTCCGCCGTGATGCCGGCCTCTTCGCGCAGCTCGCGCTTGGCGCTTTCCACCGCAGGCAGGTCACGCCTGCCACCACCTTCAGGGATCTCCCAGCTGTATGCTTCCATGGGATAGCGGTACTGACCCACGATCCAGGTGTTCAGGTCGTCATCCAGGGGAACCACGCCCACGGCGATGTTCTTGAAATGGATCACGCCGTAAACGCCTTGCTTCCCGCCCGGATCGATCACTTCATGGTGTGCCACGGAGATCCATGGCGTTTCGTAGGCCGGCCGTTCGCTGAGGGTGGTCCAAGGTCCGCGCTTCTTCATGGCCGCAAAGATGCCGCCGGTTTGCGGATCAACGCGTGGAGGGATTCAGCCGGAAAGCGATGTCTAATTTCATGATGCTGCGCACGTATTGCCCGTCCTTGATCGCAGGCGTCCAGCATACGGTGCGCGCCAACCGCATCGCCTCAGCGTCGCAGCCTCCGCCCAAAAAATTCAGGGTGCGCAGGTTGCTGATGTTCCCGCTGGTCTCCACCACGAATTCGATCGACACCTTGCCCTGGATGTCCAGCCGGAAGGCCTCGGGCGGATACTTCAGGTTGCCTGCGATGTATTGGGGCAGCCCGCGCAGGCCGTTGGGAACACGGGGCGTAGCGAGCGTGTCCACCTCTTTGTCCGCATACAGGGCAAAACCGGGGTCCACCACTGCATTTCCCGGCAAGGAAGGGCAGGGCTTTGTTTTCGCCCGGAGCTTCATGTACTTCTTGGCGTTGAACGGGATCTCGATGGAATGGTCGTGGTCCAGCGGCGTGCCGCCCACAGATGCGGGCTTCCAGCGGATCAGCTTAACCAGGCGCAGCGCCTCGGCATCGCAGGCGGGATCCAGCGGCAGTGTGACGCGGGCATTGGCCAAGCTTCCATCGGCACGCACCTGGAAAGCCACGGTAACGCTTCCGTCCACGCCTGCGGCGAGCGCTTCCGCCGGGAAATGCTGTTCCCGTTCCAGCATCCAGGCCACGGCCTGCCTGCCACCGTACGGCTCCGGTGCGGCATAGCCTTGTGCGGTGGCATGGGCGGTGAACAGTGCAAGGGCGAAGAACAGGGCGGCAAAGCGTGGCATGGCAAGCGTAAATTTGCAACATGTCCGGCGAAAAGATCGCAGTGGGTGCCGAAGTCTCCTTCCTCAACGAGGTGGGCGGCGGCCGCGTGCTGGAGCTGCTGGGCCGTGACAGGGCCAAGGTGCGCACGCGGGACGGGTTTGAGCTGGTATACCCGGTGAAGGAACTCGTGTTGAACTTGCGGGATCCCAGCCGGGGCGTAAGCGACCACCACGCGCAGCTGCGTGCCTCCAACGACCGCTTGGCGGAACGGATAGAGCGTGACAAAGGCAAGGGTGCCAGCGTGCAGAACGCAGGCAGGGCGCACCAGCCGGTGGACGACCCCGCCGTGATGGAAGTGGACCTGCACCTGCACAAGTTGGTGGAGGATGAAGGGGCGTTGAGCAACGATGAAAAGCTGAAGTTCCAATTGGAATTTTTTGAGCGTCGGCTGAACACGGCCATCCGCGAGCGCAAAAAGCGCGTCATTGTGATCCATGGCGTGGGGGAAGGCATCCTGCGCGAGGAAGTGCGCAAGGCGCTTCAGTTTTATGAAGGCGTACGCTTTGATGATGCCGACCCGCGGCGGTACGGGTACGGGGCCACGGCCATCGAGATCCTGCACCACTGACCGGCAACGGCAGTAAACGTTCCTTGACATCCCGCGCACCGCTCCGCCGCTTCCGGCGCCGAAAGGCACCGGGGGAGGAAAGTCCGGGCAGCACAGGGCACCGTGCTTCCTAACGGGAAGGGGTGCGGCCGGTGACGGCCGCATCACGGAAAGTGCAACAGAAAGCAAACCGCCGATGGCCGCAAGGCACAGGCATGGGTGAAAGGGTGGTGCAAGAGACCACCGCGCGGCCAGTGATGGCTGCGGCATGGTAAACCCCACGGGCTGAAAGACCAAATAGGCCGGGGTGCCGCCGCAAGGCGGTAAAGGGCGGCCCGCCCGATCCCGGCGGGTAGGTCGATAGAGGTTGCGCGCGAGCGTGATCCCAGATAGATGGCGGAGCCCTGCGTGCTTGCACGCGGGGACAGGATCCGGCTTACAGGTGTGCGGGCATTTTTGGCAAGGGCTCCGGCGGAAGCGCCGGGGCCTTTGCATTTTTTCGGCATGATCTTCGCCCTCCCACCGGCTATTTTTAACCCTTTGAATGCGGTACAAGATTTTGCTCCCCCTGCTGGCATTGCTAGCCTTCCAGGCCCAAGCCCAAGAAGTGGTGGTAAGCGGCAAGGTCAGCGGTGGCGACGGCGAGAAGGTGTTCTACGACCTGATGATCGTGAACCGGCGCACACGCACCGGCAACTTTGCCAATACCGACGGCAGCTTCACCACACGGGCCTTTCGCAACGACACCTTGCTGATCGGAGCCGGCGGCTATGTGACGCGCACCGTGCCCTTGGGCGAATTCGCTGATGCGGACCTCGCCCACCTGCAGATCACCTTGCGCCCGTGGAGCATCGACCTCCAGCCGGTGGCCGTGCTACCCGAACGCACACTGAAGCAGATCCAGGCGGACATCGCCAAGTTGGGCTACAACGAGAAGGACTACCGCGAAACCGGCATCAACGCACTTGAGAGCCCGATCACCTTTCTGTACGAATCCTTCAGCCGCCGCGAACGCAGCAAACGCCTTGTGGCCCAATTGGAGAACGATGACAAGAAGCGCGAGCTGCTCAAGGAATTGTTGCACCAGTACGTGGACTACGGCATCATCAACCTCAGCGACGACAGCTTCGATGACTTCATCGACTTCTGCAACGTGCCGGAAGAAGTGCTGAAAGGCCTCTCGCAGTACGACTTCCTGGTGTATGTGAAGAAGAAGTACCAGCTGTACACCAGCCTGGGGCCCACGCGCCAGCATTGATGGAACGGGCATTCCTTGCAGTGGCCATGCTTGCGGCAACGCCGTGCGCCGTATTGCAGGCGCAGGTTGACGGGGACACCATTTCCAACGTGTACCAGCTCGGCGATGTGGTGATCCACGGCCGCGCACCGGGCCTGGACCTGGAGGGCTTCATGCAGCACGTGAAAACGGACACGAGTTTCCTGCATGCCTTCCTGAACATGCGCTACTGGCCGCATGCCGTGGAGAGCGGCCTGGCCGTGCGCAACAAAGGCGAGAAGGAAAGGGCCACGCTGTACCGCCGGGGGCGCTTGCTGAGGAACGGGCCACAGGCGGAACTGCACGTGGACAGCGTGGGGGAGAACGGAAAGCTCCGCGCACGTGATGGCACCTTGCGCTACCTCACCGCCGAACTCTATGACGACCTGTTCTGGCCAAAGAACACTTGGCACGCGGACAATACCATCGCCGCCTACCAGCGCAGCCGCGGCGGAAAGGGGCGCATTGAAAAGTACAAGGACGAACTCAAGCAGTTCATGTTCAACCCCGGGCAGGAGATCGCCAGCGTGCCCTTCATCGGCGACAAGCTTGCGCTCTTCGATCCGCACATGGCACCGCTCTATGATTTCGGTATCGACCAGCAGTTCCGCAATGGCCGTCCCTGCTGGATGTTCAGCGCAGCGGCCAAGGACAGCCTCGACGGGAAGCGCGCGGATGAAGACGCCACGGTGATCAAAACGATGCGCACTTGGTTCGATCAATCCACCATGCAGGTGATCGCGCGGGAATACCGCATCGCGCATGCCTCCCTGATCTTGGACTTCGACATCAGCATCCAGGTTGATAACGCGCTGGTGAACGACGAATTGGTGCCCACCCTCATCCACTATGACGGCGATTGGGACATCCCGTTCCATAAACGGGAACTGGTGCGGTTTTGGTTGAGAATGGGGGAATGGAGAACGGATCAATAAGCATGGAGAAGCAGATGGGAAAGAACGGTTCATTCGTGTTCCGTGCAATGGCTTCGGACAAGCTGAATGCGCTGATCACCCGTCGCACCGGCGAAACCAAGCTGGGCGAAGTGCTGGCGAAGGACTGGCGGGATCCAAGCTGCCGCTACGTGCTGCTGGGCATCTGTGAGGACATTGGCCCGCGCGCCAACAACGGACTGGGTGGCGCGCGCAACGGCTGGGATGCTTTCCTGCCCAACTTCCTCAACCTGCAGGCCAACCGCTTCATCACACCGGGCAACGTGCACCTGCTGGGCCGGATCGATCCCGCAGGTCCAGATGCGGAACTGGACCAAGCCACATTACGGGAGCGCGTGGCGGAACTGGATGAGTTCGTGTTGCGCACCGTGCTTCCGGTGATGCAGGCCGGCAAGGTGCCCATCGTGATCGGTGGCGGGCACAACAACGCTTACCCGCTGATCCAGGCGGCCAGCCGGGTGCTCGGCCATGCCGTGGACGTGATCAACCTGGACCCGCATGCCGATTGCCGGCCGTTGGAGGGCAGGCACAGCGGCAATTCCTTCAGCTACGGCATCATCAACGGCTTCATCCGCGAGTATGCCGTTTTCGCCCTGCACCGCGCGCGCAACAGCGAGGCCATCCTGCAGTTCATGGACGACCACCGCGTGTACCACACCTTCTACGCCGAGTACATGATGGACCCGTTGCGCTTCCATCGCGAACTGGATGATTTTGTGGCCGCAGCGGATACGCCGCTGTGCGTGGAACTGGACATGGACGTGATCCGCCACATGCCCTCCTCGGCATTCAGCCCCAGCGGCATGGTGCTGGAAGAGGCGCGCTACTACCTGCGGCGCATCCTGGGCTCACCGCGCCCCGTGCCTTACGTGCATCTGCCGGAGGCCGCACCTACCACGCCCTCGCAGGGGCGCATCGTGGGGAAGGCCTTGGCCTTCCTGGTGCATGATGTGATCAGTGTGCGCAGGTAAGAACCTGTATGGTCTTGAATGGAAGCCGATGGACGTGAATGCATTCGCGTCCATCGGCTTCCATTCATTGGTTGCACGTCAACGCGCACTGCTCACTCCACCACGATCCGCTGGATGTACTCCACGCCAGCAGGGGTGGTGGCTTTCAGCAAGTACAAGCCTGTTTCCAGATCACCCAGTGACCACGGGCCCTGCACGGGGCCACGTTGTGTGCGCACCAGTTGCCCCTTTGCGTTGAACAAGGATAGGTTGTCGATCGAAACGGTACTGTGAACAGTCACTTGCCCGTTGGAAGGATTCGGGAAGACAGCCACCGCTTCGGATGCCGGTGTTTCACCAATGGCCGTGACGATCCCGCAGTTGGAAAAGGGCATGAAGAACACCTCACCGAGCGTGCCGTCATCGGCCACATCGAATACCACGGCGGCCACAAGGGTGGAATCCGTGGGCGGGTTCATGAAATCCCAGCAGTTGTTCATTGCCGGCACGGGGTTCGGCGTGTTGTTGTACAGCGCGTAGGTCACGCCGCCATTTCCGTTGTTGGCGAAGGAATTGCCGCCGGGATTGTAGTTGGCGGCGGCCGTGTCCCCGAGGTTGGTGGTCACCGCGCTTTGCAAAGTGATGCCCCAGAGGTTGCCGGAGATCTTGTTGCCGCTCACCACGGATACGTTCGTGCTGCCGCCATAAAGATTGATGCCGCTGCCACCCTGTGCCGGATTGTTTTGCGTGTTGTTGTCCGCCACCGTGTTGTTGGTGATCAGGCCGGTGATGTTGTTGCCGATCAAGGCAATGCCGTAGCGGTTGATGTTCACGATGTTCGAATCGATGATGACGTGGCCGGGGCCGCCGACCAGGGAGGAGAATGCAATGCCGCCGACCATGGTGTTGGCCGGGTCGCCGAGCACGGTGCAGTTGCGGATCACGGTGGTGTCCGCGCCGGAAGGCCCGAGGTTGATCTGCGGGCGGTTGGTGTTGGCGTAGCCGTTCTGGTAGAAGTTGCAATGGGTGATCTGCGGGGCGGCCTCGCCGTTTGCGGCTGAGGAGATGGCGGCGCTTTCGTTCGCGGAGAACGTCACATGGTCCAGGTACACCTTGCCGTCGGAAAGCTCCAATGCCGCGCCGGTAGTGGCATTGGTCACTTGGTTGGAGATGAAGCAGTAGGACAGGACCAGGTCATTGGTGAGGCTTTTAATGCCCCCGCCGTAGCTGATGATCATGTGGTCCAGATGGATGCTGGAACCGTCCTCGAAGCGGATGCCGCCATGGAACTGCGTGCTGTCGGACGCCGTGATGGTGGCTTGGTACGGGGGCGTGGCGCTGAATGTGCCGAAGATGGAGATGGAGGCGGAGGGATCCACGGCCCAATCCAAGTTCGAATCGATCACCAAGGTGTCGTTCGCGGCGAGCGTGAAGTCGGCTGTTTGCTGGTAACTGGTGGCGGAGTTTGCGGTGATCACGCCGCCCGACACGGCGACCAGGTCCGAAAGGGTGTAGGCTTGACCCGAGCCGGGCGTGGTGTACTGGGCGTTTGCGGCGTGGGCGAAGAGCAGCCCTGCGGTAAGGGGAAGAAGCTGGCGGAATGAGCAGATCATGATGTTGGTTCCTTGTGCGGGGGCGAATTTACCCCGGAGTA
>JAFDZG010000270.1 GCA_018267065.1 Bacteroidota bacterium
CGGATGGCGCATGCGCAACACCGCGGTACGGCTGGATTTGATGACGAACTACGTGGTCTCCACCAACCAAACGGCAAAGACAAGGAACGATGCCTCCGTGGGCAAACAGTTGATCTATGTGCCCATGTACAGCGGTCATGGAAAGCTCTCCCTGGAACACAAGCGCCTGCGCACAACCCTTGGAGCGGACTATACCGGATACCGCTACACCAGCACGGACAACCGCACCTTCCTTGAGCCTTTCACGCTGATGGATGCTTCCATTTCGTACCGGATCAACGCCGGGGCAAAATGCAGCGCAAGCGTGATGGTGCAAGGCTTCAACCTGCTTGATGCGAATTACCAAGTAATGCTGGACCGGCCCATGCCCTTGCGGAATTTCCAAGTGGGCTTGAGCGTGCAGTTCCATCAACCCAAGGCCTCAAAAAGACAACAGCCATGACCAAGGTGCTTCCTTCCTTCCCGCCCAGTGGGGCGTTGCTTGCGGCACTGCTGCTGGCAGCGTTGCCCGCCTGCCGCAAGGACAAGCCGGAGCAACCGGTTGAAACGCCTGCCACGGTGGGCAACCATGGCGTGTACATCACCAATGAGGGCAATTTCCAGTGGGGAAATTCAGGGGTGAGCTATTACAACGTGGACGAAGGGACGGTGACGGAAGACCTGTTTGCCCCGGCAAACGGTACGGGCTTGGGTGATGTGTGCCAATCCATGTGCCTGCACAATGAAAAGGGATACATCGTGGTCAACAACTCGGCCAAGGTGGTGGTGGTGGACCCCAACACCTTCGTGGCCTCGGCCACCATCGCAGGCTTCAGCTCACCGCGTTATTTCCTCCCGGTGGGCAACGGCAAGGCGTACGTCACGGAGATGAGCGGCAACAAGGTGCGCGTGGTGGATTTAAACAGCAATACCATAATCGGGAACATCACTTGTGCGGGTGTAACGCAGGAGTTGGCGCTCGCTGCCGGGAAGGTGTTCATCACCAACGAAAGCAAACCCTACGTGTATGTAGTTGATACGGCCTTGGATGCCATTGCGGACAGCGTGGCGGTGAGCCGTGGCGGCAGCACCACTGTCGTGGGCGCGAACGGGAAGGTATGGGTGGCCTGCACGGGCGGGAGCGGCACGCCTGCGGCGCTGTACCGCATCGATCCACAAGCGGCGGACGTGGAAGCAGTGGTCCCTGTTCCCGGCACACCAGCTGGACCCTGGCGATTGCGGACCAACGGGGCGGGGGACAGCCTGTACCTGTTGAATGGAGATGTGTACCGGATGGCCATCTCCGACCCAAGCTTTCCGACGGCCGCATTTGTTCAAGCAGGTGGGCGCAATCTCTATGGCCTGGGCGTAGATCCCTCCGATGGCCATGTATATGTGGCCGATGCCATTGATTATACGCAACGTGGCCGGGTTTACCGGTATGCGCCAAACGGGGCGTTGGTTGCGGATTTCCTTGCCGGGCGGATCCCGAACGGGTTTGTTTTTCGCTGAGGTTTGTTGGTGGTTGATGCTGACGATATAATGGCAGCAGTTGCCGGGGTATCCGGTATGGGCGGCTTCACACTTCCATCAGTGGAGCGGGTTGAAAGCCGGATCGGATGATCTTCGTGGCACCATGCCGGGCGAAAAACCGAACCTGAAGCGAGAAGCGGAAGAGCTGCTGGACTTGGGTTTTTCCCATCAGCAAGCCTTTGATCAATTGGCATTGCAGCACCCGGAGGCGAAGCCCAAGAAGATAGCCGGCCTGCTGCGGCACCGGCCCTCCAAGGCAGCGAAAGAACGCTACCGCTCACTTCACCTGGTGCTCTTGGCCCTGGTGGCCCTCAGCGCCGCGTTGCGGATATGGACCGCGTTCGGGCACCGCCAAGTGGACATGGAACACGCATGGCGGCTGTTCGGACTGGTGCCCTTTGCCACATTGTTCATGGCTTGGGCCCTGTACCACTGGGACGGGCAACACTTTGAGTGGGTGGGCTGGATGAACATCCTTGGTGCAGCCGGCGTGTTCCGCTCGCTGTCCCGGCTGGCGGAAGGCAGTGTCCTGAGCATGGGTGAGGTGGGCGGCATCCTCTCCGTGGCCATCGGTGCCCTTGCACTCTACCTGCACAGCAAGGCCTTTCCGAAGTACGCTTTCCACAAGGACCCCATGGGCGGGCCGGGGCGGCATGAATTCCAGGAGCGGACCTGAGGAACAACATTGACGGCGCGATGCACCCCTATCTCGTTCCGTTGCGTGCCGCTTTCCACGGTCATGCGCACCCGGCCAATGCCGTCGCGATGCGCGCCTACATGAAGGACCGGTTCCCATTCTTCGGCATCAAGGCCACGGAGCGGCGGGCGTTGCAGCAGGAGCATGTGAGGCTGCACGGCATGCTGAAATTGGATCAGCTGCCGGACATGGCGCGATCCGCCTTCGCGCAGCCAGAACGCGAACTGCACTACGCCGCCGTGGACCTGCTGGTGAAGCACGCGCGGAAGCTCACGCCGGAGCAGTTGCCCTTGCTGGAGAAATTGATCACCACCAAGAGCTGGTGGGACACGGTGGATGC
>JAFDZG010000271.1 GCA_018267065.1 Bacteroidota bacterium
ACCGAGCAAAGCGGATCACCGTGGCCACCGAGATGAACATCGGCGTGATGGGGCCGCTGAGCTTGGCCGACCAGGCCCAGACCTGGGTGCATGGCGCCATCGGCTACACAATTCCCGAAGGCTGGGACAATCAGGTACCGAACGATATCATTCTCAACTACAACCTGCAGGTGGAGCGCGAAGTGGTGAATGTACCGGGCAAGTTCATCGTGTCGGGCATCATGGATGCCTTCGTTGGTACGCTGTACGATGCCATGGGCGCCGGTTTCAGCCTGCGGATGGGCCGCGTGCGCAGCCCGTATGATGCACCTTCCGAAGCAAGCAACGGGGGAATAAAGCACCAGCTCTACCTGTTGATGCGGCCCACCGCCCGGGTGATCTACTACAACGCCCTGTTGCAAGGCGGGATCATTCATCACATCACCGCCTCGGAGGAGGGCTACACCCTTGGCAAGGACCGGCTGGAGCGGATCAGTGCCTTCACCGAAGTGGGCCTGGTGTACGAGCGGCCCAAGCTGGCCGTCAAACTCGCCCAAAAGATGCGTACCGCTCCCTTCAAGGGGGGCAGTGCCTTGGAATACGGAAGCGTGACCGTGGCCTTCAACCTTTGAACCCCGGAACAACGGATCAACCATGGACCTGATCACAAACACCGTGGCGGCCTTGGCCTTGTGCATGGCCACAATGCAAACCGGTACCTCGTTCCCCGTTGACCCTGCCTCACCGGTGATCCCGGCGGATCGCACCGCAACGCTCACCGTGGAAGTGGAACATCTGCGCAATACCAAGGGCAGGGTGCAGTTCGCCCTGTATGATCGAGACGGCACCATCCCCGATGAACACTACGAGCACTGGTGCAAGCTGGGCACCGCACCGATCACCGATGGCAAGGCCACCCACACCTTCACCAACCTGCCGCCTGGGCGCTACGCCGTGAACATCCTGCACGATGAGAATGCGAACGGCAGGGTCGACAAGGGCCTCTTCCTGCCCAAGGAAGGCATCGGTTTCTCCAACTACACCTCGGTAGGGCCGATGAACCGGCCCAACTTCAACAAAGCCAGCTTTGTGGTGGAGGGAGAGATGCGGGTGCGAGTGAAGGTGGTGTACTTGTGAGGAGTTGATTCCTGTGGCAAGACGATCAAAGCCCCGAACGAAGGGTCCGGAACTATCGGCACAACCATGCGTGCTGCCTCCCGCCAGGGATGGGAGCGGCGGCTGGCCGCAGGCCTGGCCTTGCGGACGCGTGGAGCGAGGAGGCGCCCTTCGAGAGCCTCAGGGCATCGGAGCCCCTGCAGCCCCGCGACCGCAGGACGGGACAAGGACACCACAGCCCCGGCTCAAGGCCGGGATAAACTCCCAGCCCGACGGGTGCCCAGCCGAAATTCTTGCCGAAGGCCAAGCACACGGGCACCCGGGGCGGCCAAAAGAACTTCAGGCCACGCTCCCAACGCCCCGCTCCTGCGGGTATTTTTGACCAACGCGAACTCCCGCCCTGCTTGAACCACACGCCCTGCCCCGCTCAGCGCAATACGGTGAAATAGCCGGACAGCTCCCTTCCCTCCCTGCTGCTGTCCACCAACCGGAGCACATAGTAGTAGGTTCCGTTGAGCACGGGCTCATTGGTCCGATCATCCGTTCCGTTCCATGGTTGCTTCAACAGATCGCCGCTGTGCACCAGCTTTCCCCAGCGATCGTAGATCTGCACGTCCGCTTCCACTGCGCCCACGGCGCCGGGCGCAAACACATCGTTGGTGCCGTCGCCGTTGGGCGAAAAGACATTCGGCACCACCGGTGTGCAATCCACGGCGTTGATGAGAATGATGTCGCTTACCGGGCAGCCGTTCGTATCCGTGGCGGCAACGCTGTACACACCGCCTTGCGCAATGGTGATGCTCTGGCCGGTGGCACCCGTGCTCCACACGGGATCGGAAAAGCCGGCTGGCAGCATCAACGTGAACAGGCCACCCGCGCAAAAGAGCGTATCCGGACCGAGGTTGAGCGGCACGGGCTGATGCACGGAAACGAAGATGCTGTCCGGGGCACCGATGCAGCCGGCCAATGATGGGACCATGGTGTACCATCCCTGATCCGTGGCCTGCACCGGGTCCAAGGTCAAGATGGTTCCGATGAAATATCCGGAAGGCGTGGACCATGCTCCCTCCAGGCCGGGCGGGCCGGAGGCGGTAAGGGTTCCCATGCCACCGATGCAGAAGGGTTCCGTGCCGGCCAAGGTGATGTTCACCGGCTCAGGCACCACGTTTACATCGATCGTCACCGGCCCGGTGGTGCAACCAAATTGTTCCTGCAGCACATAGAGCGTGAGGCTGTCCAGCGGTGCGGTGATCGTCACGGAATCGCCGGAGGCCAACAACACCTGCAGGAGGGAATCGGCATACCAGCTCAGATTGCCGCTGCCTGCGGCCAGCAGCAACACATCCTCACCCAGGCAGATGGTGACTTCCCCGCCCGTGACCGGAAGATCGGGGAAGATTTCCACGACCTGGACTTCATCCTGCACCAAGCACCCGTTCATGTCCGTGGCCTGCAAGGTGACGGATCCCGTTTGGTCCATGGTAAACGTGATACTGCTGTCCGCTTGTTGCCATACCGGATCTACGAAGCCCGCCGGCACCGTGAACAACAGCGAATCCCCCCCGCAGAACACCGTGTCCGGCCCCAGATCAAGGACTGCCGGCTCCACCACCGCAAGCAACAGGCTGTCCGCAAGGCCCATGCATCCGGAGGAGGTCGCCGCCACCACGTACCATCCGGCATCCGAAACCGCGACCGGATCCATGACCAAGGTGTCCCCAAGGGCTTCCCCGGCGGGTGTTGTCCAGTACGCTTGGAAAGGCGGGGAAACGTTCGCCACCAACTGAACCTCCGTTCCTGCGCATACCATACCGGTGCCACCGTACAGCACGGCCGCAGGTGGATCCACCACATTCACGGCCACGCCGACCGGTGATCCGGTGCAAACACTGTCCGAGCGCACCAAGTACACCACCATGCTGTCCGTTGGCGAGCCCAGATCAAGCACCGGGCCGGTGGCCAGCTCGTTGGTCAAGGCGCTGTCCGCGTACCACGTGTAGTTGCCGGGTGCATCAGCCTGCAACTGTACCGGCGTGCCGCTGCAACCGGTTTGGTCCAAGTTCCCCAGCGGGCCGCCAAAATCATGTTCCGTGACCACTACGGCCGCAGCGGTATCGCTGCATCCGTTGCCATCCAGCGCGGTGAGCGTGTACACGCCCGCTTGGGTCACCACCAGCGAATCACCCACCGCTTGCCCGGGATTCCAGATGTACACGGCTTGCCCACCGGTAGCCGCCAGTTGCAACGTGTCGCCGGGGCAGATGGAAAAAGGACCGGGATCCACCACCTCCGCGTGCGCCGCACCCACAATGATCTCCGTGCTGAGCTCGGTGGTGATGCCGCAGGCCTGTACCGTGCAACTGTAGGTGCCGGGCTGTGAAACCGTTTGGGTGAGGCTGTTGCCGGACAACGGCGCCCCCCATGCCAGCGAGGAATAGCCCGTGGTGACCACTTGGAGCAGCACGGGGTCTTCACCCATGCAGATCACGCCATCGGGAAGCACATTGAGGTAGGGCGTGGAGTATCCGGTGATCAGGATGGGATCGGAGGTGAGCAGGCAGCCATGGGGATCAAGCAACGTCAAATAGTACTCCCCGGGAATGGTCACCGCAATGGAATCATTGTTCACGGGGATCTCGCCAGGCGGGCCATACCAGGTGTAGCTGCCATCCGCAAGGGTGAACACCGTTGCGCTGGAATCCGGGCAGATCACGCCATCCGATGGCAGCACGTCCAGCTCCGGCACGCCGGGATAGGAAACGGCGATGGTTGCGTACGCACTGAACGCACACCCGTTGGTATCGAGCGCCGTTCCCGTTGCCGTGTACGATCCATTCAGCACATGCGCGGTATCACCGCTGGCGCTGATGATGTTCGGCCCTTGCCAAATGACCTGATCGCAGTTCACGCAGTTGGCCACGAGCAACGCCGTATCGGCGGGGCAGATCTGTGCGGGGCCCGACAAGCCGAGGTTCAAGGCCAAGGCCGGATAAGTATGCACGAAGATGCTGTCCACGGCCACGGTCGGCAGCCAGAGCGTGTCCGTGCCGCAAGGAGCGTTGGTGATGAACATGGACGCTTGATCCATGTACCATTGATCCCCATACACCATGAAATCGCGCTGGTATCCGGGAAAATCCAGGACGGTTGGAATGCCATTGACCGTGAATCCGAATTGGAACGAGGGCGGATCGGTAACGGGAAAGGAGTATGGTGCGCCGTTCAGCGTGAACGTGGGCATGACCCGTACGGTCCTGAGCACATTCGGGCAGAGGTTCAAGGTGTCGTTGTGGTCCAGGTCCTGCGGGTAAGTGATCGCCAGGTCAACCGTCACATCCGGGATCAACGCGTGGGGGTGGTCGGTCACGGTGATCTCGTTCCCCCGGCTGCAGCCGAACTCATTCACCATGATGAAATGGTAATAGCCCGAAGTGTCCACCAAGATGGAATCATTGTACAACGGAGCGCCGGAAGTGGTCCAGTAGAAGGTGGAAGCCGTGTCCGCGTTGCTGCACCAGAGCCATACCTGCTGCGGGTCGCAGATGTCGATGAAGTACTGGTTGGGGGAATTGGTGGCCACCACCACATCGTCGGAGAGCAGCGGCTGGGGCGGGAAGGGATGGACGAGCACCACGATGGTATCGGTCCATTGCCAGCAACCGTTGATGGCCGTGCAAGTCACCCAGTAGGTACCGGATGCCGTGACAGCCAACGAATCCGTGGTGGCCCCGGTGTTCCACAGGAAATCGAGCTCCGGCCCGATGAAGTGGTTGTGCTGGTTGATGCTGAAGGAGAACTCGGGCTTGATGCCGATGATGCCGCTTCCGCAGAACTCCACCGTATCGGCACAGGCGTACGGCATCTCGCCTTCACCCAAGCACATGGACCTTGGAAGAAAGGAACAAGGGGTTCCTTGCCGGTCCCACCAATCATACGGTGCCCTGCCCGGCACAAAGCCGCGGGCGATGAACCCATCCTTGAGGCCATTGCTCGTATCCGCCGCGAAAGAGCCGTAATTGTTGTCCCCGCAATATCCTGCCGTGTTCGGCGCCATCAGGCCGTACGGCGCCATTACCGATGCCAGGTCGGCGGAGAAGTTATCGCCGCATGGGAACACCAGCATGTCCTCGAAACTCCCGCAGAACACCGGTGACCCATCGGTCAACGTGGCCACTTGGCCCGCCAGCTTCTCCTGCCTGCCGCCGAACTGCTGTGCATCCTTGATCACGTACAGGCTGTCCATGTAATGCTGCGTGATGAACAAGTCCTGAATGCCCGTGGCCTGCCACAGTCCGGCATGGGCACTGTCCACCATGGAGGTGAACTGGCACTTGAACTGCCCCAGCACGGTAATCATGGCGTTCCGCTCATCCACCGCGCGGCCGCTCACCTCATTGGCGGAAGTGACCACCGTGTCGCTGGTCAACTGGCCATTGCTGTTCACCCGAAGGAGGTAATACGCATAGTCATCGACGCTGGAAATGAAGTTGGGCACGCTGTCCAGGAAGATCATGGTGCCGCGCAGGTCGCCGAGCATCAGCAGGTCGTTGGCACTGGTCCACTGCATATCGCGCACTTCGTTGTACACCGCCCCGCCCATTCGGCGAAACCATTGCTCGTTGCCGGCACCGTCCAGCTTGAGCAGGAAGGTGGCGTTGTACATCGCGTTGGGATAGCTGGCCGCGAACTGGATGGTATCGCTGTACTGGCCGGTGACGTAGATGTTGCCCGCAGGGTCCGTCACCAGATCAATGGCACGATCGGTGTACTTGGCCGCACCGTGCTTTGCCCACAGCGGTGCACCGGTCGCGGAGTAGCTGGCGATGAACACGTCCACGCTGGGCACGGCGGTGATCGGGTCGGGCATGCTGGTCATCACGGTGCCGCCGATGTTCACCGTGCCGCTGAACTCGCCCGCCATGGTCACCTGGCCCGAGGGCGAAATGGCCACGCCGTACGGGCGGTCGCTCGCCAAGGGGCCTCCCCCGCTGGCGATCCATTGCTGCTGGCCGGTGGCGGCATCGTGCACCGCCAGGAAGATGTCCGCCCCGCCCGCCGAAGTCAGGGATTGCCCTTGAAAGGTGGCCGTTTGGGTGAACTCGCCCACTACCGCCACCTGCCCGCCGCGTACCGCCAGTTTGATGCCGCGATCGATGCCCGGCCCGCCCCCTTGCACGAACCACACCACCTGACCTGCGGGCGTGAGCTTGGCCAGGAACATGTCGATGCTGCCCTGTGACAAATAGGTGGACCCGCCGAACGTAATGCTCCCGCTGAACTCCCCTGTGGCATAGATGTTCCCGGCGGCATCGGTCTTCACGTCCGCCACATGATCATTGCCGGGGCCGCCCACGTCCTTTGACCAATAGGTTTGGGCACGTACGCTTCCCAGAGCCGAAAGCGCAACAGCAACAGTGAGAAGTAATCGATCCATCATCCCTACCATACACCGAGATCAATAGCAAACCAAGTGGAAGACACCCCACCGACCAGAAACGCTGCCTGGGGGCCTCCCCCCTTTCCAACAGGCATTTCCACACCGAACTTCTTTGGACAAGGTAGAAAAAAGACGAACAGCATGGTATCCGGCAGGGCACCGAAGCTTCCGACCAAGTATCCAGGTCTCCGCCAGGGATGGGAGCGGCGGCTGGCCGCAGGCCCGGCCTTGCGGACGCGTGGAGCGAGGAGGCGACGAAGGAGCCCCCGCAGCCCCGCGACCGCTGGACGGGACAAGGACACCACAGCGGACAGCCCGTTAAGGCGGCCAAAGGAACATCATCCCATTTCCGCCATTTCGTCCGCAACGCCCCGCCCCTGCTGGACTTTTTGGCGTTGGCGAACTGCACTGTGCTGCCATTTGTTCCGTTGTATCTTCACGGTGCGGGGATTGATGATGGCGCGCGAGAAGTTGTTAGTTGTCCGTTGTCAGGACCGCACGACTAACAACCGACAACTGACAACCGACAACTGATTCCACCCATGGACCTCAACAAATTCACCATCCGCTCCCAACAAGCCGTGCAGCAGGCGCAGACCATCGCAGCCGGGCTGAAGAACCAGCAAGTGGAGACCGGCCACCTGCTGAAGGGCTTGCTGGAAGTGGACCAGGACGTAACACCCTTTCTGCTGAAGAAGCTGGACGTGAACACCGTGCTGCTGCAACAGGCGCTGGACCGCATTGTGAACGGCTACCCCAAGGTGGAGGGCGGCGACATGGTGCTGAGCCGCGCGTGCGGCCAGGCCCTGAACAACGCGCTGGCCTCGCTGAAGGAATTCGGCGATGAGTTCGCCAGCGTGGAGCACCTACTGCTGGGCCTGGTGCAAGGCAGCGACAACACCGCGCAACTGCTCAAGGATGGCGGCGTGTCGCGCAAGGACCTCGTGGCGGCCATCAAGGAGCTGCGCAAGGGCGGCAAGGTGACCAGCCAGAGCCAGGAAGAGACCTACAACGCGCTGAACAAGTACGCCAAGAACCTCAACCAGCTCGCGAAAGAGAACAAGCTCGATCCCGTGATCGGCCGCGATGAGGAGATCCGCCGCGTGCTGCAGATCCTCAGCCGCCGCACCAAGAACAACCCCATCCTCATCGGCGAGCCCGGCGTGGGCAAGACCGCCATTGCCGAGGGCATCGCGCAGCGCATCGTGAGCGGCGACGTGCCCGACGACCTGAAGAACAAGCAGGTCTTCAGCTTGGACATGGGCGCGCTGATCGCCGGCGCGAAGTACAAGGGCGAATTCGAGGAGCGCCTGAAGGCCGTGGTGAAGGAAGTGACCGGCGCAGAAGGCAGCGTGGTCCTCTTCATCGACGAGATCCACACCTTGGTGGGCGCGGGCGGCGGCGAAGGCGCCATGGACGCCGCCAACATCCTGAAGCCCGCCCTGGCCCGCGGCGAACTGCGCGCCATCGGCGCCACCACGCTGAACGAGTACCAGAAGTACTTCGAAAAAGACAAGGCCCTGGAGCGCCGCTTCCAGAAGGTAATGGTGGACGAGCCCAGCCGCGAGGACGCCATCAGCATCCTGCGCGGGCTGAAGGAGAAGTACGAGAGCCACCACAAGGTGCTGATCAAGGATGCCGCCATCATCGCCGCCGTGGAGCTGAGCATGCGCTACATCAGCGACCGCCAACTGCCCGACAAGGCCATCGACCTGATCGACGAGGCCGCCAGCAAGCTGCGCATGGAGATCAACTCCAAGCCCGAGGAGCTCGATGAGGTGGACCGCCGCGTGATGCAGCTGGAGATCGAGCGCGAGGCCATCAAACGCGAGGGCGACCAGGCCAAGCTGGACGAGCTGGGCAAGGAACTCGCCGAGCTGGGCACCAAGCGCGACGCGCTGAAGGCCCGCTGGGAGCACGAGCGCGGCCTGGTGGAGAAGATCCAGGAAGCCAAGGACAACCTGGAGAAAATGAAGTTCGACGCCGCCCAGGCCGAACGTGAGGGCGACTACGCCAAGGTGGCCGAGATCCGCTACGGGCGCACCAAGGAGACCGAGGACCAGTTGGAGAAGGCCAAGGCCGAACTGGCCGAAGTGCAGTCCGCCAACAAGATGATCAAGGAGGAGGTGGACGTGGACGAGATCGCCGAAGTGGTGAGCCGCTGGACGGGCATCCCCGTGCAGCGCATGCTGGAGACCGAGCGCATGAAACTGCTGAAGCTCGAGTACGAGCTGCACAAACGCGTGGTGGGCCAGGACGAGGCCGTGCGTGCCGTGGCCGACGCCGTGCGCCGCAGCCGCGCCGGCATGGGCGATGAGAAGCGCCCCATCGGTTCGTTCATCTTCTTAGGCACCACCGGCGTGGGCAAAACGGAGCTCGCCAAGGCCCTCAGCGAGGTGCTCTTCAACGACGAGCACGCCATGACGCGCATCGACATGAGCGAGTACCAGGAGCGCCACAGCGTTTCGCGCTTAGTGGGCGCGCCCCCCGGCTACGTGGGCTACGACGAGGGCGGCCAGCTCACCGAGGCCGTGCGCCGCAAACCCTACAGCGTGGTGCTGCTCGATGAGATCGAGAAGGCCCACCCGGACGTGTGGAATATCCTGCTGCAGGTGCTGGACGACGGCCGCCTCACCGACAACAAGGGCCGCGTGGTGAACTTCAAGAACACCATCATCATCATGACCTCTAACCTCGGCGCGGAGATCATCCAGGAGAACTACGAGAAGATCGACGACAAGAACCACGAGGAGGTGCAGCGCCGCACCCGCGACCAGGTGATGGAGCTGCTGCGCAAAAGCGTGCGCCCCGAGTTCCTCAACCGCGTGGACGAGGTGATCATGTTCGAGCCGCTGAGCCGAAAGGACGTGCGCGCCATCGTGAAGATCCAGCTGGACGCGCTGATGCACAAGCTCGCCGAGCGCGACATGCTGCTCACCCCCAGCGAGGAGCTGATCGACCACATCGCCCACACCGGCTACGACCCGCAGTTCGGCGCGCGCCCCATCAAGCGCATGATCCAAAAGGAACTGCTCAACGAGCTGAGCCGCTGGATCATCGAAGGCAAGGTGCAGGCCAACACGCCCATGGTGATCGACATCTTCGACGGACAGATCGTGTTCAGGAAGCCGCTGGAAGAAGAGGCCAACGGGAAGGTGAAGAGAAAGAAGGAGAAGGTGTGAAGGTAGTTCGTAGGGCGTAGTTGTTAGTGGCCAGTTGTTCGTTGTCAGTGATCCACCGGAGGTAACCGGCAACCCGCTGCCCTGAGCCCGTCGAAGGGTCGAAGGGCTGCTTACAGACCACCAACTATGCCCTATTCATGGGCTGCACCAAGGTCGCCTAACTTTGCACGACACTCAACTCCCGGCATTGCCATGTTCTCCAAGCTGGACCT
>JAFDZG010000272.1 GCA_018267065.1 Bacteroidota bacterium
CACCGATACCACCTATACCGATGCTGGTGCCGTGCTGAACGGCAGCCGGTCAGGCATCATTGAGATCAAAGGTTCCAGCTTTGACCTACAAGCAGTGCTGCACGAACATGCGAGCCTCACCGGCTACCACAACCATGGATCAGGGAGCTTCCCCACCACCGGAAGCATTGACTACACCTACAGCTTCTTCTCCCCTTCCGGCAGTACGCGCGTCCACCTTACCGGCAACAAGCAGTAGTACGGCATTGAAAAGGGTCCCTCGGCCGCACTCGTCGCCAATTCCTCGCTCACTGCCCTTGCAGCTGCCTTGTTGCAAAGCATGGTACAACAATGGCAATTCGTTCGATAGGATATGTTATTTTTTTGTTAATATTAGAAATGACAACCGTTTTGTAACATACACTGGCAACACTTCCGAAGCATAGCTACACTTCACCTTTCCGGGCATCCCGAAAACATCCCCCACAATCATGGAGTTTTTACCCCCCCCCCAGGGAAAGCCTTGGAAAGCGCATGGCGCTCCGCATTGCCGGGGCATGCGTAGTTTTCGGAGCGTTCCTGACCGGAGTGCCGCTGCAGGCCGCTGACTCCTTGCAGATTTCCTTGCAAGTGAGCAACTACAACAGCTTCCAGGTAAGCTGTTTCGGCATGAAGGACGGGTGGATCAACCTCTCGGTGAGTGGCGGCGAAGCTCCCTACGTATTCAAATGGAGCAACGGCAGCGAAGAGGAAGATCAATCCCATTTGGCCGCCGGTTACTACCGGGTGGATGTCATGGACCAAGGCGGGCAAGTAGCCACCGCTCAAGTAACCTTGGAGCAGCCGTTGCCCATGAAGCTGGACGTGGACCTGTACGAGTACCCCAACGGGTACAACATCAGCTGCTACGAGTGCAACAATGGCAATGCCTCGGTGGTGGTGATGGGCGGCGCAAGCCCCTTTACTGTGAACTGGAGCGACGGCCCTACCGGGGCCAACCGTTATAACCTCGGCCCCAAGGATTATAAGATCACCGTGGCCGATGCCAACGGTTGTGAGGGAGCTAGCGCCACCATCCTGCTACGCGGCCCTGAGCGCAGCGACTGGAGCATGTCCGGCAACGCCAACACCGTTCCAGGAAACCAGTACATCGGCACGCCGGACAATAAGGACGTGGTGTTCAAGAGCAACGGACAGGAGCGCATTCGGCTCTTGGGCACCGGCGACATCAAGCTCGCTGGTGCCGGCCTCACCAGCGGGCCTTTGTACCTCAATGCGGATGGGAACTTACGCTCTGGCGGCATTCAGGAAGTCCCTCCCGTTGAAAGCAACCCCTGCGCAGATGGCTTGGGCGGTTCGCCCTATTGGAAGGTCGGAGGCAATGCTTTTTCCTACCCCCAGTGCCAAAGCACCACCGTGCCCCTATTGGGCACCACGGTACCCTTGGATGTAAGGCTCATTACCAACGGCCTGCCCAGGATGACTATCGGAAGTGATGGAAAGGTGGGCATTGGTACAACATCCCCCCTGAGCCAATTGCATGTGGAAGGCGACCTGTTGGTGCGCGGCGGAACGGACGGCGACATCGTAACCACCCATGCTTCCGGTACCGGACCTGTGCTCTGGGCGCGCAACAATACCCAAGCTGCGTGGGGCTTGTCAACTTCTTCCGAAGGCAAAGGGCACATTCTCGGCAATTGGGCCAGCCCACAGCCTATTTTGACCTTTACCGGCAACCGCGTGGGCATCGTGACAACGGACCCCGAGGCCACCCTCCACGTGGATGGTGACCTTTTGGTGCGCGGTGCTGGTTGGAACGGAGAAATAGTGACCTCGTCTTCGGCCACCACGGGCCCTGTGATTTGGGCGCGCAACTACTCGGATGCGTGGGGGCTGTCCGTGGACCCTGACGGCAAGGGACATATCCTCAAAGGATTTGATTCCCAGCAACCCATCATGACTTTCGCGGATGAGCGGGTTGGGATCGGCACCACTTCCCCCGAATCTTCATTTCACGTGGAAGGAGACATGCTGGTTCGCACAGGTCCGAGTGATCTGGTAACCTCATACCGCACGGACAAAGGCGAAACGGGCACCGTGCTGTGGGCTCGGAACCAATACAAGGCCTGGGGGCTGTCCATCGACCAAGCAGATGGCAGGGGTCATATTTTGGGCAATTGGAACGATCCATTTCCCTTGATGACCTTTGATTATTCCTCAGATCCCACCCGTGGAAGGGTGGCCATTGGCACGGAGGACATGCCAGGGGATGAATACTGCCTCTATGTGGCCAAAGGCATTCTTACGGAAAAGGTGAAAGTGGCGATGCAGAACACATCTGAATGGAGCGATCATGTGTTCCAGCCCAATTATCGCCTTATGCCGCTCAAGGAAGTGGATGCCTTCATCAAGGAACACGGCCATCTGCCTGGCGTGCCTTCGGCGGCGCAAATGGTGGAGAGTGGGCTGGATGTGGTTAAGACTGATGCCATGCTGATGGAGAAGATTGAAGAGATTATCCTTCATCTGATCGCGATGGAGAAGCAAATTCAAGGACTCCAACAAGAGAATTTGGATTTACACCGTCGCCTTCTTAAGCACTGATTCATCATGATTCGTCACATCTTGGCAGGAGCGTCTGTACTATTTACAGCAACATTATTGGCGCAGGTGCCTAGTGTAAATTACATTAGTGCTGCTGCTGCAGCTTCAGAACTGGCCGGTCCCAATGTGCAAGTATTCAACGCAACTTTCAGTGGGCAATCCGTCCAATTGGCAAACTACTGGAATGGCATGAATAAGACCGGTATCTCCACGGGTGTTGTATTAACTACTTGCGATGCTGCATATGTGCATAACATGAATTGCGGGATAGTGGCCGATTGCTCATATCCATATCAATTGGATTCCGATGCCAGCGATCCTGACTTAAATCAAATTAACGGAACTTCATACCCAAAGGATGCTGCTGTCTTGGAATTCGATTTTATCTCAACTGGAAATACAGCCACATTTTCGTATGTTTTCGCATCCAACGAGTATCCGGAATGGGTTGGATCAAACTTTAACGATGCTTTCGGATTTTTTATATCCGGCCCGGGGATCAACGGTCCGTTTTCAAATAATTCAATCAATATTGCTACAATTGGCGGTGCTCCTGTTTCCATAAATTCTGTCAACTCAATCTCAAACGCCAATTATTACATACCAACTCCCAACCCCGGCTTAGGGGAGCAAAATGTCGATGACGAGTATACTTGGGCATTTGTCTTTGACGGACGAACAGTAGTAATGGATGCTGCAATTGACGTTCAATGCAATACAACTTATCATGCAAAGATCGCTATCTGCAATACATCCGATCATGTAAAACAATCCGCTATTTTTCTTAAGCAAGGCACGCTCACTTCACCGTATGCACAGCCAGGCCCCCTCACCATTGCCCCCTCGCCCGTATGCGCCGGGGAAGAGATTACCCTGAACGTGCAAGGGGATCCTTCCTGGAACTACATCTGGAGTACCGGCCAAAGCGGCGTGGGCCTGCAAACGGTGACCACCACCGCCAGCCTGGGCCAGAACACCTACTCCGTTACCGCCGAATACCTGCCCGGCTGTTCCCTTTCCACCGCCTC
>JAFDZG010000273.1 GCA_018267065.1 Bacteroidota bacterium
AAAAGGGAACCGGGTGTGAATCCCGGGCTTTTCCTGAAGCTGTGAGCCTCACGAGGCCGAACCGGCACCAAGCCACTGTCCGCCATACGGCGGATGGGAAGGCGCCGGCAAGGGAGGCAAGCCAGAAGACCTGTCACCAGCGCATCGAGTGTTTGCTTTCAGGAGAAAAGCAGGCCCGTGGCGCTCCCCGCAGCGCTTTTGGCCCCTTCATCCTGGAAGCTGTTTGGAACGAACAGCGAATTCAACAACCAACAAAAAGGATGAAGACCCTTGTACGCACTGTTTCTGCTTTTGCCTTGCTGGCCGCCGCGCCCATGCAGGCCCAAACCTTTACCATGGACCAGGTCCAGTACTGGGTCGGCGCCGGCGCCGACAGCTCGGTGCTGGTGATCGACTTCCAGGACGGCACCGATGATGCCAGCTACGCCTGGGGCTGGCTGCACGACGGCGGCACCGGCGAGGACATGGTGAATGCCATCGCCGCGGCCGATCCCAACCTCACGGTTGAGGTCACCAGCGGGTTCCTCAACAGCATCACTTACGGAAGCCACGCGGGCCTCGGCGGCTCGCCCAACTACTGGTCCACCTGGGACGGACCGGACCTGGCCGGCATGGTGAGCAACATGGGGCTTTCCACCGAGCTGGGCAACGGCCAATGGTTTGGCTGCTCCTACACCGATTTCAATCCGGCGCTGCAGCCCACCGAGCCGCTGGCCGCGTTCAATCCGTTCGCGTTCACCGCGGATGATGTGGACTATTGGATCGGAAGCGGCACTGACACCACCATCCTTGTGGTGGATTTCCAGGACGGCAGCGGGGCCTCCTCCTTTGCATGGGGCTACCTGTATTCCGGCACAGTAACCGCGAAAACCATGCTGGGCGACATTGCAGCGGCGGACCCGGCCTTTTCAGCGGATACCGCCGGTGGTTTCCTGGGCGACGTGACCTATGGGGCATTCGCCGGCATGAGCGGAAACCCCAATTACTGGAGCACCTGGAGCGCTACGAACCTGGGTGATTGGGCCATGAACCTGGGCATTGGCACGGAATTGACCAATGGCGGGATCTTCGGCTGCTCCTACACGGATTTCAACCCGGCATTGCGGCCTGGCACACCGGTGGCGGCATCCATGCCCGCAGGCATCGCGGAAGCCAATGCAGCCTGGATGAACGTATGGCCGCAGCCCGCCACGGACGTATTGAACGTAACCACTGCGGTGCGCGGGCAACAGCCGGTTGTGTTGTACAACCTGACGGGAAGCCGCGTGTTCCAAGGGCGGATGAACGGGATGGCCACCGGCATTGACATCCGTGCGTTGGCGCCGGGCATGTACGTGTTGCAAGTGGGAAGCACCAAGCGTGCCGTGGTGATCCAGTAACAAGGAAGGGGGAAGCGCGTTCCGGCGTGCTTCCTCCCGCTTCCCCATGTGCAATCGCTTTGCCGCATTGATGGCCGTTTTGCTTGCCGGGCACATGGTGCAAGCCCAGCAGGAGCCGGACACCATAGCGCTGAACAGCGTGGTTGTCACCGCGCCGCCGCGCTCGGATTTTGCGGCAGGCTTGAAGGTGCAGGCCATTGACAGTGCGGTGTTGGACCGTTTCCATGGAGCTGACCTGGGCACCCTGCTGGGACACGAGGGCCCGCTCTTCATCAAGAACTACGGCCCGGGAAGCTTGGCCACATCGTCGTTCCGGGGCGCGGGCGCCGGGCATACTGCCGTGCTCTGGAACGGTTTCAACATCGGCAGCCCGATGAACGGGCAGATCGATCTTTCCTTGGTGCCGGTGGGCATTGCCGACCATATCGGCATCATGTACGGCGGCAGCAGTGCGCTTTGGGGCAGCGGTGCCGTTGGCGGTGCGGTGATGTTGGACAACGCGCCCAACTTCAACGGCGGCCTTACTGCGGATGCGGGGGCTTCCTTCGGCAGCTTCAGCGACATGCGGCAGCACGCGGGCTTTGCGTTGGGCAGGCAAAAGTGGAGTACGTCCTTGCGCCTGTTCAATGCCACGGCGCGGAATGATTTTGCGTACCAGCCTTTGGGTGAGGCAGGGGCGCCGGTGCAACGGCAGCGCAATGCCGGGATGGTACAGCACGGCTTGCTGGCGGAGAACTTCTTCCGCATCAACAACAGGCAGCGCATCGATCTGGGTTTCTGGTACCAGCACAACGACCGCCATGTTCCGCCCACCATGCTGCAAGGGAACAGCACGGCGAGGCAGATTGATGGAAGCACACGCGCCACCGCGGAATGGCAACGGACGGGCGAACGGATGAACAGTTACGTGCGCGCCGCCTGGTTTGATGAACAGCTGGCATGGCACGGATCGGAGACCGACAGCGCGGCAAACAGCCGGACGGGAACGCTGATCGCGGAAGCCGAGGTGCGGATCAAGTTGAACGACCAACGCCAGCGGATCAACGCCGGCATCAACGACACTTATGCCCAAGCACTTTCTGACGGTTATCCGGACCGCCGGGAACAGAACCGTACGGCACTGTTCGCATCGTACCTGCTCACGGACCGGAAGAGCCGGTCAACCACTGCGCTTTCGCTCCGCCAGAAGTTGGTGGCCGGGGAACCCGTGCCCTTCACCTGGTCGCTGGGCAGTTCGTACCGCGTTGCGAAATGGCTGACGGCAAAGGCAAATGTTGCCAGGGTGTACCGGCTGCCCACGTTCAACGACTTGTACTGGGTGCCGGGCGGAAACCCGGACCTGTTGCCGGAAAGCGGGTATAGCGGTGAAGCTGGCCTTGCAGTGAAGGGAAAGTTGGCGCCGCACGTGGAAGCGAATGCTGAAGCCACCGTATTTCAACGCACCATGGACAACTGGATCATCTGGTTGCCGGGCGGCGCTTACTGGAGCCCGGAAAACCTGATGAACGTATGGAGCCGGGGCTTGGAGATGCGCGGCGGAACCGGATGGCGCATGCGCAACACCGCGGTACGGCTGGATTTGATGACGAACTACGTGGTCTCCACCAACCAAACGGCAAAGACAAGGAACGATGCCTCCGTGGGCAAACAGTTGATCTATGTGCCCA
>JAFDZG010000274.1 GCA_018267065.1 Bacteroidota bacterium
CGGCTGGTGTAAAGCGGCGTGAGCAAGTAATTGAGGAAGCGCGCAACGATGCTGCTCAGCCCGTAGATGGCCGTTTGGCCGGCGAGTTTGCGGAGGACGCTCACGGGGCAAAGATGGCAAGGGGTACGTGCAGGAGGCCCTTCCGCCCGCGCAATGATGAACACGATGGGCTGAAAAAGCAGCTTGGGCTATACGGGTGTAGCACATTGCCCGTACCGCAGGCAGCACCAATCCCGAACCTTTGCTGCCCAGCCGGCCTCCTCCGTTCCGGCCGGTGTACCGGCCCAACGGCAAGGAGGGTTCCCACGCAGCCCTATCTTCGCAGCACACCTTATTCCCATGGAAAAGCAAGTGAAGGATGCCGATGCGGCGCTGGCCGGGCTGCAGGACGGCATGACCCTGATGGTGGGCGGCTTTGGCCTGTGCGGCATTCCGGAGAACCTGATCGCGGCACTGGTGCGCAGCGGTGCGAAAGGCCTGACCTGCATCAGCAACAACGCCGGGGTGGACGATTTCGGCCTTGGGCTGCTGCTGAAGCAGCGGCAGATCAAGACGATGATCGCCAGCTACGTGGGCGAGAACGCCGAGTTTGAGCGGCAATTGCTCTCCGGTGAACTGGAAGTGCAGCTTACGCCACAAGGCACCTTGGCCGAACGCTGCCGCGCGGGCGGTGCTGGCATCCCGGCATTCTTCACCCCGGCGGGCTACGGCACCGAGGCGGCCGAGGGCAAGGAGACCCGCGAGTTCGACGGCAAGATGTACGTGATGGAGCGCTGGCTCCGCGCCGACTTCAGCCTGGTGAAAGCCTGGAAAGGCGACACCAACGGCAACTTGGTGTACCGCCACACCGCGCGCAACTTCAACCCCATGATGGCCATGGCCGGCAAGGTGACCGTTGCCGAAGTGGAGCATCTGGTGCAGCCCGGCGAACTGGACCCGGACCAAATACACACGCCGGGCATCTTCGTACACCGCATCTTCCAAGGCGCGAACTACGAAAAGCGCATCGAGCAGCGCACGGTAAGGCAACGGGCTTAAGCCATGCCGGCGGGCCATTCCTCCCGCGCCGAACGTACTGCGTTCATCGTGCTGTCCGCGGTGGTATTCGCTTATGTGGCCCTGCGCGCCATGCGGGTGCCGGTGGTCCACGACGAGGCGATGACCTTTTTTCTGTTCGTGGAGCCCGGAAGGTTCCTGCCCTTCCTGTCGCATTGGGACGCGGGCAACCACCTGCTCAGCACGGCCCTGGGCTGGTTGTCGTATTCCGTGTTCGGCATGAATGCATGGGCCTTGCGCTTGCCCAGCGTTCTGGCGTTCATCCTCTTTGCCTGGTACGGGTGGCGTTGGGGCGTGAAGCTACAGGTTCCCCTTGTGCGCTGGTGCTTTTGGGCGGCATGGCTACTGATGCCGTTCCTGCTTGACTTTTTCTCGCTCTTCCGCGGCTATGGCTTGGCAATGGCCTTCTGGGCCATGCCCCTTTACGAGCTGTGCGCCTTGCTGGAAAATGCCTCAGCAAAAAGACTCACCGCCGTGCTGCTGGCCACGGCTTTAGCTACCTTCTCATCCCTGAGCCTGCTCACCTTGTGGGCTGCGGTGCTGGCGGCTACCGCGCTCGTTATCCTGCGCGGTTCCCTTCCCCTGAAGGCAATCGCTGCTTGGATCCTGTTGGGCCTTGCGCCGTTCCTTTTCGCCGCTGTTTACGTCCATGAGCTTTCCCAACACGGCAATCTATACTACGGCGTTTCCGGCATTCTGGACGGCACGGTGCCCTCTCTCCTGAATGTGATGCTCGGCACCACCAACCCCGTGGCGGTTGCCGTGGTCGTGCTCCTCCTGCTGGCATGTTCGCTGATCGCATTCCGGGCAAACCGGGCCGGGGAACGCTCATTTGCGCTTTGGGCATTGGCCGTGGGCGCCGGTTTCCTGTGGCTGGATGCTACAGGCCGCTTCGTGCTCCATGCATGGAAAAACACGCCCTTCCCGGAGGACCGCACCGCCCTGCAATGGGTTCTGCTTTTCCTCCTGTTGATCGCCTTCTCCATGGACCGGCTGGCACGGGTAAAACCTGGAATGCAATGGTGTGCCTTGCTGCTGCTGGCCCTGCCGGCACGAACGCTGGCCAACGTGAATACCAGCACCACGGTGTACTGGCCGGAGCAGGCAATACCCGGAACGATCTTCCACACTGTGGACAGCCTGCAACAAGCCTCGCCGCACCTGCTCACCATCGGCGCCTACCACCAGATGCCTGCCTGCTGGGGCTTTGGCATGCGCGAACGCGGGCTGGCGCTGAACGCGGTGGACGTCTCCGAATTTCCGCACGGCGGGGAAGATCTGCTGCTCATCGACCCGCACCGGGACACGGTTCCGGGCGGATATCGCGAAGTGGCCTTTGCATCCTCCGGCTATTTAACGCTGTACGCACGCAACAGCACTTTCACGTCCACCTTGCTGCTGGACAGTGTGTTGCCCCCGGTGCAGGGTGAAGCCGAGTTCCGTGAACTCTGGCACCCGCCCATCTGGGCCGTGCAGGGAAGCGCCTTCCTGGTGCAACTGGATCTTAGCATTCATCCCCAAAAGGAACCCATGACGGGCGACCTCGCCGTGGTGACCGATGCGCCCGGAGCGGGCCAGCATGATGACCACGTACTGCTCCAGTTCATGCGCGATCCCACGCGCACTGACAGCATCCACACCTTGCGCCATTTGCCCGCCATTCCGCAGGATGCAACACGCACCGTGGTGTTCCTATGGAACCCGGCACGGCTGCCGTATGCCAGCTCCGGGCGGCTGCGTGTTTATTCGGCAGAAGACCATCCTGGTCATGCGCATCCCTGAGTTACAGTACACCCGGAAGCGGCGCGTAAGGGCTGAACTAGCCGTGTTCCTTGTGCTTGGTGCGATTGCCTTCACCTACATCACAGCCCGTGCGGTTTTCGTGCCGTTCATTGGAGATGAGGCCCGAACATTCTTCTACTACAACGAACCAGGCCGTTTCCAACCATGGTATGCCTACTGGGACGCCGCCAACCACCTGCTGTGTACCGCCTTGGCCCAGGTGTGCTACCTGGGCTTCGGTCCTGCCGCGTGGAGCCTGCGGCTGCCCAGTGTGTTTGCCTTCCTGCCCTATGCCTGGTACACGTGGCGCATCGGCAGGTTGCTGGAACATCGTTCCGTGCGTTGGCC
>JAFDZG010000275.1 GCA_018267065.1 Bacteroidota bacterium
CGACGGAAGGCCCTGATGGAAGCACCTACATCAGTTGGTTTGAAAACCCCACCGGTGAGTATCAATTGCGCATGCAGCGGTTGGATGCCGCAGGCAACCGCCTGTGGCCCGATACCGGGTTGGTGGTAAGCAGCTTCCCGCAGAACAGCGCCACCTTCCGCTACGATCTGCAAAGCGATGAAAATGACAATGCCATTGTCGCCTTCCAAGATGAGCGCACCGGCAACTTGGACATTGTGGCCTACAAGATCGGACCTGATGGCTCATTCCTTTGGGGGCTGGACGGTGTACAGCTGCCAACACCAGGGACCACCGGGCTTTCCCCCGTGGTTGCCGCATTGAGCAATGGCAACACGGCAATTGCCTGGAACACGAATGATTCGCCCGGGCAGGTCGCCGTCCAACTGGTGGGTCCCTCGGGAACGCAATTGCTGGCAACACCAGTGCTGATCAGCGCCAGCACGCGGGTGAGCCGCCCAAAATTGATCGCCACGCATGACGGCGGCTTCATCCTGCAATACGTGGTCAGCAACGGAAGCTTTGGCATACCACCGGGAACAATGTATGCGCAGCGGTATGCTGCCAACGGCACTGCGGTATGGCCAAACACGGTTCAAGTATCGTCCAAGCCGGTGGCCTTCTTCTACTTCCCCGAACCGGTATCGGATGGCCACGATGGATTCTTCCTGGCCTACAACACGGGCAATCCGGACAATGCCAGCTTCACGGACGTCTATGTGCAGCGCGTGCGCGCCAATGGCACGCTTTGGTCCGTGGATGGCACACGGACGGACAATTCGGCCACCATCCAGAAATTCACCGCCGGCAAGGGGTTGGCCCTTCTCGGTGATGAGGAAGGGATGATGGTGCCCCTGCAGATCACCGACGGCGCCCAAGGGCAGTCCGGCGTGGCCGTACAACGGTTGGATACTGCCGGGGTGCGCCAATTGGGCGACTTCGCGGCAACCGTGATCCCCATTTCATCGAACTACGTTGCACCCTGGGATGCTTCCGCCACCGAAGACGGGGCAGTGATCGCCCACGTCAGCGGCACCTTCGGCGAACAGCACATCGCAGCCACCCGCGTGAACCTGGCCGGCATCCCGGCATGGTCCCCGGCCCAGCGCGACATTTCCACCGCCAACAGCAACAAGGACGATGTGCAGGCCACCGAAATGGAGGACGGCCGGGTAGTGGTGGTTTGGCAGGATGACCGGAACCCGAACGGCATATACGCCCAAAGCATCGACAGCCTGGACATCAGCACGGGCGTTGCGCATATCTCCACAAGCGAGGATCACGTGCGATTGGAGCAAAACCCCGCCGATGCGCCGGCATTGTTGCTGCCACCAACTTTCCGGGGCGGTGCCGAAGTGGAGGTATTTGGTGCACAAGGGAAGTTGGCGTATGCCGGGCGGCTTAACGGTGGCAGTCGGGTGCAACTGCCTTTGGGCGGCCTGCCGCATGGGTTGTACAGCATCCGCGTCATCGCCAATGGCAGCACGGCGGTGGTGCGGTGGGTGCACTGACCCGCAGGTGGGCACGGCGGGCATCCCTTGCCTGCGCCTGTGCAGCACGGCCACGCTGCCGTGCGCACCACGTACCTTTGCTGCACGAAACAACCATCCGGCACCTTTGCAACCATGAAATTTTTCATCGACACGGCCAGCTTGGCCCAGATCAAGGAGGCGCAGGACCTCGGCATCCTGGACGGCGTGACCACCAATCCGTCATTGATGGCCAAGGAAGGAATCTCCGGCACGGACCGGGTGATGAAGCACTATGTGGACATCTGCAACATCGTACATGGTGATGTGAGCGCTGAGGTGATCTCGGTGGATTTTGCGGGCATGGTGCGCGAAGGGGAAGACCTCGCGGCACTGCACCCCAGCATCACCGTGAAATTGCCCATGACACGCGACGGCGTGAAGGCGATCAAGTATTTCCACGACAAGGGCATCAAGACCAACTGCACGTTGGTGTTCAGCGCGGGGCAGGCCCTCCTGGCAGCCAAGGCCGGCGCCACCTACGTTTCGCCCTTCATTGGCCGCTTGGACGACATCAGCACCAACGGGGTACAGCTCATTGAGCAGATCCGCACCATCTTCGACAATTACGGTTACAGCACGCAAATTCTGGCAGCCAGCGTGCGCCACCCCATGCACATCATCCAGTGCGCGGAGATCGGTGCCGATGTGGCCACTTGCCCGCTGAGCGCCATTTTGGCGCTGTTCGACCATCCGCTCACCACCATCGGGTTGGAGAAATTCCTGGCTGACCACAAGAAAGCCGCCCAGCAGAAAGTGTCGGCGAAGTAGGATGCTGCTGGCCATCCATCCGAAGAACCCGGAACCCCGCAAGATCACGGATGTGGTGCAGCGCCTCAACAGAGGTGCCGTGGTGGTGTGCCCCACGGATACCGTCTACGCTTTTGCATGCAGCGCCCACCAGGCCCGGGCCATGGAAGTGATCGCGCGGCTCAAGGGAATGAAGGCGAACAAGATGAACCTCTCCCTGATCTGCAAGGACCTCAGCCAACTGAGCACTTACGCCCGGGCCATCGATACGCCCGGTTTCAGGGTGATGAAAAAGGCCCTGCCCGGCCCGTACACCTTCGTTGTGCCCGCCAGCAGCGCGATACCCCGCCTGTTCAAGAACAACAAGCACACCGTGGGCATCCGCGTGCCGGACCACCCTATTCCAATGGCCTTGGTGGAGGAATTGGGCCATGCCTTGGTGGTGACCAGCGTACACGACGACGATGCCGTGCTGGACCATACCACGGACCCGGAACTGATCGATCAGCGCATTGGCCACCAAGTGGAGTTGGTGATCGACGGCGGCATGGGTGGCTTGACCGGGTCTACCGTGATCGACCTGACTGCAGGGGAGCCTGTGGTGATACGCGAAGGAAAGGGTCCGGTGGAGGGCTTGCTGTGATGGCATGCGCCACGCCAGGCACTTCTGAAGAAGCTGCTTTGCAAGATCACTTTGCCAACTGCCGCAATTGTTTCCAGGCCATCGGCAGCTTCCCGATAAGGTCGGATGGCAGCATCCCGTCCATGCCGAGCGCTTCCGCGGCAAGATCGCCGGCGATGCCATGCGCATGCACGCCGAGCAAGGCGGCGGAAAGGGAATCGAGCCCTTGTGCGCGAAGACTTGTGATGATCCCGGTGAGCGCATCCCCGCTACCACCCTTGGCCATGCCGGGGTTGCCAGAGGCATTGAAATAAACGCGGCCATCCGGTGCACATACCGCCGTGTAGGCACCTTTCAGCACCAACACCACTTTGAAGCGCACGGCCATCTCCTTGGCCAAACGCAGCCGGTGCCCATCGCTTGCCGCTTTACCTGCCAAGCGCTCAAACTCCTTGGGGTGGGGGGTAAGGATGGTACCCGGTGCCAGAAAGGCCATCCAGGTCTTGTTCTCCGCCAAGATGTTCAGTGCATCCGCATCCAGCACCATGGGGGCCGGCGCGTTCTGGATCAGCAGCTTCAGCATCCGGGCGGAGGCTGCTTCCGTGCCCATGCCGGGTCCCGCACCAATGGCCGTTGCCTTGTTGAACTTTGGCAGCGTGGACAGGCAAGCGGACTCATCCAAGGATGTCATGGCCTCCGGCACTGCCGCATGCAACACGGCATCTTGGCCAACCGGCACATGCGCCGTCAGCAACCCGCATCCGGAGCGCAAGGCTGCCATGGAAGCCAGCAAGGCCGCTCCCATCTTTCCCGGTCCACCTGCCAGTAACCAGGCATGGCCGAAATTTCCCTTGTGGAACACCCTGCCACGCGGGGGCAACAGCTTCGCCACATCAGCACTTTCGATCATTGCCGCATCCGTCTTCAAAGAACCGATGAAGGCCCGGTCCAGTCCTATGGGCACCACCTCCCAATTCCCGCAGAATCGGGCATGGCCCGGCATGAACAGCGCGTACTTGGGCAGTTCCAAAGTGAAAGTACGGTCTGCTTGAACTATGGCTTCCGGGTCATTCGTGCTGTTATCATTGGCAAAGAGCCCGGAAGGCAGGTCGATGGCCAGTATCTCATTGGGCAAGGCATTGAGCTGGCCGATCAATTCCTTCAACCAACCTGCTATCGGGCGGGCCAGCCCGGTACCGAAGAGGGCATCCACCACAATTGCACCTGGGGGGATGGCCGGCAACGGGGTTCCTTCATCCACGAAAGTCACAGCAATCTTGGCTTCCCGAAGCCTCGCCAGGTTCGTTTCAAATCCGGGACTTCCCTTGGGCTTATAGTGCGGCACCAGCACCTGGACACTCTCCACGCCAAGGTCATGTATGATCCGTGCCAAGGCCAAGCCATCGCCACCATTGTTGCCCATGCCGGCCATAACCACTACCGGCACATCGGGGGCCCGGCTTTCCATCATCTTTCGGGCACAGGCTGCCGCCGCCCGTTCCATCAGGTCGATGGAGGCGATGGGCTCATGGGCCATGGTGTAGGCATCCGCCTGCCGGATTTGTTCGGCTGAAAGAATGGGAAGCATTGGGGCGAAGGTATTGGCTGCGCCAGGCCGGTCCCAAAATGGACGTTGATGGGCGCGAAGCCGCGCCCATCAACGTCCAACAAGGCCCAAGGGCCCATCAACAAGAAAGCCCCCGTTTCCGGGGGCTTTCTGGACCAAAGCAATTACTTGCTTATTGGAAGTAGAAGTTAACACCGATGCTGGCACCGCTTACGCCGGTGTCGATACCGAAGTCGTTGGTCTTCGTGCCGCCGTCAGTGGAGGTGCTGGTCACGCTGTTGCTGGCACCGTCGAAGGTTTCCTGCGTAGTGGTGGTATGTCCCTTGCTGCTCATCGTCACACCCCAAGTGTATTCAGCACCGAGGGAGATCTTGGGGGCGCAGAACCACTCCACACCGGCGAAGGCACGCAGGCCCAAGCCCATCGTGGAACCCATCTTCTCTTCGGTGTTGCGGGTACCAGGGTTGTTTGCGCTCAGGGCATTGCCGTACTCCATGGTCTTCTTGGCACTGCCGAAGCCGATGTCGAACATGGCACCATACACACCCACCACGCGGGTGCTGCCAACGCGCTTCTCCAAGCCAACGCCGAGGTCGATGCCCATGTAGTTGTACTTGGTCACGTCGTCAACTTGGGCAGGAGGGTTGGTGGTGGAAGTAACATCATTCACCAAGTCGGTCTCCTTGTGGCTGCCGAAGCCGAGGCGAACCTGGCCGCGGTATGCGGTGTTGGCATCGATGAGCTTCTTGCCACCGATCACCACGCCACCAATTCCTAAGCCGGCGCCGTCACCACCGGCCATGTATTGGTATCCGCGGCTGCTGATCAGGTTGTTCATGGACATCACACCGTTGTTGTTCCCGTTGTTGAACAGGTTGCCGGCGTAGTTCAGGAGGGGGGCGGCATCAAAGGTGATGGCCCAGTCGCCGTCCTGGGACAGCCAGTTTTCGCCGCGGTTGCTGGTGATTTCACCCGTTTGGGCAAAGGCCACCGATCCAGCGAAGAGCGCTGCGGTGAACAGTACAGTCTTCTTCATGACGTTTTGGTTTTTCGTTTGCTTTGGTTTTGGTTCTCTGATGCTTGGTCGGTCAAATCTATCGGACCGGGGGCGCAAACTTATAAACATTTGGCTCACATATCAACCATTTTTTGTTGATAGCCGTTTCCAAGTGCTTCTCGTCTGTACCACGGAGCCCGGTTCAAAAGATTTCGGGGGCGAATGTAGCACATCCTTGAAATCCCGAATTCACCCCCCCACTTTCTTTTCAACCATGGGCACAAAACTGAATGCCCCGTGCTCCTGTTGCTCCATGCCTTGGGCGGTGCGTTCCACGGTGACCATGGATTGCCGCCCTTCCCCGCCCACCGGGATCACCAACCGCCCCCCTACTACCAGCTGGTCCAGTAATGCTTGGGGGATCTCCGGGGCGCCACAGGTAACGATCACCTTGTTGAAAGGTGCGTGCACAGGCAGTCCC
>JAFDZG010000276.1 GCA_018267065.1 Bacteroidota bacterium
CAGCGCATGGTGAGCCGGTTGCATGGGCTGAGCGTGGGGGTGGCGGAGCATGTGGCCCCGCTGCCGGGGGGAAGCCTGCTCCTCCGCCCCAACCCGGCCACTACCTGGGTAGTGTTTGAATACCGGCTGTTGGAGGCGGTGGACAATGCCTACATCCGCATTGTGGGCATAGATGGCCGTGAACTCACCCGAATGCCCATTACCGCAACGGAGGGCCAGCCTGTGTATGATACCCGGCAGGTGGCCAAAGGCGCGTACACCGTTGAACTGGTGAATGCGGGCAAAACCGTGGAAACCGGCAAGCTCCTAATTCAATGAAATTCATCCCTGCGATGATCCATCCCGTGAACATCCCAACCACTTAGTCCCCCTTTCCACATGTGCAAAAGACCCATTGCCCTTTGGTCGGCCACTTTCTTTACCGGCCTTTGCCTCCAGGCGCAGACCATCACCTTCCTGGACCAGGCCACGCGTGCGCCCGTTCCGGAGGTCACGCTCACCTGCGTGGACAAGGGCGGGGCGGTGGTCTCCAAGGCCGATGGCCGTGCGGACATCGCTCACTTGAAGAATTGCGACAGCATCCGCATCGACCACCTTTCCTACACACCGCTCACCATGTCCTGGGCGGCATTAGCGGCGAAGCCCGAAGTGGACCTGAGCTACCGCATGAACCTGCTGCGCGAGGTGGTCACCAGCGGCAGCCGCTTCACCGAGCCCAAGCGGGACGTGCCCGAGCAGATCGATGTGCTGGGCAGGCGGGAGTTGAGAAAATTTGTTACTTTCTGAAAATTTGCTTATATTTGCTTGGTAAAGCGCAATCAAATGTGTAGCCCCCCCCCCAAAAAAATACACCACTTCAACAGGGAGATGGTTGCCTGAAAGGTGGCAACAGTGCAGCGGAACGTCGGCCACGGCTCCATTTCCAAGTTGCGCTGGCCGTTGCAACACCCCCAGCACTTGCCGTAGGGCCGCTTTCCATGGTCCTGCAAAACTGCAAGTCAGCTAAGGTTGGCATCTGGACTTCCAGCAAACAGGCCATAAGCGGGGATACGCCTTTCGCCGAAGTGGCGACCTTTCTGTTCGACCGGGTTTGTGGGGTTAACGGTTCGAATACCAAGGTTACATGATTGTCCTTCCTGAGATCAATACTCCAATGGCCAGTCAAGTTAAGATTGGATCGGCTTTGTGTCGGCAGTACAAAGTATGTAGGCTCGGCATGTTGTGTGCAATGCTGGCCCTACTGCCCTGCCAAAGCGTGACGGCCCAAGACCTGATGCCGTTGAGTGATGGTGCGTGGCATGTTGACTGGGGAACTTCGGATTGCATCTTCTCGGGAATGGAGCTACCGGGCTTGGACTACCACATCGAAGGGGACACCACGATCGGCACACATACCTATGCCAAATTGATCCGAAGCGGGGTGTGCGGATATTGCTGCTCTCCTTTTAGTTGGCCATTCAACGGCTACGTCGGAGGGCTTCGGCAGGACAGTTTCCGGGTGTACATCGTCCCCGCGGATTCCACCGACGAATCGGTCTATGCGGATTTCTCCCAACAGGTGGGCGATACGGTGAACAGCAGCTACTTGGCAGCCCTCTCTCCGTGGTGCCATGAGGAACCTAGAATAGTGGCTGCGGTCGATTCCGTTCAACTCAATGATAACCTCTATCACAAGCGCATCACCTACGAGGTGTGTGACATGTCCCAACCCTTTGAACTGATCCAAGGGGTAGGGTACAGCACGGGGCTGTTGGAGGCTTTTGCGGACGGCTTTGAAATGTCGGCTTCGTTGGTGTGCTGCAGAAGCCAAGGCATCGTGCTTTATGGCAATGGCCCGTGCCTGCTGGTGGAGGTGCCGGAAGAATTGAGCGAACCCTGTAGCCATACGGCGACACCGATTTCAAATGGGTGGACCATAAGGCTTGGTCCCTGTTTCGCGCCAAATGAACGTGTACAGCTTATGGTCTTCGACCTGTTGGGGAGAACGGCCATTGGCAGCCTGAACCTGATCGCCGATGGAGAACGAACGGTGGAACTTCCTCTTGGAAAGCATCATCCGTTGCTATTGGTCCGCGCATCCAGCCGCGACAGGGTGGGGCAACAACATGTCGTCAACTTCAAATTGATCAAGCCATGAATCATCGGATCTTCGGCCTTTGTCTACTGGCGTTCACTTGCTCCATTCATGCACAACAGGTCATCAACGACCTCGGCAAAGTCGGGAGCTCGCCAACCGTTGACTTTCGTGCAGTGCGTGACAGCGGCAACGCTTATTTCAACACGCACCAAGATTCAAGCGAGGGTGGGTCATTCGCAAAGTTCGAACGTTGGAAAACGTTCTGGCAGGATCGCGTTTGGAGCACGAACGGGGCTCCAGGTTCATTCTCGCACTCCCAGGAGGCGTTGGCATCGCTGCTGGCATATCCGGCATGCACCGGGAATGGCATGAACCCCAGCCCATGGATAGCCTTGGGACCAAGCGAGAATACCGGTACCGGGGATCCCAATCTGGGGATGGTCACCGCAGTAGCAATGCATCCATCAAATCTGAACACTGCGTTCGCCGGCTTGTCTGCCGGGAGCCTGTGGCGTACAACCAATGCCTTGGCCCAAACACCGAACTGGACATGCGTTTTGGACTACCTGCGCTTGCCGGGCTTGGGCATCAATGACATACGGATTGCCCCCAGTGCCCCAAACATCCTCTATGTTGCGACCGGTACCACATGGAGCGGCGGGTTCGGCATTGGCATATTGAAATCCGTGGATGGAGGAAACACCTGGGACCAGGTTGGCCCGGTTGACCCCTCCACGCAGACCATTTGCAGGAAGATCGTGGTGCATCCTACCCAACCTGATATTGTGTATGTTACCGCAAATGACCGGTTGTTCAAGACGGTGGACGGTGGTTTAACTTGGGCAATGGTCTATCAGTTGCCAAACTCCATCGGGGCAAATCCGTACGACCCGAACAGTCCGGCGAGAGTACTGCGAGATCTGGCGTTGGACCCGGGGAATCCCAATGTGGTATATGCATGCAGCGATGACCATGGAGCCGCCATCGCTGCGGGCAACACCGATGGTGCGATCTTCGTGAAGTCCATGGACGCAGGAGTCACTTGGTCCCAAAGTATTTTGGTAACCGGGGGTACCCAAAGCGACCGGATGACCATCGCTGTATCTCCAGCAGCCCCAGGAAATGTTTGGGCGATCTACAGGTCAGGTTCAACCGATAAGCTTTGGCGGTCGAGCGATCATGGTAGTTCTTGGACATTGGTCGCTGGAAATTATACCCTCAACGGTGGGGGTTATTGGCGGCAAGACCTAGCTATTTCGCCTACCGATGCATCCGTTATGTATGCAGCGGCATACTATGCCAATAAATCAACAAATGGGGGTGTATCATTCATCCAACAGACCGGGGGACAGCATATAGATACACGGTGCATGGAGGTTATTTCAGGTTCCGCACCCGGGAGCGGTGGGGTTGGGGATGTCGTCATCCACGGCAATGATGGTGGCATCACGCTCACAGTGAACGGCGGGACAACCTGGTCAAACATCAATGGACAAGGCTTTAACACGAGCATGTTTTACGGCATTGGCGCATCGGAGCTGGACTTCACCATAGGAGGTGGTAGACAGGACAATGATGTGGCAATAACCGATGGAAACGGCTGGCACCTGCCCCAGTTGTATCAGGATGGTGCAGAAGCTGCATGCCATCGGACCGATCCCAACATCCTTTATGCTCAACGTTGGTGTTGCTCTTACAGCAGTAAGCCACTTTACGCCTATGTAAAGAATGGAACTAGTTGGACGAGGTACTCGCAAAATTATCAACCCAGCAACCACGCGAACAACGTACGGTCCATGGTAGCGGCCGAGGATGGTCTACTTTACATCGGGCACGAGGATATCTATCGTTCCGCCACGCCTACAACACCTCCTTACCTTTCCTGGACGAAGATCTCGGATTTCGCAGCGAATTTCTCCTCGGTGCCGTTGAATCGGCCGCTGCGGTCCATAACGAGCTGTTCGAGACAACCCGGGATCATGTATGCGGCCTATTCGGACGCATGTTGGGGCTGTGGTTCGGCACAAGGGTACCTGTTCAAGTCCACTACAGGTGGAGGTACAGGGCCGAACGATTGGGTGGACATCACGGGTGATCTTCCTTCCATTGTTCCGGACTGGCTTCCCATTAGCAATGTGCTTGTTGATCCCACCGATCCGGATCGTGTATGGGTCACCATGACCGGGTATAGTGAAAATACCGGAGCCTCCCCGCCGTACAATGGCCAGTACAGGGTCATCATGTCGGAGGATGGCGGCTCGAGTTGGGTCGATTACAGCACAGGGCTTACACCCTTCGTTGTTACGGACATCGTTTACCAAAAGGGAAGCAATCGTGGGCTCTATCTTTCCACCGACATTGGTGTATTCTACCGTGATGCCTCCATGGCGCAATGGGAATGCTTCAATGATGGGTTGCCGGTATGCATCATAAGCGATCTGGAGATCGATCATTGCGATGGTAAGCTGATCGCAGCCAGTATGGGGCGCGGTATCTGGATTACGGACTTGGTTTCGACCCAGCCGGAAGAAGAGGTCATATCGGGCACGGTTGCCATAAGCAGCGAAAGGGATATCGCATCCAATATCAGGATCACGGGTGGTGCGGTATGCACGGTAACGGCAGACCTGCGATTCATGCCGGGAACCAAATTGGTAGTTGAACCCGGTGGAAAGCTGATAGTGGACGGCGCCAAGCTCACCTCTCATTGTGGCGGATTTTGGCGGGGCATAGAAGCCTGGGGTACTACCAACCAGCACCAATTCCCCACCAACAACCCCACATACCAAGGCTTGGTTGTATTGAAAAACGGGGCTGTGATAGAGCACGCCTTGGTGGGCGTTTCATGCGGCGACCCGCTGGTGAAGTCTGCCCAAGGGGGCGTGGTGCAGGTACAGGGTACGTTGAATGATGTTGGGGCCACCTTCCGGAATTGCCGGGTTGGTGTTGAGTTCAAGAAGTACCGGAACTTCCTGCCAAGCAATTCGACCATTACCAAGGACAACAACAGCTACTTCCAGCATACGGAGTTCATCGTGGATGACAACTACCGCGGCAACGATGACTTTGACGCACATGCCAGGCTGAACAAGGTCCAAGGGATCAATTTCATCCAATGCGACTTCATCAATTCACAAGTATCGGGGCCAAACGGCATCAATTCAAGTGCCCTCCTTGGCCGGGGCATATTCAGCTTGGATGCGAGCTTCCGCGTAAGCGGCCAATGCGCTGAACTATTGCCTGCCTGTGAGCTGGGTTCCGGCCAACCGGTACCCGTATGCCCTGATGCTTCGTTGCGGCCATCGCGGTTCATCGGCTTGGACCATGGCATTCGGGTTGGCAGCAGCAGCACATCGAGCTTCGGGTATTCGGTCAAGGACTCTTACTTCGAGAACAACGTATGCGGGATCTATACGGATGCCGTGAACAACGGATCCATTCTGCGTAACCGGTTCGTGGTGGGCGGGCGCGAAGTGGACCTAACCGGGGATGATGCCTGGTTCAATGAAAGGCACCGGGGCATATACAGCTACAATACCAACGCCTTCAAGATCGAGGAGAACCGTTTTTCCGAGCCAAGCACTCCCTTCGCTGCTTCGGAAGGTGTTGTGATGAGCAACACCGGGGCGTACAACAATCAAGTGTACAAGAACACGGCCACGGGCATGGACTACGGCTACATTGCGGAGAACAACAACGTGGATTACGTGCATCCCACCGCCACGGGCTTGTCCTTCATTTGCAACCAAAACGTGCAGAACGGCGAGGAGGATCTTACGGTTCGGAGCACTTCCGGCAGCCCGGGGCCGGATCACTGCATCAAGATCTTCCAAGGATCCACCTTCAAGTCTGCGGGCAACACCTTCACCACACAGCAGAACGGTAGCTCTCAATATTACAATTACCACAATGCGGCAGAGGTGTTGCCGATCACCTATTTCTGGGAACTGCCACCGGGGGACCTGAACACCACGGCATACAACGCCCCTTATGTCCAGCGCAATATCAACCCCTCGCCGCACAACACTTGCCCCACGCGGGTCTTGTGCGGGGGCGGCACAGGCCCGGTAAAGGAAGCGCTCACCCCGCAGATCGAACAGGAGCGGCTGGCCTACCTGAACCTGAAGTATGTCTATGAAAGCCTCTTGGACGGCGGGGATTTCGATGAGCTGAAAGAGACCATCATGCTCAGCTGGCCGCAGGATGCCTGGGCGCTGCGCAACGAACTGATGGCCAAGAGTCCTTACCTCAGCACCGACATCCTGAAAGAAGCGGGCCTGAAGAACACCCTCCCGCACGCCATGTACTTGGAGGTGTGCGTAGCCAACCCGGAGGCCACGCAACGGGACGGCTTCACCAAATGGGTGCAGTACGAAATGCCGAACCCGCTTCCGGAATACATGGTGGCACAGATCATGGCCTCCTGGGACCAGAAGACCTGGCGCACCAGCTTGGAGGCCGACATGGGATGGCACAATGGCGAGTACCAGCGGCTGAACGATGAGCTGATCACCACCATGCTGAGCGACACCGTGGCCCAACCGGCGGACAGCCTGTTGGCGCGGTGGCAATTGAACCCCAGCCTGCGGGCGCGTTTCGGGGAGGTGAACGTGCTGCTGGGGAACAACCGCTTCGATGAAGCTGTCGCCTTGCTGCAAGGCCTGGATGCCGAGTATTTGCTGGAAAAGCAGGGTATGCAGGACCGTAACGACATGCTGGACCTGATTGCGGTGATCCGCCCGGTGATCGAAGGCGATGGCCGGACCCTGATGCAACTGGAACCCGTGGAGTTGACGGCATTGGAAGGCATTGCCACGCGCCAACCTTCCTTGGCCTCATCGTATGCCCGCAATACGTTGTGCTACGGGTACAACGTCTGCATCCCGCCGGTCACCGGTGAGGCAAGTCATCCAAAGAAGATGCTTGTGTCGTTGCCTGGAACCGTTGCTGCACCAACACCGGTGCTGATCGTACACCCCAACCCGGCGAGCACCTGGGTGGCCTTCAGCCATACCTTGCCCGGCAAGGTGGACCAGGCCCGGATCCGCGTAGTGGACCCCTTGGGCCGGGTGGTGAATGAAAGAGCCATTGGCACCTCGCCCGGCCAGGAGGTCTGGGATACGCGCGGAACGGCTGCTGGCAGCTACACGGTGGAACTCTACAACGCGGGCAGGCTGGTGGATGCCGAACACGTGGTGGTAAAACCCTGAGCAACCATGCTGCGCGCATTCTTGCTTGTGGCAAGTGGTGCTTGTGCCTTGGCAGTGGCCAGGGCACAGGCGCCGCTTTGCGTGGATGAGAGCTTCCAGTTCGGCCACCCGCCGGCCGATGAAGTGTACAGCTTGGCCTTTATGGAGGACGGGCGGATCTTTGTTGGTGGGCGGTTAAAAATGCCAGGGCCAATGATTCAATATACTGGTCTTACACGCGTATTGCCGAACGGTGCCATTGACCCCAGCTTCGGCCCCAGCTATGTTAGCGCGGGCTGTGAGCTGGAAATTGAAGGGGACTACTTGTTCCTTCAGCAAGGGGGCGGTGGCTTCCTAAGGCTCTTTGTGGCGGACGGCACGAACGACTATTCCTACGGGCCACCTTACCCGCCCATGTTCATGGCCGGGCAGGTCAGTACGTACCACAACTTCCCGGACGGCAAGCAATGGCGTTTGGGTGCATACACCAGGAAGTTCTACGACGAGGATGGCCAACTAATCGGGAGTGAACCGGGATATGGCTTGGTACAGGCACTCCCCAATGGGGATTACGATCCGGACTATGACCACAAGTACATGCCCGGGACTTACTTGAGGAACCTGAACGAACAGCCAAATGGCAGCTTTCTATTCGGAGCCCGCAATGCTTTTGTGTATGAAGGGCGGCCGTTGGGGGCTTTGTTCAAGCTTTGGCCGGACGGCAATTTGGACACCACCTTCCACACCTCCATCACTTGGTGTGGCGGCATGGGTACCCGGCAATACCACTACCCGGACGGGCGCATGCTGGTGTTCGGGCGGTTCATGTCCCCGGAGTATCCCAATGATACCCTGGCCGTGATGCGCCTGCTGCCCGATGGCAGCACCGATACCACCTGGCCATCCATCCCCTTCTTAGCCTATGGCTACTTCCGGGGCTTAGCCGCCGTATGGGACCATTTGGAGATAGAGCCCGGCAAGTTGATCGTGGTGGGTGATTTCAATGCAATCGGGCACCAACCACTGGGTGCAATCACCACTATTGATACCGCAGGCAACGTGCTCTGGGATTACCTCCCCGGCACCGGGGCGGGATTCACCGAGGCTATCGACACGAATTCACCAGCTTGCCGCCTGCACCAGATCAAGGAAGGTCCGGACGGTTATATATACATCTGCGGCGTTTTCCACGGCTACAATGATGGCTGCGGAGACCATCCGGAGCAGCGGCTGCTGCTGCGCCTGTATCCGCTGGATGTGGGGGTGCGGGAGCACAAGAAGGTTGGATCACTTTTAGTAGTGCCCAACCCCGGAAACGGGCTGTTGCAAATAAGCTGGCCCGGCTACCGGGAATTCGATTTGGAAGTCCGGGATGGGTTGGGCCGGATCGTACACAGGGAGCAAATTGTGGAAGGTAGTGGCAACGTGGAACTCTCCCACGTGAAGGCAGGCGTGTACAACCTGCTGGTGACCGCCCCGGACGGGATGCGGGCATCAGCCAAATGGATGAAGCAGTGAGCAGTTGCCTCTTGAAGCCGAATATGCTGCCTTTGTCATTTTCGGCTTGATATGGGGTTTCTGTGAGTGCAATTTACCGAAGAGTAATGATTCAACCCCATCAATTGTCATCAATGAATTTTTGCCGCACGTCCGAATTTTCCCATTGGTTCTGGAGAAGGACTTTTGCCTTATCCGCAACCCTATGTGTCATCGCCTTCAACCTCCACGCCCAGACCATCACCTTTCTGGACCAAGCCACGCGCACGCCCATTGCCGATGTCTCCATCACTTGTTTAGCCACGGGCAACACGGTGTTGACCAAGGCCGATGGCCGCACTGACATCGCGCCCTTGAAGAATTGCGACAGCATCCGCATCGACCACCTTTCCTACATGCCGCTCACCATGGCCTGGGCGGCATTAGCGGCTACGCCCGAAGTGGACTTAGGCTACCGCGTGAACATGCTCCGTGAGGTGGTCACCAGCGGCAGCCGCTTCACCGAACCCAAGCGGGACGTGCCCGAGCAGATCGACGTGCTGGGCCGGCGGGAGATCAACTTCATGGCGCAGCCCACGGCGGCGGAGCTGTTGCAGAACACGGGCACCGTCTTCGTGCAGAAGAGCCAGCTCGGTGGCGGCAGCCCCACCATCCGCGGCTTCCAGGCCAACCGCATCTTGCTGGTGGTGGACGGCGTGCGCATGAACAATGCCATCACCCGCAGCGGCCACACCCAGGACCTGATCACCGTGGACCAGTACGCGCTGGGCCGCATCGAGGTGGTGAGCGGCCCCAATTCGGTGGCCTACGGCAGCGATGCGCTGGGCGGCACCATCCACCTGATCACCCGCGATCCCAAGTTCCTGGGGGCGGACAGCATCCGGCTGGCAGGTGATGCTTTCCTTCGTTACGCCACCGCTGTCCACGAGAAGACCGCCCACGCCGGGGTGGAGCTGCGCGGAAGGAAGCTCGCCAGTTTCACCAGCATCACCGCCAGCGACTTCGGCGACCTGCGGCAGGGCAGCACGCGCAACCCGTTCTACGAGGACCTGAGCCGCATGCCCTACGAAGTGGTACGCGAGAACGGCTTGGACGTGGTGAAGCGCAATGAGGATAGCAACGTGCAGCTCGGCACCGGCTACAAACAGTACGACGTGCTGGAGAAACTGCGGTTTCGCGCGGGTGACAAGGCCGTCCACCAGTTGAACCTGCAACTGAGCACCTCCTCCGACGTGCCCCGCTATGATAAGCTCACGGACTACAGTATGGACAGTGCCGGCAACTATCACCCTAAATACGCTGAATACTATTACGGACCGCAGCAGCGTGTGCTGGCGGCCTACACACTTGAACTGCAGGGCGACAACGGTTTTTTCCAACAGGCGCGCATCACCCCTTCGTGGCAGCACCAGGAGCAGAGCCGGCACAACCGCAAGTTCCAAAGCAACCAGCTGGGCCACAACATCGAGCAGGTGGACGTGTTCGGCCTGAACGCCGACCTGGAGAAGCACCTCGGCAAGCATGAACTGCGTTACGGCGCCGACCTGTACCGCGACCAGGTGACGAGCACGGCATACAACGTGGACATCAACACCGGCGCGCGCAGCTACCGCACCACCCGCTACCCCAACGGCGGTTCCTCCATGGAGTCCTTCGCCGCGTTCGTGAACCACAGCACGGAAATCTCGCCCAAATTCATCATCAGCGAGGGGCTACGCTTCACTCATGTGGGCCTCACCGCCACGTTCGACGATGTGAACGACTTCCAATTCCTGAACGGCACCACGCAGCAGCAAAACTCGGCGCTCAATTGGCGTGCGGGCCTTTCGGCAATGCCCGGTGCTGATTGGCGCTTCAGCGTGCTGGCCAGCTCCGGTTTCCGCGCGCCCAACGTGGACGACATCGGCAAAGTGTTCGACAGCGCCCAGGGCGACGTGATCGTGCCCAACCCCGGCCTGAAGCCCGAGTACACCACCAATTTCGAGGCCTCGGCCAGCAAGACCGTCGCCGACCAGGCCACCATCGAGGTGAACGGATTCTACACGCTGTACACCAACGCCATCACCATTGGGCCCTTCACCATGAATGGCGCCGACAGCATCGCATACGACGGCGTGATGAGCCGCGTGGCCGCCTTGCAGAACACCGCCAAGGCCTACCTGTACGGCACCAGCATGCAGTTCACCGGCCGATTCAACGACCGCTTCACGCTTCGCAGCGGCTTCACGTACACCTACGCGCGCATCCGCACGGACAGCACGGACTATCCGCTGGACCACATCCCGCCCGTGTTCGGCGTGACCAGCCTGGAATACCACGCGAAGAAGTTGCGGCTGGAGGCCAACGCGGTGTACAACGGCTGGAAGCGCCTGAAGGACTACAACACCACGGCGGGCAGCGAGGACAACCTGGAGGCAGCCACACCGATGGGTTCCCCGGCCTGGTACACGCTGAACGTGCGCGGCGCGTACGCATTCAACCGGCACCTCAGCCTGCAATTAGGCTTGGAGAACATCATGGACGTGAACTACAGGACCTTCGGCAGCGGTGTAAGCGCGCCGGGAAGGAATTTTGTGGTGAGCATGCAGGCGCGGTTCTGATGCTCCATTGTGGGCAGGAAATCAAGATGTACAGGATGGGCGCCCAAATTCCAGTTGTAGCCGATTCGCCCAGGCGCTGAAAAAGCAAAGCCCCCCGAAAAGCTCGGAGGGCTTGCTGCTGTAAGGAGTGGGACCTACTGGATTCGAACCTGCCTGCCGGCAGGCAGGCCAGTGACCTTCCCGCCATCCTGAGCGGAGCCGAAGGAGGCGGGACAAGATCGGACGGGCGGCGGGGAGGGAGCGAGAG
>JAFDZG010000277.1 GCA_018267065.1 Bacteroidota bacterium
AGGCTCACCATCACGGTGGACATTGCCCGCTTCTTCTCCAATGGCACGCAAGTATTGCAGCTTTCGCAAGGGGCGATGTGGCATGGCGAAGTGGATGAGCTTGGCATCGGCCTGAAGGCTGCGGACCTGCAGGCCGCCGCGCTTGGCACGCAATGAGATGAAGCGGTGCATCTTTCCCTTGTCCGGACTTGCCCTGCTCCTGTCCGTGGCCTGCAACAGGGAAGCTGAAGCTCCTGTCCCGTTTGGAAGCGCACCATACGGAATCACACTTCCGCCCGGTGCACCGGCCCCTGCGGTGCCACCCGATAATCCACTGACCGAAGCATCGGTCCGTTTGGGCAAAATGCTGTTTTTCGACGAGCGCCTCTCCTTGGGGCGCGGGGTTTCCTGCGCCTCTTGCCACCAGCCGGACCGCGCCTTCAGCGATACGGTCGCCTTGAGCCAAGGAGCAGGTGGCGGGAAGGGATCCCGCAATGCCCCGACATTGGCCAATGTGGCCTACCACCCGCTACTGATGCGTGATGGCGGTGCCCCAACCTTGGAGCAACAAGTGCTGGTGCCCTTGATGGATTCCATGGAAATGGATGCCGACATCGGCGTTATCGTCTCCATGCTCAAGGACCTGCAGCCCTATCGAAGCTTGAGTGGGGCCGCGTACGGCAGGCCCTTTGACATCTACGTGCTTACCCGCGCATTGGCCTCTTATGAGCGAACCTTGATCAGCGGCTATTCCCGCTTCGACCGTTATCGCTACTCCGCTGATACAACGGCCCTGAACGAACAAGAACGGCGCGGGTGGGCGATCTTTTCCGGTGATCGAGGCAAGTGTGCGGCATGCCACGGCGGCTTCGACCTGAGCGATCACCAGTTCCATAATGTCGGCATCCATGTGGACCAACATGGCGATCCCGGACGGCAACGCATCACACTGGACCCGGCGGACCGTGGCAAGTTCAAAACACCCACGCTTCGCAACATCGCCCTTACCGCGCCGTACATGCATGACGGAAGCATGGCAACGCTGGAGCAGGTGATCGATCATTTCAACACAGGAGGAACGCAGGACCCGAACAAGGACCAGTTGATGGTGCCGCTTCAACTTACCCCGGGGGAGAAGCAGGAACTGATCGCCTTTCTGCGCTCGTTGACGGATGAACGATCTTTGGACCAAGTGGAATGAAACGCACGGCACGCATCACCCTGGCTGCAATTGCATTTGTTGCTGTGCTGGCCGGTTGCCGGCGGGACAAGCCTGAACCAGACCCGCCGACCAACGTTGGCACGCCCTACGACTTGGTGCTTCCGGCGAACCTGCCTCCCATGGACATTCCGCCGGACAATAGGCTGACCGTGGAAGGGGTGGCACTGGGGCGATTCCTTTTCTATGAAGAACGGCTTTCCGGTGACAATGGCATGAGCTGCGCCACCTGCCATGCGCCGGCCATTGCGTTCACTGACGGCAAGGCGGTGCCGAAGGGCATCGACAGCATCGCGGGGCCGCGGAGCAGCATGCCGCTGATCAACTTGGGCTACGCCCACTTCTTCTTCTGGGACGGCCGCGCCCCCACGCTGGAGAACCAGATCCTGCAGCCCGTGGTGAACCCCATCGAGATGCATGAATCGTGGCCCAGTGCGATGTCCAAGTTGCAGGCGGATGCGGTTTATCCGGTGCTCTTCGAGCGTGCCTTCGGAACGCAGCACATCGATTCGTTATTGGTGGCAAAGGCCATTGCGCAGTTCATCCGCACCATGGTAAGCGGCAACAGCCCGTTCGATAAGTTCCGGCGCGGCGAAGGCATCATTTCGCCGGATGCACAGGCTGGATTCGACCTGTTCAAGAAGGAGGGAGGAGCGATCGGTGAGAACATCCCCGTGGCGGGAAGCACCCCGGTGATCGGGCAGGGCGGCGCGGATTGCTTCCACTGCCACACGGATGCAGCAGGCCTGTTCACCGATGAGCAGTTCCACAACAACGGCCTGGACACGGTGTTCACGGACCTGGGCCGTGGCGGCGTAACGAACGACCCTGCGGACGTTGCCAAGTTCAAGACTCCGACCCTGCGAAACATCATGGTGACTGCACCTTACATGCACGACGGCCGCTTTGCCACCATTGACCAAGTGTTGGACCACTACAACGATGGCGGCCACCCTTCGGCAACGGTGGATCCCTTCATGAAGTTCACATCACCGGACATGACGCTGGGGCTTGACCCCACCAAACGCGGGCAGATCAAGGCATTCCTGAATTCCTTGACGGATGATGAATTCCTGGCCAACCCGGACTTCCAAGACCCGGGCCCGCCGCACCTGTAAGCAGCCTGGCGGGAAGAATGACGGGGCAGAAACTGGTCGGGGGAAGAATGAAGATCAGGCTGCCTTGATGGAAAGGCCCGGCCTCCACGTGGTGTGCCGCATGCGGTCGTTCAGCACTTCAGGTTTGAAGATACTGGTGCCCAGCAACACCCGTGCACATTCCTGCACGCCTTCGATGATGCTGGGGTGCGGGTGCACCAGGTCCACCAGTTCGCGGATGCCCATGCCGGTGCGCATCATCAGGGCCACTGCCTGAATGGCGCTGCTTGCATGTTCGCCCACGGCGCGCATGCCCAGCACGTTCATGGTGTCATCGTCCGTTACAATGAGCTTGAAAAAGCCCCTGGTGCGGCGCATGGCAATGGCGCGCGAGAGGCAGGAATAGTCGATGCGCGCGGTCCGGTGCGCGATGCCGTGCTTCATGCAGTCCTGCTCGTTCAGCCCAACACCGGCCACTTCAGGCTCCAGGAACATGATCGTGCTGACGTTGGAATGGTCCAGCGCGCGTTCATGCACGCCCCAGATCCGCTCCACCGCATGCCGGCCCTCAAGCTCGCCGATGTTCACCAGCATGTTCGTGCCCATGGCATCACCCACCACATGGATGTGCGGTTGTGACGTGGCCGTGCCGTTCAGCAGGATGTTGCCCGTTTCATGCAGTTCAATGCCTGCACGGTCCAGATGCAGGCCACCGATGTTGGCCGCCCGGCCGACGGATACAAGCGCTTTCTCCACCGCGACTTCCTCGGAGGACCCATTTTCGTAACGGAGCGTGTAGCGCACCGCATCCGGCTCTGCGGCGATCCGCTCCAGCCGCGCCTGGTGGTGGATCACTACGCCCTTGCGTTCGAAGTTCCGCGCCACGAGCGTGGAGACGTCTTCATCCTCGAACGGCAGGATCCGGGTGCCGCGGTCGATCAGGTGCACCTTGGTGGACCCGAAATTGCTGAAGATGGTGGCGAACTCGCAGCCCACCACGCCGGCGCCGATGATCACGATGCTCCGGGGCAGCTCGTTCAAATTGAAGATGCCGTCGCTGGACATGATCCTCCGCTCATCCATGGCAACGCCGGGCAAAGCCCTTGGCCGGCTGCCCGTGGCAATGATGAAATGCTCCGCGGTGAGCATGGTTTGCTGCCCCTCGTGGTCCACGGTAACGCTGAAGGGCGATGTGAACGAAGCATGGCCCCGGATGAACTTGAACTGCCGCCCAGCCTCACCGGGGCGCGCAGCCAGCATCTGCATGTGGCATGAGTAGAGGTACTTGCGCTCAAACTGCGCTTCATTAAGCGTCTTCTTAACCTCCTCCCATGAAATTCGGACAGGTGCCCGGTCACGGCCGCGGGCCGCTTCATTGGCCGTTGCCACGCGGTGGCTCAGTTCCCAGAGCGTCTTTGACGCCAATGCACCATTGTAGATGCCGGTACCACCGATGCGGGCCCCTTCGATCAGTGCCACCCGCTTGCCGAGGTCAATGGCGCGCATGGCCGCGGCATAACCCGCAGGTCCGCCGCCGATCACGCATAGGTCAACGTTCTCCATGGTATAAGCGCATGTTTAATGTGTTTCTACGCATGCCGAAAGGAATGGTTTGCCTACCCGAAACCCTGCTCCATGGAGGGAAACTGGCACTTGGCGACTTTATCCGCCCCTTTCGTCGGAAATGCCTTTCTGTTGCGGTATCCATTGGGCCGAGTTGTGCGTAGAACCCTTCCGTGAAGCGCACCGCGATGTTCCCAAGGATGTTCCTGCCCATGCTGGCCGGCATAACGGCCTGGTGCGCCAGCACGGCCCAATGCCCGCAGTTGTTCGACAGCCAGGGCATCCCCAGCGACACACCCGTTTGGATCAGTTGTTCGGGCTCCAGCTTTACGTTGCTCGTTGCCTCTCCCACCGGAAGCGGTGCCTTCACCATTGACTGGGGGGACGGAAGCCCAACACAAAGCGGGGCCGGCCTGGCGCCCAACCAGCCCGTGAGCCATGTCTATGCGGCGGCAGTGGCAACTTACAACGTGAGCTTCACGGAGATCACCAGCGGATGCGTGGTCACCGGGACCGTAACGATGGAGCAAAGCACAAGCGCATCCATCCAGATCCCCGTGGGCGGCCTCACGCAAGTGTGTGCCCCGCAATCCGTGGACTTCATCAACAGCAGCACCAATACTTCGCCGAACACCGTGTTCCGCTGGAATTTCGGCGATGGCACCACGTGGCAGACCTACGACTACACCAACTTGGGCCAGACGCTCACACACATGTACCTGCCTGGCACGGTGGGGTGCGAAACCACCGTGCGCCTGAGCGCGGAGAACCAGTGCAACACCTTGCAGGGAGGCCCCAGCATCGCCACGTTCAACCCGATCCGCATCTGGGACATTGACACAGCGAACATCTCGCCCAGCGCCACGCTGCTTTGCTGGCCGGACAACCAGGTGACCTACCTGAACACCACGAACAGGAATTGCCTGCTGCAAGGCAACATCTACCAGCGCTACGAGTACTGGAACTTCGGTGACTATTGGGGTGCGGGCCATGATTCCATCATCAACTGGACGCCTTGGCCGCCTACCTTCCCGCACACCATCGCCTACCCTGCCATCGGCAGCTATAACGTGATGATGCTGGACAGCAACTACTGCGGCGTGGATACCGCATGGGTCACCATCAACATCGTGCCGCCGCCCACGGTGAGCCTGATGGCCAGCCCGAACCCGGTTTGCGCCGGCGACCCGGTGAACTTCAACCAAACAACTACCGGGGGTGCGAACTACTTCGAATGGAACTTTGGCAATGGCAACGGCTTCAACGCCACGGGCCCCGGGGACCGGACGCACACCTTCAACAACCAGGGCGTGTACAACGTGCAATATGCCGCCAGCATCCAAGGGGCCACGGCAGGCTGCGCGGACACCGCAACAGTGGCAGTCACCGTGTTGCCGAGCCCAACGGCCGCATTTACCCTGGACCAACATGCTGCATGCACATCACTGACCACAGATCCCACGAATACCAGCGTGAACGCCACGAGCTTTTCATGGGATTTTGGTGATGGGACCACGGACACGCAACCGGATCCACCGCCGCATACCTACGCCGCAGTGGGCGATTATGTGATCACCCTCACAGCGGCCAACAACCAAGGGTGCGACAATTCGGTTACGGACACGGTGCATGTATATGCCGTGCCACAACCCGTGATCGGAGCGCAGAACGTATGCGAAGGCGTGCCCGCCCAATTTGCGGACCTCACCGTCACCGCACCGGGGAACCCGGTGGTGCAGTGGCTCTGGGACTTTGGTGACGGGGCAACGGATACCGTGCAAGGCCCGCAGCACTTGTACGCCGCAGGTGGTACGTACACCGTAACGCTCACCGTAACCACCCCCTATTGCTCCGGGACCGGCACTTCAACCATTACAGTGGAACCCAAGCCGGTGGCCGCCATCGGCGCAGCACCGGCTTCCGGATGCTCGCCCATGAACGTGGCCTTCACCAACAATACCACCGGCGCAACAAACTATGTCTGGCAGTTCGGTGATGGTGGTGTCAGCAACACGGCCGATCCATTGCACACATACATGAACCCGGGGAATGCGGACAGCGTGTACACTGCGCTACTTGTGGCCAGCACGGCATCTGGTTGCAGTGACAGTGCCACGGCCGTGATCACGGTTGCGCCCACCGTGCTGTCCATGTTCACCCATGATGCCTATCCGGGATGCGCGCCGCTTACGGTGAACTTCACCAACAACAGCACCGGAGGCACCTCCTATGCATGGAATTTCGGTGACGGCACCACCAGCACGGCAATGGCGCCGTCGCACACCTACGTCAACCAAACCAATGTGCTGCAGGTGATGACCATCAGCCTCACGGTGACCAACTGGGCCGGATGCAGCCATACCAGTCAGCAGAGCATCACCGTGTACCCCACGCCACAGTTCTCTTTCAGCGCACAGCCGGACAGTGGTTGCTCGCCATTGGCCGTCACCTTTCCATCGGTCCTTGGGGCCATCACATACCAGTGGGACTTTGGCGATGGTTCCGCTGGAACAGGGCCGACACCGCTGCACACCTACATCAACAACACGGACAGTATCGTGCATTTCCAAGTGAAGTTGGTGGCCACAAACGCATTCGGGTGCACCGACAGCACCGCCGGCGTAGTGGCTGTGTATCCTACCCCGGTTGCACAGTTCACCCTGTCCAATGCCACGGGCTGCCACCCGCTGACCGCCCTGTTGAACAACACGTCACAAGGGGCATCTTCCTATCAATGGTCCTACGGTGATGGCCAGACATCGGACACTGCGGCGGCGGTCCACCAGCACACTTGGTACAATTTCCAAGGGCCTGGAGCCGGCACCTTCAGCGTTTCGCTCACCGCCACCTCAGCGCAGGGCTGCACCAGCACCACTGCAACTGCCGTGGAGGTTTATCCGCTGGTAACGGCTGCTTTCGTGGCGGACAGCGTTGGCTGCTCCCCGATGGACCCGCACTTCGTGAACCTGAGCACCGGTGCGAACAGCTATTTCTGGATGTTTGGGGATGGAGGCGGAAGCACGGCCACCACGCCGGGCCACCAGTATGTGCAGAACGGGTTGGTTGACACCGTGTACCATCCCGTGCTCGTGGCATCATCCGCATACGGCTGCAGTGACACGGCCTCCGTCAACATCCTTGTGCATCCCGCCCCCATTGCGCAATTCACGGCCGCACCAGCCACCGGTTGCGCCCCGGCCCCGATCCTGTTCCAGGACCTTTCCATCGGTGCGGCGTCCATGTCCTGGTTGTTCGGCGACGGAACATTCCAGAACGGCACGCCCGGTAGCATCACGCACACGTTCGCCAACAACACCAGTGCCCCGGCCCAGTTCGCCGTAAACTTGATCGCATCATCCCAATTCGGCTGTTCTGACACCGCCGTGGTGCCGGTAACCATCTACCCGGCCATTGACGCAACGTTCCAATTGCCAGCCGAAGCATGCTCGCCCGCCCAGGTCAACTTGGAAGGACTGAGCCCCAATGCGGTGCAGATGCTGTGGAACATGGGCGATGGCGTTACGCTGGTGGGCCAACAGGTGAGCCACACCTACCTGAACACGGGAACGACCGACACCACCATCACGGTGAGCCTCATTGTGAACTCGGCATACGGCTGCACCGACACCGTGCAGCATTCCATCATCATACACCCGCTGCCCGCGGCTTCCTTTATTGCCACGCCGTTCAGCCAAACATTCCCGGACGCTACGGTCACCATCGGCAACAACACCCCGGACGGGCAGTGGACCTACTCCTGGTCCATGGGTGACGGCAGCTCCTCCAACGCCGGGGACCCGGAACCCCATGTGTATGCCACCTGGGGCAGCTACACCATTCTGCTCACCGTGAGCACGGGCATCTGCTCGGACACGGCCAGCCAACAAGTGGTGATCAACCCGCCGCTGCCCACGGCATCCTTCATCGGAAGTGGCAACGGTTGTGCACCGCTCACCGTGCAGTTCACGAACACATCGTTGCTTGCGCAAGGGTACCAGTGGCAATTCGGCGATGGAGCATCGAGCATTGCGGAGAACCCCGCACATGAGTATTACACGCCTGGCACGTACACCGTTTCCCTCACGGCATTCGGCATGAACGGGGGCGTGAACACCATGGTGAAGGTGGATTCCGTGGTGGTGCATCCTGCGGCCATGGCCTTCTTCACGGTGCAACCCAATGAAGTGGTCGCTCCATCGCAACCATTGTTCACCTACAACCTCAGCACGAATGCCTCCAGTTATGTCTGGGATTTCGGCGACGGCACCTTCAGCAATGAAACAACGCCGGTGCACTACTTCCAGCAACCTGGGGTGTTCGACATCTCCCTGGTGGCAAACAACGTTTGGAACTGCCCGGACACGTTCCGCATACCCGGTGCAGTAACCGCGATCGCAGGCGGCGAGATCAAATTCCCCAATGCCTTCACACCGGTGAACACGGGGCCATCGGATGGCGTATACGATCCGAACAGTTTCGACAATGACATCTTCCATCCATTGAGCCAAGGCGTGGTGGAATACAAACTGCAAGTGTTCAACCGCTGGGGCGAGCTGCTCTTCGAAACAAGTGACATCAACAAAGGATGGGACGGTTATTACCGCGGACACTTGTCCAAGCAGGATGTCTATGTATGGAAAGCCTATGCCCGGTTCGTTACCGGGGATGAGAAACGACTGACCGGAGACCTTACACTCTTACGATGAGGAAACTGCAGCGATTGTTCCCTGCCATGCTGCTGCCACTGGCGCTTTGCGGGCCCGTGAACGCACAACACGGGTACGGGAGCAGCCAGTACAACATGCTGGATGAGGCGCGCTCATTGATGGAAGCGGGCCAATGGAGCGATGCCTACCGGATCTACAAGCGCCTGGTGGACGTTGACACCACTTTTGCAGAGCCGTATTACGGGATCGGCATGTGCGAGGCCAACATGCCGGACAAGCATGACCGTGCCGCAGCACATTTTGAGGCAGCCGTGAAGTTGGGAAGCGTGGAAGGCATCTATCAGTTGGCGCTCACCAGGCACAGGCAACAGAGGTTTGCCGACGAGGTGGAACTGCTGCAACAGTACAAGACCAAGGGAGGACGCGAGGTGCCGGACGGGGAAGTGGACCGGCAGGCCGCCATGGCCCAAACTGCGCGGACCCTTTCGGCCAATCCAGGAAAGTTGACCATTCGCAACCTGGGCGCCAACGTCAATACCGCGGCACATGATTACTGCCCGCTGGTCACAGCGGATGGAAGCACCATCTATTTCACCAGCCGCCGCGCGGGATCCATGGGTGGCCGGCAGGATGAAAGCGGCCAGTACTACGAGGACATCTATTCCTCAAGGCTCATGAACGGCATGTGGGCGCGCGCAATGAACGTGCAGGCCCCGGTGAACTCCGGCATGCAGGATGCCACCGTGGGCCTGAGCCCGGACGGGAATGAGATGATCATTTACAGGGCCGGCAACGATCAACCAGATGGCGACCTCTACATCACCCAACGTTCACAAGGAACCTGGAGCAACCCGCAACGGATGACCGACAAGATCAACAGCGAGGCACATGAGCCCAGCGCCACCATCTCACCGGATGGAACCGAGATCTACTTCACCAGTGACCGCAAGGGTGGATTCGGCGGGCGGGACCTGTACCGCATCCGGCGCCTGCCCAACGGCGAATGGAGCCTGCCCCTGAACCTTGGCCCCAACATCAATACCCCTTACGACGAGGATGCACCCTTCATGCACAGCGATGGAACCACGCTCTTCTTCAGCAGCAACGGGCATAATACCATGGGCGGCTTTGACATCTTCAAAGCATCGCTGCTGGACCCGGACATGAACGTGTGGGACAAGCCTGTAAACCTCGGCTGCCCACTGAACACGGTGAATGATGACATCTATTTCTGCCTCAGCCAGGACGGACGCACGGGCTTCTTCAGCTCGGAACGGGCCGGAGGACTCGGCGGACAGGACATCTACGAGGTGGTGTTCCCCGTGAGCCAGGTGGAATACCTCTTGGTGCGCGGCGTGGTCACCGACGCGGAAGAGGCTCCGCTCAAGGCACGGATCACGCTCACTGTTCCAGGCAGCGATGAGGTGTACGGCATTTACAATACCAATGCCTCCACGGGCCGCTATGTGATGGCCGTGCAGCCGGGCCGCGACTATCATGTAATCGTTGATGCCAAGGGATACGCCAATTGGGAGTACGACTTGCATGCGGGCGATGAATCCATGACCGGCGAAATGGCCTTGGACATCCCAATGGCCCACACTGATCAAACGGCAGGCACCATCCAACATTGATACTGAATGGGCGTTCGCTACGGCATCACTACTGTTGTGACCTTCTGCTCCGCGGTTTGCGCCGTGGCCCAGGACCCCCATTTCACGCAGTTCTATGCCGCGCCCACCTACCTCAGCCCTGCGTTTGCGGGCACCACGGTACAAAACCGGTTCGCGCTCCAGTTCCGCGACCAATGGCCTTCCATTCCCGGTGCTTTCGTGAGCTACAACTTGGCTGCGGACCAGTATTTGAACGGACTGAACAGCGGCATCGGAATCATTGCCTCCCGCGACCAGGCGGGCAGTGGTGCGTTGAGCTCCACTTCCTTCGCGTTGCAATATGCTTACGAGATCAAGTTGAAGCACAAGGTGTTCCTGCGGCCCGCATTGCAGATCGGCTATGTGAACCGTGCCGTGAACTACTCCAAGCTGATCTTCAACGACCAGTTGTCACGCGGTGGCGATGTGGCCACGTACGAATATTATGATGGCAGGAAGGTGGGTTATTCAGATCTGGGTTCCGGGCTGCTGTTCTTCACCCCCAAGATGTGGTTCGGAGTGGCGTTGCAGCACATGAACGAACCGAACCAATCCCTGTTGGAAGGTGAATCAGAGCTTCCGCGCCAGTTCAACTTGCATGGAGGCTATCGTTTCAAATTGCGTTCAGGCGGCATGGTGCGAAAAGATCCGCAGTCCATTGTGGCCGCCTTCAACTACAGGGCGCAGGGGAAGTTCGACCAGTTGGACATCGGGGGATACTATGAACGCGACCCGGTCTTTGCAGGCCTCTGGTACCGCGGGCTACCGGTGAAATCCTACAAGACAGGATACGCCAACAACGATGCCATTGCCGTAATGGCCGGGTTCAAGGTGGGCGACTGGCGCTTCGGCTACAGCTACGACATCACCATTTCACGTTTGGCCATGAACAGTGGAGGCGCTCATGAGATCACCACCATCCTGGAACTGGCTGACAAGCGCAAGAAGAAATCCATGTCACGGCGGCGCGTGGTGCCGTGCGCCAAGTTCTGAGCGGGATCGGGCACTGCGGGCTCTCCATCCGGGGTTCACGGAGCCAGCCGTTCAATGCCCTTGCGGTGATGGTCCGCATGAAGCACCGTGAACATCACCATTTCCCGTGCGGTGAGCGGCCCCAAGGCCGGATGAGGGCATGCATAGGCGTCCAGTTCCGCCTCTTTCCAACTTGCGAGCGCTGCGCAAAGGGCAGCTAGATCATTCTTTCCTTCCTTGATGGCAGATGCCTTGTGCATGGCCAGTTGAGCCTGTGGCATGAATCGCTCCGGCGGTACCACGCCCTTTGCAAGGCGCTCATAATAGGCTTCCGTGAGCGTGGCCATTTCCATGCTGGGGCGGCCCATGCGCCCGAACTTTTCCTCGATCACGGCATGAGGCAATGCGAGGTAGTTTGCCATGGCCTTTACGCCCAAGTGGATGTGCACCATGTGCTGCAAAGCGTTCCACTTGCCGGCCGGGGCGGCCTCGAGTGCTTTGCCGTCCAGGGCCTCCACGGTATCCCAAAGCCGTTCATGTGCATGGTGCAGTTCCCGCACCAGTACCGGGATCGTGAAGGCATGGCCGATCAGCCCGTCCGTGAAATGGCCGCGCTGCTTAGGCTGGCTGAACTTTTCGGCATTGTACTCCGCAGACTTGCCGCGCGGCACGGAAAGGCTTTGCCATTCCTCCCCGCGCAGCATCTTCCCGATGTGGACGATCTGGCCCACATGGTACGGGTAGTGTGCCAGTTGCCTGTTGATGGCTTCCAGCACCGTGTGGCCTTGATTGCGGATGTAAATGATGCGTCCCAGGTCGTTTTCGGCCAAGCCGTCCAGCGCCTTGAACAAACACGCCCAGCCTTCCTCCCAACGCGCCAGCATGGCCTCGCGTGTGGGCTTGTCGTCCTCAAATTCAGCATCGCGCCTGCGCCATTCCTTTTCGCCATCGGTGGTGAGGAAGTCGGTCCAGCGCGAAAGCATGTTGCCCCACAAGTGCTTCACGATGGTGGCCACGCTGTTGGTGTCCGCGTTGTACTGCCAGCAAAGCTCCGCATCCGTGAGCTGCGCGAAGGTTTTGTCGCCAAGCAGCTTGTAGTAGGCGAACTGCTTGCGGGCGCTTTCCAGAAATCCGGTGTCCATGGGTTTCATCGTTGATAGTGGAAGATGATCGATGCCCGGGCAAGGCTTAGCCGGTTGAGCGTTGCCGACACCAGGGCTGGCTGCGCCGTGGTGCCCAACCCCAGTTTGTCCACGGCAAGCGCATACACGGTGAGGATGTATCGATGCGGTCCATGTCCCACCGGTGGACATGGCCCCCCATAGCCGGGCAAGCCGAAATCCGTGACGGCTTGGACCGCACCGGCAGGGAGCCCCTTGCCGTCCTGCGAACCGGCACCCGTGGCCAATTCATGCACAGCGGCGGGCAGGTCGAACACGATCCAGTGCCACCAGCCGCTGCCCGTGGGCGCATCCGGGTCGAACAGGGTGACGGCGAAGCTCTTGGTGCCCTCCGGCGCATCCGTCCAGGACAATTCCGGCGACAAATTCCCGCCGGTGCAACCAAAGCCATTGTACACTTGCTGCATGTTGGCCTGCCCGCCGAGGTCCTTGCTTCGCAAGGTGAAGTTCTGGGCGAAGGCGAAGGTGGCCACAAAGGCCGCGGGGAGGATGCATGCTTGCCGGTACATCACGGGTTTCGGTTGCGGCGCAAAGGTGTCACGGCCAGTGTACCCGGCGGTTGCGCCAACGGGCCAAAAGATTGATGGATCAGGCTTTTCCCTGCAGGAGCGCCGTCGGCGTGGTGCCGAAATGCTGCTTGAACGCTGAACTGAAAGCTGAGAGGCTTTCATAGCCCAGGTCCGTGAAGATCTCGCTGGGGCGCATCCTCCGTTCCAGCAAGGCTTTTGCGCGATCCATGCGTTGCTCGTGCATCCAGCGCCCCGGCGCGGTGCCGAACACTTCGCGAAACTTCCGTTTGAAGGTGGTCTCGCCCATGTTGCACAGGAAGGCCAATTCCGATATGGTGAGATTGGCATCCAGGTGGCGTGCCACCACGGCCTTCAGTGAGAGGCGGTCACGGTCCAGCAGTGCAGCGCCGAGGAACTGTGCAAAGCTGTGAGGTTCCTTCGTTTGCAGGTACAGCAGGATCTCCCCGGCCTTGTTGCCGCGCAGGGCTGCATCCGCATTGAGCCTTTCGCTGCCGAACGTTTCCACCGATCGGGCGAACAGGCGCGTGTACGCATCCTGCGGCAGGGTGAGGAGCCCCGTTGCCGGGAGCTCGGGCTTTAGCTCATGCCTGATGCAAAAGTCCTCGAGGAAGTCAGGTGCTATGAAGAGCAACAGGCTCCGCATGGGCTTGCCCTTCAGGCTGTGCTCGCTCATGATGCCCGAGCCGGCGGAGAGCAGGATCAGCCGCGAGGCATCCACCTGTTCGTGCCGCTCCGCCACGATCACCTCCTTGGATCCATCCTGCACCAAGCTGATTAAATGGTGTGACAACACCACCTGCGTGCGGACCGGCTTGCCTCCGTTGGTGTACGGTTGGAAGAAGACATCCGCCGTTCCTTCCGCACCGAAGTACGCAGGCAATGAGACTGGCGCTTGGGACATGGGGCAAAGGTTGCATTAGGCTGAACAACCCGCTCATCATTCATTCCGAATGCGGTGCTGGCGTATTGTGAGCAATTCCCCGCACCTCACCGATCCCGCTCGCA
>JAFDZG010000278.1 GCA_018267065.1 Bacteroidota bacterium
GTCGGCGAATCGAAGGTGGCCGTGCCGCTCACCGCAGGCACCGGCAAGACCACCCTCGGCTTCAGCGAGCTGCTGCGCAAGTTCCAGACCGGCAACACCAGTTTCTACCTCTTCGGCATGATGGTCGGCGTGGTGGTGCTGCTGCTAATCACCATGATGGGGTAATGGAACTGCTCGCACTTATCCTCATCCCCTTCCTGGCCGCCACTTGGCTGCTGTTTGCGCGTCCGGCCATGGCCCGCGGTATCGCGCTCACCTCTACGCTGCTCACGCTGGCGCTGGTGCTGTGGCTTTGGTACACCTGGGCCGGCGGCACGGTGATCGCCGTCTCGCACGATTGGGTGCCCGCCTTCGGCATGCGCCTCGTGCTGGGCTACGGCGGCATCGGCCTGCTGATGCTGGTGCTCACCGGCCTGCTCTTCCCCTTCATCATCGGCACCGGCTGGAAGCAGCCCGCAGGCGATCCCGCCCTGGTGAACGCCCTGCTGCTCTTCTCCCAGGCCGCGCTCTTCGGCGTGTTCATGGCGCAGAACGCCTTCCTGTTCTACATCTTCTTCGAGCTCTCGCTGATCCCCATCTTCTTCCTGCTGCTGTTCTGGGGCGGCGAGCACAAGCGCGCCATCACCATCCGCTTCTTCCTCTACACCCTGCTGGGCGGGCTGGCGCTGCTGTTCTCCATCGCCTACCTCACCCTGCAGACCCCCGCGCCGCACAGCGCCGACTTCACCGCACTGGCCGCCTTGCACCTGCCGATGGGCACGCAGGTGTGGCTGTTCTGGACGCTCTTCCTCGCCTTCGCGATCAAGATGCCCATCTTCCCCTTCCACAGCTGGCAGCCGGAAACCTACGTGATGGCGCCCACCCAGGGCACCATGGTGCTGAGCGCCGTGATGGGCAAGATGGGTCTCTACGGCATCGTGGCGCTGGTCTTCGCCTTCGTGCCCGAGGGTGCCGCCTACTGGCGCAACTGGGTGATCGGTCTCAGCCTCTTCGGTGCGCTCTACGCCGCAGTGATCGCCTTCCGGCAGAACGACTTCAAGCGCTTGGTGGCCTATTCCTCCATGAGCCACTTCGGACTGATGTGCGCCGCGCTCTTCACCTTCAGCGTGTACGGCATCACCGGCACGCTGTACCAGGCGCTGGCCCACGGCGTGCTGATGGTCTGCCTGTTCTACATCGTGGGCGCGATGTTCCAGCGCACCGGCAGCAACGACTTCGCCACCATGGGCGGCCTGAAGACGAAGATGCCGCGCTTCGCGCTGCTGTTCCTCTTCGTCACCTTCAACGGCGTGGCGCTGCCGCTGACGCAGAGCTTCGTGGGCGAATGGCTGATGTACACCGGCTTTTGGGAGTTCGACCACTGGACGGCCTTCGCGGCGGTGGTGCTGATCGTGCTCGGGGCCATCTACATGCTTTACGCCTTCCAGCGCGTGATGCTGGGGCCCGACCGTGAAGTGTCGTTTGCCGATGCCGATGCCGAAGAGCACTTCTTCTTAGTTCCGCTGATCGCCATTTTCATGTTGGTGGGCATCTTCCCGAACGTGATCCTGCACTTAGTGGACGGGCCCGTCCAGCAATTGTTGAACTCAATCGCCCTGCTGAACTGAGATGAGCGCGCTTATCCTGATCTCCGTGCTGGGCGTGGTGGTGCTCTACCTGGGGCTCTTCGACAAGAAATCCTGGCTGGCGCCGATCGGTGTCCTCGGCCTGCTGGGCGCCATCGCGCTCTTCGCCACCGGCTGGCACATCGACCATCCGTTGCTGGGCGGCATGCTGGCGTTCGACCGGTTCAGCACCGGCATGAACATCGGCATGGCCGTGATCACGGTGCTCATCTTCCTCTTCGGGCCGGACTACTACCACCGCGCCAAGCGCCACGTGGCCGAGCAGTACGCCTTGATGCTCTTCTCGCTGGTGGGCGGCTTCCTGCTCACCGCCTACACCGACCTGGTGATGCTTTTCATCGGCATCGAGGTGCTGAGCATCCCCCTGTACGTGCTGGCCGGTGCGAAGAAGCACAACCTGCGCAGCAACGAGGCCTCCTTCAAGTACTTCCTGCTCGGCTCCTTCTCCACCGCCTTCCTGCTCATGGGCATCGCCCTGCTCTACGGCCTCGCCGGCTCGTTCGACCTGGCGGTGATCGGCAAGCACATCGCCGAGGCGGGCAGTTCCAACATGCTGCTCAATTTCGGCCTGTTCTTCACCGTCACCGGCCTGGCCTTCAAGATGGGCGCGGTGCCCTTCCACTTCTGGAAACCTGACGTGTACCAAGGCGCGCCCACGCTGGTGACCACCTTCATGGCCACCGTGGTGATGATGGCCGCCACGGCAGGCTTTTACCGCCTCATTGAGGGCACGGGCATGCCCGGAACCCTTGCGCGCATCCTGGTGCTGCTGGTGCTGGCCACCATGCTGGTGGGCAATGTGATCGCGTTGCGCCAAACGAATTTCAAGCGCCTGATGGCCTACTCCAGCATCTCGCACAGCGGCTTCCTGCTGCTGGCCCTGCTCACGCTGAACGGCACGGCGGAGCAAAGCGCTTCGGTGGGCGGCACGCTGGTTTACTACACCTTCACCTATTCCTTAGCCACTACGGGCCTGTTCATCCTGTTCACCATCGCGAAGCGGGCCTGCAACGGAGCCGAGGACAACGGCATCTTCCGGGGCCTCTTCGCCGCCAAGCCGTGGCTCGCCCTCTGCGCCTTGGCCATGCTGCTGTCGCTCGCTGGCATCCCGCTCACGGCGGGCTTCATCGCCAAGTACCAGGTGTTTTTATTGGCCATCGGCGCGGGCTGGCTGAAGGTGATGGGCTTCGGCGTGCTGATGGCACTGCTGGGCATCTACTACTACATCATGGTGGCACGCGAAGTGTTCGTGCCCTCCGAACAACCCATGACCTTCACCGTGAGCCCGTTGAACTGGGTGGTGGTGAGCCTGTGCGCAGCGGCGGTGTTGGCGCTGGGGCTGTGGCCGGGGTGGTTGGTGTGAGTGAGGCGGTGGGTGCTATGCCCCCGTGAAACTCGCCTTCCGCTTCTCCATGAAGGCGCTCGTTCCCTCCTTGAAATCCGCGGTGCCAAAGCACTTGCCGAATTCCTCGATCTCGCGCTGCATACCGTTCGCACCGGGTTCAAAGCCGGCGTTCACCGCTCGGATGGCTGAAGCCAGGGCGGAGGGGCTGTTTTTCAGGATGGTAACGGCCAGTTCATTGCACTTGGCCAATAGTTGCTCTTGGGGCACCACGTGGTTCACCAAGCCCCATTGCAGGGCCTCGTCCGCCTTGATCATTCCGGCGGTGAAGATCATCTCCAGGGCCTTGCCCTTGCCCACCAAGCGCGCCAAGCGCTGCGTGCCGCCGTAGCCGGGGATCACACCCAGGCTGGTTTCCGGCAGGCCCATGCGGGCATTGTCGCCGGCTACGCGGATGTGGCAGCTCATCGCCAGCTCCAGCCCGCCGCCCAGTGCAAAGCCGTTCACCGCCGCGATCACCGGTTTGTTCAAGCGTTCCACATGGTCGAAGAGCTGCTTGTGGCCTCCGGCGCTCAGCATCTTGCCTTCTTCAACGGAGAAGTGGGCAAATTCCTTGATGTCCGCACCGGCCACAAAGGCCTTGGGCCCGCTGCCGGTGATGATCAGCACGCGCACGCCGCGGTCATTTTCCGCTTCGGTGAGGGCTTGGTCCAGTTCGGCGATGGTGTCGCGGTTCAGCGCGTTCAGCTGGTCCGGCCGGTTGATGGTGATGGTGCGGATGCCACCGGCTTCCGTAATGAGGAGGTTTTGAAGGGACATGTATCGGGGAAATTGCTTCCGCAGGGCGGAGAACGTAAGGGGACTTGGCAAATGTATCGGCTACGCCAGCAACGGCAGCGCCACGAAGAAGCTGGTGCCCCGGCCTTCCTCCGTGGTGAACCACACCTTGCCTCCGGCATTCTCCGCCATGCGCTGCACCATGGCCAACCCCAGGCCCATGCCGCTGCCCTTGGTGGTGAAGTTGGGCTGGAAGATGCGGCTGCGGTGTTCTTCCGGGATGCCGGCGCCGTTGTCCTTCACTTCGGCCACGGCGTTGCCGCCCTCGGCATGGAGGCGCACCTCCACCAAGGCTTCGCGTCCTTCGGGCATGGCCTGCAGGGCGTTCTTCACCAAATTGGTGAACATGCGCACCAAGTGTTCCCTGTCGGCCAGCACGGGCAATGGTCCGGTGGTGTGCAACTGCACCTTGGCGCCCGGTGTGTTGGCAAACAGATGGACAACGGTTTGGGCCACGGAGGAAAGGTCCAGATGGTCGGGGTGCGCGGGCGGGAGCTGCGCGAAATTGCTGAACTCGCCGGCGATGCGGCTGAGCACGTCGATCTGTTCCACCAGGTTGTTGCCGAAGCGGTCCAGGCGCTCGCGGGCATCGGGTGCGGCGGGGTCCCAGGTTTGCTGGAAGTGCTGCACGTTGAGACGCATGGGCGTAAGCGGGTTTTTGATCTCGTGCGCCACCTGCCGGGCCATTTCGCGCCAAGCATGTTCCCGTTCGCTGCGGGCCAGCTTCAAGGCGCTTTCACGCAGTTCCTCCACCTTGCGGTTGTACACCTTCACCAGTTGGCCCAGTTCATCCCGGCCGCGGTAGTTGATGGGCTCGTTGCGGGCGCCCAAGCCGATCCGCTCCAGGCCGCGCCTCAACAGCTCCAAGGGCCGGGTGGTCCAGTGGGTGATCAGGGTGGCGGCCACTACGCTGAGCAGGAAGAGCAGGGTGAAGATGTTCACAAGTGCCGCATAGCTGGAGGCGCGCTCCTGCTCCACTTCGCCCTGCCTGGCGAAATAGGGCAGCGCCAAGTAGGCGAGCACTTCGCCTTGGTCGTTCCGGAAGGGCATGTAGGCGGTGCTGAAGGAAGCCGTGCCAATGTGTTCGGCGTTGATGAACGAGGCGGCGCCCTCCACGGCCAAGCGCTGGAAGGCGCGCGGGTCCATGCGGCGGCCCAGCAGGCCGGTGTTGAAGACCTGCTCCCGCGAGGTGGCCAGCATCTCGCCGTTTGGCGCGTAAAGCGTGAGGTCCGTGAAGAACACATTGCTGAGGTTGGCCAGCAAATGGTCCAAGTACGGGGCCACTGAGCCATTCAGCGCCCCTTCGCCGCGCAGGGTTTGGCGCAGTTCGGCCAGTACGCCGCGCGAGCGTTCGTCCATGGTGCGCCCGCTCCGCTGGTTCCTGCGGGCATCCAGCAACTGGTGCATGCCGTATGCAAACAAAAGAAGGCTGATGATGGCGAAGCCCGCCACCCCCAAGCGCACTTTGCCGCCAATGCCGGCCCCGCGTGCGTAGGGGCTCCCAATGGCCAAGCCGATCCCGGCCATGGCGGCGGCAAGCAAACAAAAAAACAGGAATAGGAAGGAGAACGTGGTTACGTGGTCCCACCAGGAAGGGATCCGGATACCGACGATCACCAGGGCCGCATGCGGGTCACCTTGCGCCAGGAGGTCGTAACCCCGGTCGGTCCAGCGCAACCCATCGGGCGGCAGGGGCCGGTGCCATGCCACCGGGAACACGAAGTTGCCGGAAGAAGCGGTGAGGATGCCCCGTTCGTAGCGGGCCCGCACAAACCTTCCGGCTTTGTATGCGGAGGGGCGTTCACCGGCCAGGAGCAGTTCAGGAAATCCGAGGCCGTCGGCCACCAAACGGGGGCGTATCTCCACGAAGATCAGTGCGCTGTCCACCTCCAAACGGCCGATGTAGAGGGCGTCCTCGCCCGGACGGTCAGTTACCCGCAACCCATTCTGCCGGGCCACGGGCACCCCCTGTTCGTAGCGGCCCTCAATGGCTTGTGCGGTGGATGCCGCATCCGGCGAGGTGGAGCAGGTGCCGCGCCCGCCGGGAAGCACCAAGTGGATCCGGATATCGTAACGGTCCCAATAGCCGGTGAAGTAGGGCTGTCGCACCAAGTGGTCCAAATCCACGGCCGTGCAAGGCGCTGTGCCGCGCAGCCACCGCCCCAGGAAGGGGTCGTGCCGCAGCTCACGCCCGGCTTCGCCGAAGAGAAGTTCCACCACGGGATCCTCGCGGGCGGCGGCGGTTTCGGCCAAGGCATCGCGATCACGTTCCTGGCGTTTCAGGGTTTGCCGGTTGAGCACATGGGCGGTGAACAGGGCCAGCACGGCGATGAGCAGCAGGGCCGGGATGCTGCCGGGCCGCTTGCGGATACGGTATAGCAACCAGAGCACGGGCAACGGCCAAGCCGCAAGCACGAGGTCGTAATTGCCGGCAAGGTGATCGGCAAGGGCCAGCACCGCAGCGGCCAATACGGCCATTGCCAGCAGGGTGCTGCCCGGCAAGGCCGCTGCCAGCAGCCGGATAAAGGCATCGGCCAAAATGCACCAGGCAGCAAGGAGCAGCCCGATGGCCAGCAGTGCGGCGAAGCTGTACCCGTCAAAACCTTGCACGCGGAACAGGTCGAGGCTTACGCTGCTGTCATGCACCAGGGCGGTCATCACCGAACCGGTTCCGGCGGCGGCAGGGAAGAGCACGGCAATGGCCAGCAAGGCCAACACCCGCGGATCGGCCGGCGCGGATGCGCGCCCCAGGGCCCGGTGCATGAACAAGGCGGCACAGAGCAACACTGCCACATTGATCAGCAGGTCGCCCAGCGAAGGCATGAAGAAGGAAGAGGCAAACAGGGACGGGTCGAACAAGGAATAGGAGGTCAACGATGCGAATGAACCGTGGGCCAGCGTGGCCACGCGAGCGGCGAGCAGCAGCGGAACAAATAGCAAAACAGGAAGCCACGCACCCCTCCGGGCCATGGCCCAACGCCACAGCGCCCAAACGGCGCAGATGATCGCCAGGACCGCCAACAACAGGGCGATCAGGGCAACGGTTCCGGGAAGGGCCGCATCATCCGCCCATTGCAGGCGGAACATCACGCGGCCCTGTGCATCGCGCACCACGGAACCCAGGCCGGGGCCGGTTTCCGCAACGATGCCTTTGTCCAAGGTAAAGCCGGGTTCGAAGTGGTTCTTGAGATAGGGATTTTCAAATGGGGGCTTGAACCAGATCCGCCGCAGGGCGTGCACACTGCGGTTGCCCTGCGATGCGAATGCATGGATGTAGATGCCATCAGGCAGCACCAAGTGCGTGTTCCTGGCACTGTCCAGTTCGGCATCTCCGATGGGTGCATGGTCGGTCCAGGCGGAAACCCGGGCGTCGTGATACAGGCGCATCCCTCCTTCGCCCGGCTTATGGCCTTCGTACATGGCCAAGGTGTCCGCATGAAGCGTTGCGGCCACCTCGGCGTTCAATTGGCCATAGGCGCGGTCCACGCGCTGTTGCAGGCTGGCTGCAGCCGCCAGCAGCCGCTCTTGGGGAGGGGGGTCATGAACCCACCAGGAGCACGCGCCCAACCCCAACGCAAGAAGCAGGAAGAGGCGTGGACTGTGCATGGGGCGGGAACCCTGCAAGGGCCGGGCCAAGGTAACGGGCGTGCCGCAGGCACGCGCGGGGCACCCTTGAACTGCCCGGTGGGGAGCGGCGTTACTTTAGCGGTCGGATCCATTTCCACACATAAGCCCATGCGATACACACCACTGTCCGCTTCCACCTACCGCGAACACCGCGCCCGTTACCGCCAACAGATGGAAAAAGGCGGGCTTGCCGTGTTCCACAGCAACGATATCATGCCCACCAGCGCGGACGGAAGCATGCCCTTCCACCAAGCTGCCGACATCTTCTACCTGTGCGGGATCGACCAGGAGGAGACCATCCTGTTGTTGTTCCCCGATGCGTACGACCCCAAGGACCGGGAGATCCTGTTCGTGCGCGAAACCAGTCCCTCCATCGCCATTTGGGAGGGCGCCAAATTCAGCCAAGCGGAAGCCGGGGCATTGAGCGGCATTGCCAACGTGCAATGGACCAGCAACTATGACGCGGTGATCAAGCGGTTGGTGCCGCAAGCACAACACCTCTACCTGAACAGCAACGAACACCTGCGCCAGGGCAATGAGGTGGAAACGCGCGAAGAGCGCAAGAACAAGGAGCTCCGTGCCCTTTACCCGCTGCACAGCATCCGGCGGAGCGCGCCCATCATGCACCGCAGCCGCAGCCGCAAGACCCGGGAAGAGGTGGAACAGATCGCCAAGGCCATCGCCATTACGGGAAAGGCCTTTCAGAAAGTGCTGCACTCGCTGAAGCCCGGGCTGAAGGAATACGAGGTGGAGGCGGAGATCACGCGCGAATTCATCCGCAACGGCTCGCGCGGCCACGCCTACACGCCCATCCTGGCCAGCGGCTTCAACGCCTGCGTGCTGCACTACATCACCAATGACCAGGTTTGCAACGATGGCGACGTGATCCTGATGGATTTCGGCTGCGAATACGGCGGCTATGCCAGCGACCTTACCCGCAGCGTGCCGGTGAACGGCAAGTTCACGCCCCGCCAACGCGATGTGTACAACGCGGTGCTGCGCGTGCAGAAGGAGGCCACCAAGCTGCTGTTGCCCGGCGTTTTTCTGGCGGACTACCACAAGCAGGTGGGCGCGCTCATGGAAAAAGAATTGATCGCACTGGGCCTGCTGGACGAGAAAGAGGTGGCCGCACAGGACCCGGAAAAGCCGCTCTACAAAAAGTATTTCATGCACGGCACCAGCCACTTCCTCGGTTTGGACGTGCATGATGTGGGGCTCTGGAACGAACCCATCGCGGAGGGCATGGTCTTTACGGTGGAACCGGGCATTTACATCCGTGAGGAAAAGCTCGGCATCCGGATAGAAAACAACATCCTGGTGACCAAGGACGGCCAGATCGACCTCTTCAAGGACATCCCGCGCGAGGTGGACGAAATTGAGGCCCTGATGGCACAAGGGAAAAAGGTAGTGGCGTAAGCCGGATGGCCCGGGCGGGGGAAACGGGGCCCCGCCCAAAAGCTTTCCAGCCCTTCCTCGCCCCCGGGCAACAGGCGGCGGTGCACCCACCGGTTGTTTTTGGGGCCGCTGGCCTGCTGTGAAATATCTTCGCCCGCTTGCAGTTCTTAGAGCACGCCGCCATGCGCCGCATCCGGTCAAAATACCTCCTGCCCGCAGCAGTGATCCTGCTGGTGGCCGCGTGCTCCACCAACAAGGATGCCTTCCTGAACCGCACCTTCCACAAATTGGTCACCCGGGACAACTGGTGGTTCAACGCCAACGAAAAGCTGAACGAGACCGTGGCCAACATGCAGAAGGCGCATGTGGACGACTACGACCAAGTGTTGCCCATTTTCGTGGACGGCACCAAGGAAGAGGCACAGGCCATGACGCCCGACCTGGAGGTCTGCATTGAAAAATGCTCCACGGTGATAGACCGCAACTCCATGGAGTTCGACGGCAAAGAGAAGAACAAGTGGATCGACGATGCCTGGTTCGTGATCGGCAAGAGCCACTTCTACAAGCAAGGGTATTTGGATGCCTTGCGCACGTTCGACTACATCGGGCGGCGCTTCAAGGGGCAGAACCGGCAATTGGAGGCCAAGCTGTGGCTGGCCCGCACGGCCATCAAGCTGGAGCAGTACGCCAAGGCACAAAGCACGCTGGATGAGATCAAGGGGCAGAAGGAACTGCCAAAGGACTTTCCGCATGACCACCTCAGCGCCGTTGAGGCGGACCTGAACCTGCACCGCGGCAAGGTGGATGATGCCATCGTGGCGCTGGAACACGCCGTGCAGATCGCCAAACAGAAGAAGGAACGCATCCGGTGGTCCTTCATCCTGGCCCAGCTGTACCAAACAAAGGGCATGGAGGACAAGGCCATTGCGCTGTACGGCAAGATCACGCACATGGGCGCGCCTTATGAACTGGGGTTCCATGCGCAGATCTTCCAAGCCCTGGCGTTTGACCGCGGCGACAGCCGGGGTTTGCGGCAAAAGCTTGCCCGCATGCTGCGCGATGAGAAGAACGTGGACCATTTCGACATGATCCACTATGCATTGGCGGAACTGAACCTCAAGGAGAACAAGCGCGACGCAGGCATTGATGAGCTGAAGGCCAGTGTAAAATCGAGCACCGTGGACACCCGGCAAAAGGCCAAGAGCTTCCTGAAGCTCGCCGACCTCTACTTCGACGACAAAAAATACCCGGCAGCGCAGCAGTATTACGACAGTACGAGCACCTTGTTGGCAGAGGACAATGCCCGGTACAACGAAGTAAAAACCCGTGCGGAGGTGCTCGGCGACCTGGTGGTGCAGCTGAACGTGATCGCCCGGGAGGACAGCCTGCAAGCCTTTGCCAAGCTCGATCCCGAAGAAAGGGAGAAACGCATCAAGGCCTTGATCAAAGACCGCGAACGGCAGGAGGAGGAACAGAAACAAGCTGCGGATGATGCGCGGGACGTGCTGGCCAACAATCCGGCGCCGCCGGGCCAGCAGGGCACGCCCGGCTCCGGCGGTGCATGGTATTTCTACAACCAAACGCAAATAGCGCGCGGCATTTCAGAGTTCAAGAAAAAGTGGGGCGACCGCCCCAACGAGGACAATTGGCGCAGGGCGGACAAGAGCGGCACAGCCTTGGTGGACGTGGCCGAAGAGGAAGGTGCCGACAGCACGCTTGCCGGGCCCGCCAAGGAAACCGGTGAGCCGGAATGGAAGAAACCCGAAAGCTACCTGAAGGACCTGCCCACCAGTGCCGCCATGCTGGACAGCAGCAATGCCCGCATCTGCGAGGCCCTGTACCTCTCGGGCATGATCTACAAGGAAAAGCTCAAGGATGTGGACAATGCCATCGAAAGCTTCGAGGTGCTGAACAACCGGTTCGATGATTGCCGCTACACCCCGGAGGCCTACTACCAGCTCTACCGCATCTACCTCGCCAAGGAAAAGGCCGGCAACTTCATGGATTTCGGAGGGGGAAGTTCCAAGCACTATGCCGACGAGATCACCAGCCGGTGGCCCAATTCAGAATTTGCCCGTTTGGTGCGGAACCCGGACCAATTGCAGGCCGATGAAGCAACCCGCATTGCGGAAGACAAGGCTTATGCGGACCTGTACGACCAGTTCCGGCAGGGTGCCTACCAAGGGGTGATCGCCACGTGCCAAGGCATTGCCGCCAATGAACCGCGCAACCACCTGTTGGCCAAATACAGCCTGCTGAAGGCCATGGCCATCGGCGGAATGCACTTGGTGGGGCCGTTCCGCGAGGCGCTGACGCAGGTGCAGTCCGGTTTCCCGGGTACCGATGAGGCCACGGCCGCCACGGCGCTGCTGGCCAATCTGGACCGGATGAGCGGCGGTGCACAAGCCGTGGACACCACCGCCGAGTCCACGGCACCCACGTATGACCCGTCCTCCGGGGAGCACTATGTGGTGATCGTGGTGCCGGACAGTGCTGGCCCTATCGGGCAGGTAACGGCCACCATTGGTGATTTCAACAAGAAATACTTCCGCAACCAGCCCTTGGAGGTAAAGGCCAGCATGTGGAACAGCCATACCCAGGTGGTGCTGGTCCGAAGTTTCCCCACAAAGGCGGCGGCCATGGCCTATTACAACCTGTTCAAGAGCAACAAGACCGACCTGAAGGGCTTGTCCGATAAAGGCTATCCCCTGTTTGCCATCAGCAGCGGCAATTATCCGCGCTTCTATGTGGCAAAGGATGAAGGCGGGTACACGAATTATTTTGGCAAGGAATACTTGGCTGGCAAGTAACCCGTTGCGGGCATTACCTTCGCAACTCCCGCATAACGCCCATTCCGCAACACCATGTTCAGGAACGACAAAGCCCACGACACCATGAACAAGCCCATTGAACCGGTGAGCCCCGGCAAGATCAACTCCATCATGGAGGGCACCACCATTGAGGGTGAGCTGCGTTCGGACAGCAATGTGCGCATTGATGGCCGCGTGAAAGGAACGATCAACGTGCGCGGCCGCCTCATTGTGGGCGCCACAGGCCACGTGGAAGGCGACGTCACCTGCCAAAGCAGTGATATTGAAGGAACCGTGAACGGGAAGATCGCCTGCCAAGACCTGCTGAGCCTCAAAGCCACCGCCCGCCTCTCCGGGGACATCAACACCAAGAAGTTGGCCATCGAACCAGGTGCCGTGTTCACGGGCAACTGCAACATGGGCGGCGGCGGCAGCCCGGTGAAGGAAATGGACCCCGTGCGGTTGAGCACCTCAACCGACAGGCCATCATCCTTGGCCAGCCCCGAAGCCAAGCCGGAACCGCTGAAGACCACCCGCTGAGCCGGTAAAGAGCGGCTATAGGCGGGCGAACCATCCATGGCAACACGGTCCTTGACAGCCTTGGCCATTTATACCGTGGCCATAGGGGCCTTGGCCTTTGGTGCATGCCAGTTGGCCGGCTGGCCGTTCGGGAAAGCGCAATTGGCCATACTGGTGTTTCTGGCCCTGCTCACCGGCATGCTGATGCTGTGGCAGGAAAAAGCCATGGACAAAGACCCCAAGGGGTTCATGTTCCGCTATATGTTGGGCCTGGTGCTGAAATTGTTCACGGCATTGGTGGCCGTAGTGGCAATACTCATGCTACTGCCCCGTCCACAGGCGCTTCCATTGACGCTCACGCTGGCTATTTTCTACCTGGCATTTTTAGTGTTCTCCACCGTGCGGCTCAGTGCCCGCTCGCGCCACCTGCCGAAGCCATGACCGGGGAAGACCGCGCGGAAAAGCGGCGGAAGGCGGCGCAGTCCTACATGCGCTACAGCGGCATCGGCTTCCAGATGGCCGCCATCATCGGGCTGGGCGCGTATGGCGGCTGGTGGGCGGACCAGCGCACCGGTTGGAAGTTCCCGGCCTTCAC
>JAFDZG010000279.1 GCA_018267065.1 Bacteroidota bacterium
GTGAACTGGCAGGTGCTGCGCGGCATCTTGGACGGAGCACCGGATGATGCGCACCGCCAGCGCATCTTCCACGTGAGCAACACGCTGTGCGCGGTGTACCTGCCGGAGCAGGTGCGATCGGGCAGGCCTGAAACGGGCTGGCCCACGAAAACCTTTGATGTTCACCTGGCCAGCAAGCCGGTGTAAAGCCGTGATAAACCACAATGGCATTGAACAAGGAAATGACACCCACTGCACCGACCCCCGATGCCTCCGTCCTGAACGCGATCCTGGCTGAACGGGACGGTTTCCTGCGGAATGCCGGACGGTTGCGCCAGGCCGACCCGAACGACCCCTATTGGCAGGACCTGGCCACGCCGGAGAAATACACGCGTGGCGGGCAATTCCTGGAAACGGGGATGTTGATCTCCTGGTTGGGCCGCACGCGCAAACCCAAGCGGATCCTGGAGATCGGCACGCGCACGGGGGGGTCGCTGATCTCGTTGTTGCACGGCTATTCCGCAGCGGAACAGGCGGCCGTGCAGGAAGTACTGAGCTTCGATATGTGGCGGGAGTACGTCAGCACCACGCCGTTCGCAAGCTTTGTGAGCAAGTTGCTCGGCAAAGACAGGAACATCAATGTTTCCGAGCGGTTCACCGGATTGATCAGGGGCAGCATCACCAACATGGCCACGCGCAAGGTGCAGGACAACCTGCGACTTTTCGGCATTGCCACCGACCGGATCACGTTCATCAGCGGCGATTCGAAAACTACCGTACCCGGATTTTTCAAGGACCACCCGCAGCGCCTGTTTGATTACATCCTTGTGGACGGTGGCCACGATGTGGGCACCGCGCACCAGGACCTGGAGAACGTGGTTGGCCACTGCGACGTTGGCGGGGTGATCGTGTTCGACGACATTGCACCGGAGAGCTACGGCCTGCTGCCGGTATGGGAACGCTTCCAGGAGGCGCACCGCGATGAGTTCGATTTCCAGGTGATCATGCACCGCAAGGGCATGGCTTGGGCCGTGCGCAAGCAGTTCAGGAAACAGCCATGAGCGTTGGCCAAGCGGCAGGCCGGCACATCCAGCGTCCATGCGCATAAGGGACAATATCGCCACCCGGGGTTGGATCGGCAAGGGCCGGTTGATCAGTTTTCTCTATTATCAAGTGGCCCGCCTGGCATCGGCCTGGGGCCAGTTGGGAATTGGCAAGCATGTGGAATTGCACCATGGTGCACGCATTGCCGTGAATCATCGGAGCCGCATAAAGCTTGAACATTCCAAGATCATCGTGCATGGCGGTACCTTCCGCGTGGGCATCACGCACGGCTATTTTGACGGGTCCGGGCAGGGCGTTCCGCCATCCGCCTGTCAACTGTCGCTGGTGAACTCAGATCTGCACATCCTCGGCGATGTGTCGCTTTACCCCGGTTGTTGCATAGACGTGCGGGATGGAAAGGTGACCATCGGCGGCAACACCTTGATCAACGGCGGCACCCACATCCTGTGCAAACGGTCGGTGTCCATTGGCTCGGATTGCCATTTCGCGCGCGAAGTGGTGGTGCGTGATGACGATGGCCATCCGCACGGCCCGGCGGGCAGCGAACCCCTCAATACGCCGGATCCCGTGGTGATCGGTGACGGCTGCTGGATCGGCCAGCGCGCCATGGTGCTGAAGGGCGTCACTCTTGGCACCGGAACCATTGTGGCGGCAGGGGCGGTGGTAACGCATGATGTGGCCGCGCATGCCCTGGTGGCGGGGATTCCCGCACGTTTGGTCCGTGAGAACGAAATTTGGCGACCTTGAACATGAACATGAAGACCCTTGTAACGGGAGGCTGCGGCTTCATTGGAAGCTGGCTGGTGGAGCGCTTGCTGAACGACGGTCATGAAGTGCATGTGGTGGACAACCTCTCCACCGGCCACGCCCGCAACCTGGACCACCTGAAAGGGAACAGCCGGTTGCACGTCCACATCGCCGACATCAGCGATCCTGTGAAGATCGAACCGCTGTTCGCGGGCATTGAACGCGTGTTCCACTTGGCGGCGCTGGCGGACATCGTGCCCAGCATCGAGCGCCCGCTGATGTACCACAACAGCAACGTGAACGGCACGGTGAGCGTGCTGGAGGCTTGCCGCAAGCACGGCGTGAAGCGCGTGATCTACGCCGCTTCCTCCTCCTGCTATGGTATTCCGGACGTGTACCCCACGCCGGAAGCCGCACCCATCCGTTGCCAGTATCCCTACGCGGTGACGAAGTATCTTGGGGAAGAGTACGCGATGTACTGGGCCAGCGTGTACAAGATTAACATCACCAGCATGCGCTTCTTCAACGTCTATGGGCCGCGCAGCCGCACCAGCGGCACCTACGGCGCGGTGTTCGGCGTGTTCCTGGCGCAGAAGCTCGCGGGCAAGCCGTTCACCGTGGTGGGTGACGGAAAGCAGACACGGGACTTCACCTTCGTGAGCGACGTGGCCGATGCGTGCGTCACCGCCAGCGAACGGGAGGATGTCGCGGGGCAGGTCTTCAATGTGGGCAGCGGCAACACCTACAGCGTGAACCGGCTCTGCGAATTGCTCGGGGGCGAAAAGGTCCACATCCCCAAGCGCCCCGGCGAGCCCGACCAGACCTTTGCCGACACGGCGAAGATCCAGCGCGTATTGGGCTGGAGGCCGAAAGTGAAATTCGAGGATGGCGTGAAGACCATGCTGGACAACATTGATTATTGGCGCGAGGCACCGCTGTGGGACCCGAACAGCATCGCCGAGGCCACCAAGGACTGGTTCAAATACCTGGGATGAGCAAGATCATGCCGTTGGAAGAGCTGGCGAAGACCATTGCCAAGCTCAAGGGCGAAGGCAAGCGCGTGGCGCTGTGCCACGGCTGCTTCGACCTGCTCCACCTGGGCCACATGAAGCACTTCGAGGCGGCCAAGGCCGCGGCCGATGTGCTGGTGGTGACGGTAACGCCGGACCGCTTCGTGAACAAAGGCCCTGGCCGACCGGTCTTTACCGGTGCGCTTCGCATGGAGGCCATCGCGGCGCTTGGCGTGGTGGACTTCGTGGCCCTGAACAAATGGGAAACGGCCATAGAGACCATCACCCTGCTGAAGCCGGACCTCTACGTGAAAGGCCAGGACTACATGGACCGCACCAAGGATGTTACGGGCATGATCGCCAAGGAGGAGGCGGCGGTGGAGGCGGTGGGCGGCAAATTGCATTTCACCGAGGAGATCCAGTTCAGCAGCAGCAGCCTGATCAATGCGCACCTGAGCCCGTTGGACGACAAGGTGCAAGCCTTCCTCGCGGATTTCCGCGCGCGCTTCGATGCCGAACAGGTGGTGGCGGAATTGGAAAAGCTGAAAGACCTGAAGGTGCTGGTGATCGGCGACACCATCATCGACGAGTACCATTACTGCCGCCCGCTGGGCAAGAGCAGCAAATCGCCCACCATCAGCAGCATCCTTCTGCGCGAGGAACAATACGCGGGCGGGGTGCTCGCCATCGCCAACCACCTGGACCAGTTCGCCGGGCATGTGGAACTGGTGACCTGCCTTGGCCGCAAGGACGAGCGCCGGGAGATGATCGAGGAAAAGCTCGCGGCAGGCGTGGAGCGGCACTTTTTCATCCGCGAGGACGGCCCCACGCCGATCAAGCGCCGCTACCTGGACCATTACCTGAACATCAAGCTCTTCGAGGTCACGTTCATGAACGAAGAGCCCGTGAGCGGTGCGCTGGAAGCGGGCATCATCGCGCGGATCAAGGAACGCCTGCCGCACTGCGACCTGGTGGTGGTGGCCGATTTCGGCCATGGCATGCTCTCGCCCGGCGTCATCGATGTGCTTCAGCAGAGCGGCAAGTACTTAGTGGTGAACGCGCAGACCAACAGCAACAACTACGGGTTCAACTACATCACCAAGTACACCCGCAGCGACTACATCAGCATTGACGAGGCCGAGCTGCGCCTGCCGTTCGGGGCCAAGCGCGAACCGCTGGACCTGCTGATCGACCGCTTGCAGGCCATCACGCACGCTTCGGACGTGCAGATCACCTTGGGCCAGCGCGGCTCCTTGTACCGTCGCGGCAAGGAACAGGTACACACGCCGGCCTTTGCAACCAGCGTAAAGGACTCCGTGGGTGCGGGTGATGCGGTGTTGTCCGTAACGGCGTTGTGCGCCCGGAAAGGATTGGACCCCGAGATCATCGGGCTCGTGGGGAACTGCATGGGTGCCTTGGCCGTGGAGATCATCGGCAACGAGCATCCCGTGTACAAGAAGGACCTGTTGAAATTCGTGAAGCACCTGCTGAAATGAGCGCCATGGAACCGAAAGCTTTTCTGAAGCGCTACACCGGCGCGATGCACACGCTCATCGACAGCCTTGCTGCATCAGATGTGAACGGTGAACTCACCTATGCCGATGGCGTGTTGCGCGCCATGGAACTGGTGCGCGCGGTGCAAGCATCAAACAGGAAAGTGATCATGGTGGGCAACGGCGGCAGCGCCGGCATCGCGAGCCACCAAAGCGTGGATTACTGGAAGAACGGAGGGGTGCGTGCCATGGCCTTCAACGATTCCAGCCTGCTTACGTGCATCGGAAACGACCTCGGCTATGAGCACGTCTTCAGCGCGCCCATTGAACA
>JAFDZG010000027.1 GCA_018267065.1 Bacteroidota bacterium
CTGCGTGGAACAGTTCGCGGGCATGTACTCCTCCGGTTACAGCAAATTGCCATGGAGCCTTTGCCGCAGCCACCACAAGATCATCACGGCCTATCGGGTCACCTCGGTTCGTTGAGCAGGTCCCTGTGGTTGCGTGCAGCATGCCGACATTTGCGCCATGAGCGCAACCCATGAACATGTGATCGCCAAAGACCTGCAGTCTTGGATCGAAACCCCGGCGGGCAGCGATTTCCCGCTGCAAAACATCCCCTTCGGCATTTTCCGCGCACCCGGGCGCACGCCCCGGGCCTGCACCCGCATCGGCGATACCGTGGTGGACCTGCAAGTGCTGGCGGAAGCGGGCTTGCTGGCGGCTTCCGGCATCAACAAGGAAGCCTTCCACCAGGCCACGCTCAACCCCATGCTCGCCTTTGGGAAGGCAGGCGTGCGCCGGTTGCGCACCACGCTTTGTGCACTCCTGCGCGACACCAACGCCGAACTGCGCGACAACACCGCGCTCCGCCACAATGCCTTGGTTCCCTTGGCACAAGCCACCATGCTGTTGCCCGTGGCCATCGGCGACTACACCGATTTCTACAGCAGCCGCGAACATGCCACCAACGTAGGCACCATGTTCCGGGGCGCGGAAAATGCGTTGATGCCCAACTGGCTCCATTTGCCAGTTGGCTACCACGGCCGCTCCTCCTCCATCGTGGCCAGCGGCACCCCCATCCGCCGGCCCATGGGCCAGATGCGCCCAAAGCCCGATGAGCCGCCCGTGTTCGGGGCGAGCAAGCAGTTGGACATCGAACTGGAAACCGCCTTCATCACCTTCGGCGGAAAACCATTGGGCCAGCGGATCACCGCAGCTGAAGCGGAAGACTACATCTTCGGCATGGTGCTGTTCAACGATTGGAGCGCGCGCGACATCCAAAGCTGGGAATATGTTCCGCTTGGCCCCTTCCTGGGCAAGAACTTCGGCAGCAGCATCAGCCCTTGGGTGGTAACATTGGATGCGCTCGAACCCTTCCGCGCCGCTGGCCCGGCCCAAGACCCGCAACCGCTGCCCTATTTGCAGGTGCCGGGGCCCCATGGCTTCAACATCAGCCTGGAAGCCACGCTGCAGCCCAAGGGTGGCAAGGAATCCGTGATCTGCCGCACCAACTTCAATTACCTCTACTGGAGCATGGCCCAGCAACTGGCGCACCACACGGTGAACGGCTGCAACGTGCGCGCCGGCGACCTGATGGCCAGCGGAACCATCAGCGGTCCCGCGCAGGACAGCTTCGGCAGCTTGCTGGAACTTACGTGGCGCGGCACCAGGCCGTTGAAATTGCGGGACGGCGGCGAACGGAAATTCCTGGAGGACGGCGACACCGTGGTGATCCGCGGCCATTGCGGGAACAACGGCCTGCGCATCGGCTTCGGCGAGGTGCGCGGCGAAGTGCTGCCGGCGGAATGAACCGGCCGGCGTTCCAGCCCGGAAAGAAAGGAAACTTGCAACTGACCTGTAAATTTGGGGAATGCCTAAGCCCGCCGAAGCAACGCCCGTGTACGACCTGGAGGAAGAGAAGGAGCAGATCTTGAGCCGCTACAGGGGCTTGCTGCGCGCCGTGCGCGGCGACCGCACCACGGACGGCACCCGGCTCATCCGCAAGGCCTTCAACATCGCGCTGGAAGCCCACAAGGACCAGCGGCGCAAGAGCGGCGAACCCTACATCTACCACCCCATTGCCGTGGCGCGCATCTGTGCCGAAGAGATCGGCCTGGGCGTTACCAGCGTGGCCGCTGCATTGCTGCACGACACGGTGGAGGACACCGACCTCACCCTGGAGGACGTGCGCGACATGTTCGGCGACACCGTGTGCACCATCATCGACGGCCTCACCAAGATCAGCGGAGTGAACTGGCAAACCGACAGCATGCAGGCGGAAAACTTCCGCAAAGTGCTGCTCACCCTGGCCCAGGACGTGCGCGTGATCCTGATCAAGCTCGCCGACCGCCTGCACAACATGCGCACGCTGGAAAGCATGAGCCGCGAAAAGCAGCTCAAGATCGCCAGCGAAACGCTCTTCCTCTATGCGCCCCTCGCCCACCGCTTGGGCCTGTACAACATCAAGAGCGAATTGGAGGACCTCTCCCTCCGCGCCAAGGAACCCGCCCTGTACCACGACATTGAACACCGCTTGAAGAAAGGGGAATCCGTGCGCAAGCGCTTCATCAGCCGCTTCATCCTGCCCATCCGCGAAGCCCTGGAGAAAGAACAGTTCGAATTCGAGATCAAGGGGCGGCCCAAGAGCATCTACAGCATCTACCAAAAGATGCTCACCAAGCACGTCACCTTCGAGGAGGTGTACGACCTGTTCGCCATCCGCATCATCGTGGACAGCAAGCCGGAACTGGAAAAAGCCGATTGCTGGAAGGTGTACTCCATCGTCACCGACTTCTACCAGCCCAGCCCCGACCGGCTGCGCGACTGGATCAGCATGCCCAAGGCCAACGGATACGAAAGCCTGCACACCACCGTGATGAGCCCCGGCGGCAAGTGGGTGGAGGTGCAGATCCGCAGCCGCCGCATGGACCAGGTGGCCGAAATGGGCCTGGCCGCGCATTACCGCTACAAAGGCGAGGAAGAGCATGCCAACGCCATGGACAGCATGCTCAACCGCATCCGTGAGATCCTGGCCGATCCCGGCAGCAATGCCTTGGATTTCGTGAACGATTTCAAGTTGAACCTCTTCAACGACGAGATCATGGTGTTCACCCCGAAAGGTGAAATGCGCAACCTGCCCGCAGGTTCCTCCGCGCTGGATTTTGCCTTCGACATCCACAGCCAGATCGGCCGCCACTGCATCGGCGCCAAGGTGAACCACAAGCTCGTTCCCCTGAGCCAGGCACTGCGCAACGGCGACCAGGTGGAGGTCATCACCAGCCGCAAACAGCAGCCCAAGGCGGAATGGCTGAACTACGTGATGACCGCCAGGGCGCGCCACAAGATCAAGCAGGCCCTGCGGGAGCAAAAACGCAAGCTCGCCATCGTGGGCCGCGAGGCGGTGCAGCGCAAGCTCCGCGCATGGGGGGCCAAGCTGAACGCGGAAAACATCGCCATCCTGGCGGACCACCTGCTCGCCACTTCACCCACCGACCTCTACTGGCAGATCGCACGGGAACAGAAGGACCTGGACGCCATGCCCGCGCCCGCGGTGAAAAACGGGCGGCTCATCCTGCCGAAGGGCGTGCGCCCCAAGGAAGAGCGCAGGTTGGAAGAGATCGTGGCGGAGATCCGCGGCACGCAAGGCAGCACGCTTACCATTGGCGATGAGCTGCAGAGCATGGAGTACAAGCTCTCCCCTTGCTGCCACCCCATTCCCGGCGATGACGTGTTCGGTTTCATCACCCCGGAAGGCATCCGCATCCACCGCGTAAACTGCCCGAACGCGGTGCAGCTGATGAGCAACTTCGCCATGCGCATCGTAAAGGCGCGCTGGAAAGGCAAGGACAGCGTGGAATTCCTGGCCGGCATCCAGTTCAGCGGCATCGACGCGGTGGGCATCGTGAACCGCATCACCACCATCATCAGCCACGAGAACAACGTGAACATGCGCAGCATCAACTTCGAAAGCAAGGACGGCATCTTCGAAGGAAAGGTGATGGCGTACGTGCACGATGCCGAACACCTGCACTCCTTGGTGGAAAAGCTCCGCAGCGTGCCGGAAGTGCGCCGCGTGGAGCGCATCGACCACTGACCACTGCGCTTCCGGCATGCACGGTTTCATGGTTGCCAGCGGCGCCCGGTGAAAGGCCACCGCTGCCCGCTACCCGCAGCCCCTGAGCTTCCCGAAGAGGTGTCTATTTCCAACTTTCAACTTTCGCTAATCCCTCGGAAACTTGTGCGGGTCCTGGTGGTCCTCCTCGATCTTCATCTTCACGGACCACATCTTCAGGCCGAGCATGGCCAGTTCGCGGTGGCCTTCGCGCAGCAACCACTGGAAGGCCTCATCGTCACCCCCGCACTCCGCCATCTTGCGCAAGGCCAGCATGTCGTGGGCTTCCAGCCATTCGAGCGCCTTGTCATCATCCTCGATCCCGCGGATCACCGCCATCAGGTGCGGAAATCCGTTATCCATCAACCATTTGCGCGCATCCGCCTTCAAGTGCAGGGCGAACACGAAAATCCCCAGTTCCGGAAATCCGTTCTTGATCAACCACGTGCGCAACTCCGCATTGCCTGAAATGGCTTCGCCCCAGGCTACCAGCACTTTGGCGGGATAGGTAAAACGGGCAGCCATGGCGTAGGGCAAAGTTACCGGGTTGTTTCCTGCTGCACGGCGGGCCTTGGCCAGTATCTTCGCCACATGCGGATCCTGTCCTTGATCGTGATGCTCACCACTGCTGCCGCGTCCTTGGCGCAAACCACCCCGCGCACCGAAGCCAAGGTGCGCGCCAAACTGGCCAAGGGCAAGGCTTACCCGGCCATCCGCATCGCCACCGGCGCATTGGGCAAACCTGGCCACCCGGAGTTCTACGCGTTGCGCGCCCAAGGCTACAACGCCATTGCCGAGTTCACCAAGGCGGCGCAGGATGCGCGCACCGCCATGCAGTTATTGCCTGACAGCCTTTCCGGGCTCTTTCAACTGGCCGTGGCCGAGCAAGGCATGGGCCAACTGGACAGCGCCGACGTGCATTTCGCCGAACTGATCCGGCAAAAACCCACTGTGGAAGCGTACTTCCGGCAAGCCCAAGTGCGGCAATTACAGGGAAAACTGCAGGATGCCATGGCGGACATCGAAAGCGCCATGGCCCTGGGAGGCCCGGACAATGCGGCTTCCGCACCGCTGCACCGCACCAAGGGCGAACTGGCCGCCATGGCCGGTGATACGGCAATGGCACGCACCGAACTGGACAAGGCAGTGCAGCTTGCCCCCAACGACCCCGTGAACTACAACAGCCGCGGCTATTACCTCTACGCCTTCCGCGGCAACCATGCCGAAGCCATCCGTGAATACGGCCGGGCCATCAAACTGAACCCCAACTACAGCTATGCCTTCAACAACAGGGGCTGGAGCTGGTACAAGGAGGGCAACACCAAAAAGGCCCTCAAGGACATCAACCGGGCAAAGCGGAAGAAATCCATGAACCCCTTTGTGTACCGCAACCTCGGCGTGATCGCCTTGGAAAGCGGCGACACGGCCAAGGCTTGCGTGCTGCTGCGCGAAGCCGTGGACAAGGGATTCACGGCCCTCTACGGCAACGAAGTGGAACAACTGATGGAGCGCTCCTGCAAACAGGTGCCCACCACCAAAAACAAGGTGCCCTTGCAAGCACCGCAGGGCACCATGGACCAGCGGCAAAACCGTCCACCGGTCCGCAGCAACGCACCATAAACCATGGCAACCGTGAACAGCATGCTGCGCGACGGCGCACTGGAAGGACAGGTGATCGTGATCACCGGCGGAGGAACGGGCCTGGGGCGCAGCATGGCGGAAGCCTTCCTGCGCCTGGGCGCCCGCGTGTGCATCACCAGCCGCAAGCTGGAGGTGCTGCAGGCCACTGCCGCAGAGCTGGAAAAAGCCACCGGCGGCACGGTGCTGCCCGTGGCCTGTGACGTGCGCGAATGGCGCGATGTGGACCGGATGCTGGAACAAGTGTTGGCCAAGTTCGGCCGTGCCGATGCCCTGGTGAACGATGCGGCGGGCAATTTCATCAGCCCCACCGAACGCCTGAGCAGCAAAGCTTTTGAAACCATCATCGGCATTGTGCTGATGGGCACGGTGAACTGCACGCTGGCCTTTGGGAAGCACTGGATCGCCAAGGGCGAAAAGGAGAAGAAGGTGCTCAACATCACCACCACCTATGCATGGACCGGCAGCGGCTACGTGGTGCCCAGCGCCTGCGCCAAGGCCGGCGTGCTGGCGCTCACGCGGTCCTTGGCGGTGGAATGGGCCAAATACGGCATCCGCACCAATGCCATTGCACCGGGCCCCTTCCCGACCAAGGGCGCATGGCAGCGGCTGCTGCCCGGCGAGCTGGTGGAGAAGTTCGACATGGCCAAACGCGTTCCCCTGGGCCGCGTAGGCGAGCACCGCGAACTCACCGACCTCGCCAGCTACCTGGTTTCACCGTTCAGCTCCTACATCAACGGCGAGGTGGTCACCATCGATGGCGGCGAATGGCTAAAGGGCGCCGGCCAGTTCAACATGCTGGAAGCGGTGGAGCCCGCCATGTGGGATGCCATTGTGCACATGGTGCGCGGCACCAAGGGCAGTTGACGGCATCCGGGGGCTTGGCACGCTTTGTGCTTTGGTCAGGCCCAAATCACTACATTCGTGCAAAACCCACACACACCCATCATGAGGACGATCAAGTTGATTGCGGCCGCCCTGCTGATCAGTGCCGCCGGCATGGCCACCGCCCAAAAAGACCTGAAGGCTGAACAAGCCTGCGCGGAAATGACCAAGGCGCGCACCGAACTGCTTACCAAGGAACTTGCACTGGACAAGGACCAAGCGGCAAAGGTGCACGAACTGCTGGCCAAGAATGAAAAGGAACTGGAAGGCATGCGCGGCCATTGCGAGATGATGGACGCCAAGGCCAAAAAGGCGGACGAAGGCACTTACGCCTCCATTGGTGAATTGCTGAACCCGGAGCAGAAGGAAAAAATGGCCGACCTGGTGAAATCAGGAAAGCTGGATGCTTGCGGCAAGGAAGGCGAAAAGGGCTGCTGCGCCGGCAAGAAAGTGGAAAGCAAAGGCTGCTGTGCAGGCAAGGCCGAAAAGGCCAAAGCCGACCACAAGCCGGAAACGATGAAGTCTTCCGATTAGGGAGAAATTCTTGCACACAATGAAAAGAGGCCGCAAATGCGGCCTCTTTTCATTGTGTGGCTTTCCTCGCTCAGTCCGCCTCGATCACCAAGTACTTGGAAACGCTCCAGAAAGCGGCCGTGTCCTTGATGGTCAGGTTGTCCACGTGGTCCTTCCCCACCAGCTCGTAGCTGCCCGCAGGGTGGGTGGTGATCACCTTGGCCTTCTTCGCGTTCACGGGGATCACGGTCATCTTGCTGATGTCGATCTGCTTGAAGTAGGACTTGTTCAGGTCGGTGGTCTTCAGCTTGCTCACGCTGCCGATGCCGATCACGCCGCCTTCCTTGGTGAGGATGTTGTTGGCGATCAGCTCCTTCTTGCTGCCCACGCAATAAAATGCCGTGTGAAGTTCACCCAGCTGCATGTTTGCCTGCTGCTCCTTGTCCTGGTACATCTGGATCATGCTGGCCAACGAAGCATTGGTGCTGGCAAGCTGCTCCTTCAGGGAGCCGATCTCAGCATCCTTGTCATTCAGTGACTGCTCCATCTCCTTGATGGCCTTTTGCAGCTCGCTGAGCTTCGCATTGTCGGCAGCGGAGCTCTTTTTCATGCGGGCAATGATCTTTCGGTTCGCGGTAAGCAGCGAGTCAATGGCCCGCAGGTCGTCCACGATGCCCTGCTCCATGTTCTTCCCGTTCTCCACGCCCTTGCTGGTGGTGGCCAGAAGCCCTTGCTTCTCGCGGATCATGCGCAGGTTCTCGCTCACCCGGTTGAAGGCCCCGAACATTTCATTGATCGTGGAATCCTTCTCCGAGCTTTGCACGGCAACGGCGTTCTTGTCCTGTTCCAGTTGCTTGTACTGTTCACTTTGGGTGGGATCGCTCTTGCAGGCGGTGAACAATACGGCAACAGCAAGGCACGCTTTCACGATAACCTTCATTTCAACTGTGTTTTGGGTTTGTTTCGTCCAGATTGGGCCGGTGTGGTGCAAATACCGGCAGGAATGGAACGCAGGCGGCAAAAATACGTATACGGCGCGCGCCGTGCCGCAAAGGCACCATCTTTGTATTGCCCGGTCAGCCATGAACACCATTGCCGCTTCCGTTGTTCGTTGGGCTTGCCTGTTCCTGCTTGCCTCGGTGGCCTATGCGGCGAAGGCCCAGCGTGACAACGAAAGCCTCACGGGTGATTTTGGCAAGCTTTCCGCCAAGGAACGTTCGCGCATTGCGGAGCGGGAAGTGGCGGAATCCGCCAAGGACACCCTGTACCAGCGTGTGATGCACAATGCGGACCTCGCCTTCCAACAAGGCCGATATCAGGATGCGCTCGCCGCATTCCAGCAAGCGCGCAAGTTGCGGCCATACAATGTGTATCCAAAAGTGAAGATCGAAGACCTTCAGGCGCTGATCAAAAAACAAGAACAAGAAGCCGCAAAGCAGGCTGCCCTGGCCGCCCCGCCGCCTGCACCAGCCCCGGTTGCCACCCCGGACCCTGCTTCACCGCCAAAGGCTGATGAACCGGCACCTGCACCTATGCCTGCGCCCCCGCCTCCGCCCAACGCTCCACCGGAAAAAGCAGCCGCCATGCCTGCCCCCCCCCCGCCTGCACCCACGCGGGAACAGCCTGGAACAATTCCTCCCCCGGCCAAGCCGGTTCCGGCAAAGGAGCCTCGCCACGCTGCACCGAACAAGGCAGCGAAGGCCGCGCCACCCCCGGGCGAGCGCATTTACAAGGAAGCGGGTGCCGTGGTCACCGAGCGCACCTTGCCGGACGGCGACCACACGGTAACCTACAAAAGAGTGGCGCATCCCTGGGGACAGACCTTCTACTTCAAGGACGGGCGGGCCATTCCGGCACGGGAATGGAACGAGCGCTTCAACGAGTAGCCTTTGCGATCAAGCGCACGGGCATTTCCAATAAGGCACTGTAATCCTGCCCGGCTTCCTGCATGTCCAGGTCGTCCGGCTCAAAAAACCATTCCACGCTGGCCGCCGCCTTGCCGGAGGCATGCAGCTCATCCACCAGGCGGAGCAGGTCAAGAATGTACTTCGCACTGCTTGAGTTGAAATAGTCCAAGGCCAGGCGCACCGTGGTCTGCGGTGCCGGTTCACCGCAATAACGGTCCACGAAGTTGAACATCGGCCCGTAAAACTTTTCCGCATCCTCCGGGATGGAACAGCCGCGCAGTTCGATCAGGCCGGCCTCAGGGTCAATATTGACTTCCGGCGTTCGGTCCGTGCGCTGTATGTGCAAGCCTGTCATGCAGGGTGTGAAGATAGGAGGTGTGCCCGTAATGCGGCCCGGCGAGCCCCAGTTCCCGGAATATCTTTTGCCCGGACAGCGATCGTGCTTAATTTCAGGCCGGTCCACAACCCCATTGAGATGGCCATCAACAACATCCTCGTGCCCTACGACTTCTCGGATTGCGCCACGGATGCACTTCGCGTGGCGGCCAAGCTGGCGCGCAAAACCAAGGCGAACCTCCATTTGGTGCATGTGTATGAAGACATGACGGACTTCCATTCCAGCAACCAAAAGAAACGGGAGGACATCGAACTGCGGCTGGACAAAGTGCCGGAACTGCCTTTCCTGGCGGGAATACCGATGAAACGGTTCATGCTGCGCCAGTTCGGGATCACGGAAATGTTCCGCAACAAGTACCTGCAGGACATGGACCTTATCGTAATGGGCAGCAACGGCGCGCGCGGCCTGCGCAGCGTGGTGGGCTCCAACACCCAGCGCGTGGTGCGCATCGCACCAATGCCCGTGCTGGTGATCAAGCACCGGGTGGAGGATTTTGACGTGAAGGACATGGTGTACGCCTCCAACTTCACGCCGATCGACATTGCGAAATTCGAGGCATTCATGCCGATCGTGGAACTGTTCAACCCCAAGATCCACTTGTTGAAGGTGAACACGCCCGGCAGCTTCCAGCGGAGCGCGGACACGTACAAGGCCATTGATGGCTTCCTGAAGCGGCATGACCTGCGCAAGTTCACCACCACCATCTACAATGACCTGAGCATCGAGGAAGGCATCCTTGATTTTGCGCGCGGCATCGACGCGGACATGATCGCCATGGCCACCCACGGCCGCAAAGGATTCTTCCATGTGGTGAACGGCAGCGTAACGGAAGACATCGTAAACCGGACCACATTCCCCGTGCTCAGTGTAAAACTCTGACGGCAAAACCGCAAAAGGGCTTTTCACTGCATTACCTTAGCAGGACCAACCAGTTACCAATACATGAAATTCCTGTACAGGAAGTACGCCGCCAAAAAGGGCCAATGCATCGAGGTGGAGCTCAGCTCGCCCGCTGCGGTGAAATTCATGACCGCCGCCGAGTTCAAGCGCTATGCCGGCGGGCGGACGCACACCTACTTCAAAGGGCGCGTTGATGATGGCACGGTACGGATCGCCCTTCCATTTGACAGCGTATGGCACGCCGTGGTGGAAAGCGGCAACAAGGGCATTACCGCCAATTCACGGCTGCGCGCCTCGGCCCCGGAAATGCTCGCCGCAGGCAATTACGACGAATTGGGCCCGGATGCCGACGTGGAACTGCAGAACCAGAGCAGGGGCAACCACAGCGAAGGCTAGTACACCCTTGAAATGGACCAGACCGGTGAAGATGAACTGATCCGCCTGTTGCGCGGGCAGGATGCCTTGGTCCAGGAGGTCCACTCCATCCTGGAGGAAGAAGAGAAGAAGGATGCGGTGCTCCGTGCAGTGATCCGTTCTTCGTTCAACCCTTCCGTGAACCACCTTGACGGGGTTGCGCCGGAACGGGTCTTCACGTTGGATGCGATCCGCAACGTGTGCATCAAATACCGCCTTCGTTTCCTCCCATCGGGGCGATTCAAGGGGCCGGTGCCCGCCGGGGCGCTATTCGCTGTGAAGCGGGTGGAGGCCAGGCACGGTGCACCGTTGACCGGCTTCATGGTCCTTGCGCCCAGCGGGCAGTTCAAGCTGTGTGATTGCAATGCGGACCCCATGCTGTTCGTGCCCCTGGGCAACGACCGGTACTACTTGGTGCACCGTTGGGGCAATGACATGCACGCGCTGCGCGCCGTGATGGGTTGGCCCGTGCGGGGGCTCGCGCAATTGGCTGCCACGGTATTGCTGCTGGCCACTTCCATGGCTGCCATCGTTCCTTCGGCATGGTTGTCCGCGGAAATGCCCACTGAATGGTGGAGCATCAATCGGTTGGCGCTTTTCACGTGCCTTTCACTCTTCCTGAGTGCGGCGGCTTCCTTCGGCTGGCTCGCTTTCTTCGGCCAGTTCAGCAAGGAGGCATGGAACAGCTCCACCTTCAATTGAGGTGCCCATTGGGCGAATTGTCCACGCGGCAAACGCAGGAATTGCGGAACCACTGTTTCAGCGTTTCACGGTCCTCCGGCATCAGCCGCCTGAAGGCTTTGCGCAGTTCTTTCCGGAACACGGTCCGGTCGGCATAGCTGATCTTGGAAAGGACTTCCTGGTAGTAATCGATCAATGGTGTAGCCATGGTCTCTATTTCATTTCAATCTTCAAAACAGTCCAACGCTTCAACAGCGGTCATTCGTCCCTCCAGCCTGGGCAGATCCGTAGAAGCCGACAGTAGAGCCCTTAGCTCTCGGGCCTGCACGGCCGGACATTGGATGCCTGATCGTTCAAATGGATACGTGTGTTCCCTGAACAATGTTGCGCCAAACGCAAAGGGGCGGGCTGATCGCCCGCCCCTGCGTTTCGTGTTCCGGCCAGGTCAGGCAATGCTGATCTCCTTGGCCGCTTGCACTTCCACGGCCTTCTTCGGCAGCTTCACGGTGAGCACGCCGTTCACGTGCTCCGCCGTGATCTTGTCGGCCTGGACCTGCTCCGGAAGCCGGAACTGGCGCTGAAAGGCGTGCCGCGCGAATTCTCGGCGCGTAAAGCGCTCGTTCTCGTCCAGTTTGCTTGCCTCTTTTTCGGAGCTGATCGTGAGCACGTCCTTCTCCACGTTCAGTTTCAGGTCTTCCTTGGCAAAGCCGGGGGCCAGCAGTTCGAGCGTGAATCCATCGGGCTGTTCCGTGATGTTCACGCGAGGCGCGGACCTGGGCAGGTCATCACGGCCCTGGAACTGGCCGAGGTCTTCCAGGAATTGGGAGAACATGCCGTTGAACGGGTGGAACGGCACGGTGCGGATGGGGTGCTTGATGTGGTTCATGGCTGGTACGTGTTTTTGGTTCATGGTACACGCGGCCCGAACCAACGCGGTGCCGATCCCACTTTCCTGCCGAAATGCGGGTAAAAAGCAAATACGGTTGTCAAAATGTCCGCGCTGGGCGCGGCTTTCCTGACGAATTGGCCTATTGCGCCAGGAAGATGTAGGTGATCGTACCCCGCTGCGGTTGCTCGGCGGTGGAAGAACTGGTGAAGCGTGCACCCCGTGCCGAAGCCAAGGCATTTTCAATCATGCAGTCATTGGTGGTGGTACTGGCCATGGGATCCACCTCTGCCTTGCTCATGCTGCCGGAACGGTCCACCGCCACGCGGATCACCACTTTTCCATGTCCTTTGCACAAGTAGGCCGGCACCTCCAGCACCAGGTCCGTGCGCCCTTTCAGGTCGTATGACACGGTGGTGAGGCCTTCCACCTTCACGGGCTTGGGCGCCTTGTCCATGTAATTGCGCTTGTTGAACTTGGTGGTGTCCAACGTGGGCACGGTGATGTCCTTTCCCTGTGCCGCGCGCTCGGCGGCCAACCGCGCAAATTCGCTCTGCTCCATGGCATGCAGGTCCTGGTCCACCCGCTCGTTCATGCGTTCCTGGGCCGCCCGGGACATCGGCTTCTCGGCGCTCAGCTCCGCCGTGGTGTTGCTGGCTTGATTGGTCACCTTCTGGTTGGCCGGATCTTCCTGCCCTGCTTGCATCTCCGCTGGCTTGGCGGGTTCCGGCTCCGGTTCGGGCATGGCGAGTTCCAGGTCCAGCGCCATGCTTTGCGGCGGTGGTTGCGGATAGCGGTCGCCCACGCTGCTGAGGCTGAACACGGCCAGCAGCAGGGTGTGCAGCATCAGTGTGCCGATCACGCCGTACTTGTGCCGGTCAAACCAGTCCAGAAAGCGGTCGTACGCGGACATTCTTGCTGCAAAGTAATCGGCGTTCATCCGTGTATCGTTCAACGCATGCGGATGCGCCAAGGTGCGGGCCAACGGTTGTTGTACCGGTTGCCGGCCCCGTTGGCCCAGCCCAAGGGGAGGTTATGGTGGCGCACAAGCACCGTGCCCGCCGCGTTCGCGGCCAGGAGGGCTTCACCGCGCAAGTAGCCCAACGCCGTTTGCTGATCGATACTGAGGGCGGCAAAAGCACGGGGATGAAGCAATTCATTGAGTGCGAGCGCCGGGTGCGGAAGCCAGGAGCCGCCTTTCCGCAGGGCAACCGGAATGCCGGGTGCGCACACGCGGAGCGCGGTGGCCAGTTCATGCACGAAGGATGCCCAACAGGGGTCCACGGCGTACAACACGTCATCGCGTTCGGTTACGTGCTGATCGCGGTCCGTTCTAAGCCAATCGCCTACGTGCGCAGGGATGGGTGGATTGCTTGTGGCAGGCGCCAATCCCGGCATGGAACCATCGCCCGCTTCGGGTTTCCTGACCAACGCGATGAAAAACCCTTCACCGCGCACACGATGCGGGTAGCAGCGAAGCCCAAGCTCATTGGCCTGTACTCCCCAAGCCGGGTCAGTGGTGATGGGGATCACTTCCGCGCCGCGGTCCGTGAGGCGTTGCACTTGATCTTCATTCTCGCAAGTTTCCCAGGTGCAGGTGCTGTAGATGAGGTGGCCCCCGGGCTTCAACAAGGCCCATGCGGCATCCAGGATGTGCCGCTGCCGCGTGGCGCATCCCTCCACCAAATTCGGGCCCCACTGTGCCCGTGCATGCGGGTCCTTGCGGAACATGCCCTCGCCGGAACAAGGCGCGTCAACAAGGATGAGGTCACAACAGGGACCCAATGCCGCGAACGCGTTCGGCTCCGCGCCGGTGACCACCACGTCGGCGCGGCCCCACTTCCACAGGTTCTCCATCAACGCGTCCTGGCGGGAACGCACCGGTTCATTGCACACCAGCAGCGCATCCGGCGGGATCAAACTGGCCAAATGCGTGGACTTTCCGCCAGGCGCCGCGCAGAGGTCCAGCACCACCGCATCCCGTGGCAACGTGCCGGCAGCAAGGAACGCTTGCTCCAGCAACATGCTGCCCGCCTCCTGCACATAGTAAGCACCTGCGTGGAACAGCGGATCCAGCGTAAATACCGGCCGCTCCCCCAAGTACCTTCCGTTCAGGCACCAGGGCACTTGTTCGCCTGCCAAGCCCACGGGCTTCAACGGATTGGCGCGGATGCTCACAGGTGATGGACCCTGCAACGCGGCAAGCAATTGTTCCGCCTCATCGCCAAGCAGCGCGTGCACATGCGGTGGCAGCACCAAAGGCACATCAGGCTTGGCACGCGGATGTACACGCTTGCCGCCCATGGCCCTCTTCAACCGGCAGGCACTTCCGCCTTGCGCACCATGGTGGCCTTGCGGTCCGGCCCTACGGAAACAATGCGGACCGGCACGCCAACAGCTTGTTCAATGAAGGCGATGTAAGCCTCAGCTTCCGGCGGCAGCGGCTTCTCCGGATCAAGTGCCCCCCAACCGTTCATCGGGGTGTATACGGGCTCCAGATCATCACCCAGCTCGTAGGGGAAATGCATGGTTTCCTTGCCTTGGACCCGGTATGCGGTACAAACTTGCACCGTGCCCATGCCGCTCAGCACATCGGCCTTCATCATGGCCAGTTCCGTTACGCCATTGATCATCACCGCATAGCGCAGGGCCGGCAGGTCCAGCCAGCCGCAGCGGCGCGGCCTTCCGGTGGTGGCTCCGAACTCGTTCCCGGCGGCGCGGATCTTTTCGCCCATGGCATCGTGCAGTTCCGTGGGGAAGGGGCCGCTGCCCACGCGGGTGCAGTAAGCCTTGAAAATGCCGATCACCTTGCCGATGCGCGCCGGGCCGATGCCCAGGCCGGTGCAGGCCCCCGCGCTCACGGTGTTGCTGGAGGTCACGAAGGGATAGGTGCCAAAATCGATGTCAAGCAGCGTTCCCTGCGCGCCTTCCGCCATCACGGACTTGCCTGCGGCAAGCTGGTCGTGCAGCCACTGCTCGCTGTCCACCAATGTAAAACCGCGCAGCTGTTCCACGGCATCCAGCCATTCCTGTTCCTTGCTCCGCCACTCCACGGGGCTGTCGTAAATGGAGAAGAGGCGCTCATGCTTGGCGGTGAGCGCATCATAGTGGGCGCGGAAATCCGGCCGTTCAATATCGCCCACGCGCAGGCCGTTGCGGCCAGTCTTGTCCATGTACGTGGGCCCGATGCCCTTCAGCGTGCTGCCGATCTTGCCTTTCCCTTTGTCGGCCTCGCTGGCGGCATCCAACGCGCGGTGCGTGGGCAGTATCAGGTGGGCACGCCTGCTGATCAGCAAGTGCGAACGCACGTCCACACCGGCTGCCTCCAAGCCATGCACTTCACGGAGAAAGATCACCGGATCGATCACCACGCCGTTGCCCACCAGGTTCCACACGCCCTTGCGGAACACGCCGCTGGGGATGGTGTGCAGCACGTGTTTCTTCCCGTCGAAGATCAGCGTGTGCCCTGCGTTGGGCCCGCCCTGGAACCGCGCGATCACCGCGTAGTCAGGCGCCACTACGTCAACCACCTTGCCCTTGCCCTCATCGCCCCATTGGGCACCGAGGATCACGTCCACTTTTGCCGCCATGGTTCACGCGCGCAGCTTGGCCAGCGCCAGTTCCACCGAATCCAGGATGGGGAACACCGTGTCCAGCTTGGTGACCACGAAGAGCTGCCGTACCCCGTGCGACATGCCCGCCAGCAGCACCTGCCCGCCGGCCTTGCGGGTGCGGGTAAGCACGCTGATCATGATGTTCAGCCCGGTGCTGTTCATATAGAGCAGCTTGGCCATGTCCAGGATCACGCCGATCCCTTCATTGCCCTCCAGGTGCTGGTCCAGCACGGCCATCAGGTGGTCGGCCTGCTGCTGGTCCATCAAGCGGCCCTCCATGTGGAACACTTTGGCGCCTTCCTGCTCGCTGACGTGCAGTTCGAAGGTGGGCTTGTCGGTTGCGGTACTGCTCATTTCGTCCGTTGTTCTTTGGTGCAATCGGGGCAAAGCCCGTAAATGTGCAAGGCGTGGTGGCTTACCTGGAAGCCCATTACTTCGGCCACGGTGCTGCGGATGCTCTGGATGCGGGGATCGCAGAATTCCATCACCTTGCCGCAATTGGTGCAGATCACATGGTCGTGCTGCCGGTAGTTCTGTGCGCGTTCAAACTGGGCGTGCGTACCGCCGAAACGGTGCTTGCGCACCAGCTTGCAGTCCAGCAGCAGGTCCATGGTGTTGTACAGCGTTGCTCGGCTCACGCGGTACTTCTTCCGTTTCATGGAAACGTAGAGCCGCTCGATGTCAAAGTGCCCGTCCTGTGAATAGACCTCACTGAGGATGGCGAAGCGCTCCGGGGTCTTGCGATGGCCTTGCTGCTCAAGGTATTCGCTGAAGATGTGCTGCACGTTCTGCTGGATCTCCGTGGCCGTCATGGCAGCGCGAAGTTAGCGCCGCCGGACAAAGGGGGAAATCCGGCTACACCAACATTATCAACCACGCCGCAAAGCCCATCCGCGCCCTCCCCCTGCCGCATGTCTTCCCCGCCAACCATACTGTGCGTTGCAACACCCACGGCTGGGGCTGTCACCTGCCGACCGCTGCTTTCAGCGCCATCCGTTGCAACTGGCCCTGCGTGAGGTGCAGATCATCAAAAGCCTTTTTGCAGATCCCGACAAGGCGTGCTGGCCAGCCGCCTCGCTCTACTACGCGGGCCTTCGCTTCCATGGCCTTCACATTGCGCTCAGCACCTTCTACAAATACACGCGGCTCCTGGGCCTGAAACGCAAGCCGCACAAACGCAAGACCAAGGCCGTTGGGCTAAGGGCCTCCCGGCCCAACCAATACCTGCATGTGGACACCACCCATTGGGAACTGGAATGCGGGATAAAAGCCGCGATCGTTTTCGTGTGCGACAACTTTTCCAAAGCCATCCTCGGTTGGCGGGTGGCTTTGAGCAAGCACGCCTCGCATGTGGTGGAGGCACTGCGCGATGCAGTTATGACCATCCACCGGTATCATCCCACCCAAACAAGCTCCATCCTGGTAGCCGACGGCGGCGGGGAGAACCACGCGGCATGCGTGGAGGAACTGCTTCAAAGCAGTGCCCCGCCAGACATCCTGAAGGTCATCGCCTTGAAGGACATTCAATTCTCCAACTCGCCCATTGAGGCGATCAACAAGATCTACAAGCAATACTTGCGGCACTATCAACCCCGCACACAAGCAGCTTTGCAGGCTGTCACGGCACTTTTCGTGCATGACTATGGATCGGCACGTCCACATGGCTCCCTCAAAGGCCTCATCCCCATGGAGGCCTATGCCAATCCAGATCAAATTCTTGACTTCCGCCAGGCTGTACAGAATGCCCGCACGCAACGGATCGCAGAAAACAAGGCCGTGAACTGCCCGCTCTGCTCCGGTACGACGAGATGACCCCGGGTAAATTGTTAAGCGGCTGTTTTTCTGAAGGTTTCTTCAACTGAAGGAAGAGCTGTCTCTTGCTCGGTTGGCCTCAGGTTCCACTTGATCCCCAAAACGACCGCAGGTTGCTGGTCAAATTGGATTCGCCTCCTCGTGGCCAATAGTGGCTCAAAACCAGCCAGTTCGAAATTTCGAAGCGGGGCTTCCGGGTTTCTCGTGGAGGTGGCTGTGAAGCCTCGGGTCAGGTGGGCACTCCTCTAATTATAAGTGACCAGTTTGTACTTTTCAAGTAATACTTGCTGACCAATGACCCTTAAAAAACAACGAATATACGTTGATCCGTATTTATTCTTTGCTCTATACCCATTGGATGAACTGCGACCAATATCAATAATCCAATAGTCACCACTCGGGACTGAAAAGAAGGCAGTCAGACAAGCGTCATCATCCCCTAATTGATTGAGGCTTGAATCAAGGTAAGGTTCTTTTACTTGCCTGGGAGCGTTATCTGCTGCGCTAAATGTGGATGGAGCAATGTAATCTACGTATTGTGAAACGAATATTTTGGCCTTGCCGACCCGACTTATCTCCTTGATGCATTCGCGCGATAGACCTATTCTTTTCAAAATCCTCGTGGAGGGATGAAGTACTCTAAGGCGCTCGACAATCTGTGCGCGGATATTGTTAGTTGAATCACTTTGGGCCAACAGGGGGGAGACAAGAGCGAAGGATAGAAGTGCGATTGTCAGGCGCATCATATTCATTCTCTTACTACCGCTGCCGGTATAATGAAGAACACGTCGGAGGGTTCGGGGATACGCCAATCCTTCAAAATTTTTATTCGAGAGGTCGAGCTGAACGGAACATAATAGGCAGCATTTTCCCGGTTGGGTCCGGAACGCAATAGTTCAACGCCATATGCAGCCCGTTCTTGTAAACCAAGTTGACGACGAATGCGATTGCCAATACGATCAGGAGGGCCAAGTGCCATGAAATTTTTCGGATCTAATTTTTCTCCCATCGCAACTGTATGAGTCAATTCATGGAAAAAATTAAGAGCGGGTCCGAATGTTGATGCGTCGGTAACGCCTGCTGATGGCTTGATGGCGTGTTGAAATAGACCATCGTATAGGATGTCATTATCCATCGTTTCATGACCTCCTGAACCAGAAGCCCCCCGCTGCCGCAAGTCTTCCCCGCCGACCACACTGTGCGTTCCAACACCCACAGCGGGGGCCTGCCTGCCGGCAGGCAGGCGACTTGTGGCCTTGTATCATTCATCCTTGCATGTTCTCCCGCGAAGTCTCCGGACTTCGCAAACCAAGTTCATATCGGTTCCAAGGTAAGCAGACCCAACTTGCCGGCAATGGCAGGTGCCGATGAGTAAATGTACTCCTCGGCCAGCTCCACCAAACCTGCTTCCACCGGATTGTCATGCAGATACGCAAGCTTCTGCTCGAAAACAGCAGCGGAGACCAACTGGACAGGGCGGTTGTCCTGCCGCCAAAACTGGTAGTGTGTGTTGTTTGGATTGATTGCCCCCGCTTCGCGGAACAGCTTCAGCATCCACTCCCTTCTGCTCTCCATCCCGTTGCCGTCAATGGCCCCAAGGATGCGCGTAGCCGTGTACTTCTTCAAGTCCCTGAGGATATCCGGCAAGGCGGAGCCCTCTGCCGCCGAGGCGATCAGGTGAACATGGTTGCTCATGATCACCCAGGCATAAAGCAGCAAGCCCTTCTTTTCTTGGCAATACCGGAGACTGTCCACCACGATATCCCGGTAATCCTTCCTTGTGAAGACATCCACCTACCCCACCGTGGCAAAAGTGATGAAGTAGGTGCCAAGCGGGTTGTTGAACTTGTAGCTGCGGCTCATGGAACTCCGAAAGTAACCCTGCACGGCGGTCTGGAGACCATAGGCTTCGGTGTTGCAAACAAGCATTGTAAGCTCACCCACCAGTGACCCCGGCCTGCTCCCGCTGGAACTCAATTCCCGTTAGGGCCGGGAACACTGGCGGGAGCTGGGGTTGCAAACAAGCCTTGTAAGTTCCCCACCAGTGACCCCGGCC
>JAFDZG010000280.1 GCA_018267065.1 Bacteroidota bacterium
GTCCTGGCAGATGATGGTGTTGCAGATGATGTGGTCGGTGATGCGCGAGAGCTCCATGATGATCACGCGCAGGTATTCCACCCGCTTGGGCAGGTCGATGCCCAGAAGCTTTTCCACCGCCATCCACCAGCCGAAGTTGTTGATCGGCGCGCTGCAATAGTTCATCCGGTCCGTGAGCACGGTGATCTGGTTGAACGGGCGTCGTTCACAGATCTTCTCAAAGGCACGGTGGATGTAGCCGATGGTCTGCTCGGTGTCCAGGATGATCTCACCGTCCATGGTGAGCACGTTCTGGAAGATGCCGTGCGTGGCGGGGTGCGTGGGGCCCAGGTTGAGCGTGGTGAGCTCGTGCAGCCCGCCGCCCTCTGCCTGGTCTTCCTTCCACAGGTCCGGCCGTGCCTTGGTTTCGCTCATCGTCCGAAGTAGGTGTTGTCCTTGTCCTCGCGCGTGGGGTCTTCCAGCGGATAGTCCTTGCGCATGGGGAAGGCGGGGAAGTCTTCCATGTTGAGGATGCGCTTCAGGTTGGGGTGGCCCGTGAAGTGGATCCCGAAGAAGTCCCAGGTTTCACGCTCCATCCAGTTGGCGGTGGGCCACAGGTCGGTTGCCGTGGGCAGCTTGGCCTCTTGCAGGGACACGTGCGTCTTCACGCGGATGCGGTGGCCGTTTCGCATGCTGTGCAGGAAGTACACCGCGCCCAGCTCCAGTTCCAGGCCCGGGAAGTGCATGCCGCAGAGCGAGGTGAGGAAGTTGAAGTCCAGCTGGTCCCGCAGAAAGGCCAGTACTTCGTGGATCTTCTCCTTGGGCACCACGTAGCACATGGTGTCGTACAGGCGCTCATGCGTGAAGCCGCCCGCACCGAGCAGTTCGGTGAGGCGGTCGGTGACCAGTTGGTCACGCTCGGCTTTGATGGTGAAGGCTGGCACGGCTCAGTCGATCTTGTATTTGGTGAGCAGGTCCTCGTATTCCTTGCTGTAGCGGCGGCGCAGGCTTTCGTTCTGTGCCAGCTGTTGGATCTGCATGATTCCGTCAATGACCTGCTCGGGACGCGGCGGACAGCCGGGCACGTACACGTCCACGGGGATCACCCGGTCGATGCCCTGCAGCACGCTGTAGGTGTCGAACACCCCGCCGCTGCTGGCGCATGCGCCCATGCTGAGCACCCACTTGGGCTCGGCCATCTGGGTGTAAACCTCGCGCAGCACCGGGGCCATTTTCTTGGCAATGGTGCCCATCACCATCAGCAGGTCGCTCTGGCGCGGGCTGAAGCTGAGGCGCTCCATGCCGAAGCGCGCCAGGTCGTAGTGCGAGCTCATCAGGCTCATGAACTCAATGCCGCAGCAGCTGGTGGCGAACGGCAGTGGCCACAGGCTGTTCTTGCGCGCCAAGCCAATGGCCTTGTCCGCGCTGGTGGCAAAGAAACCCGTGCCCATGTAGCCCGGAGGACCCTCCACGATGGTGGGCTTCTCCCGCTTGGGCGCTGTTGCTGCTTGGTCCTTGCGTTCGCTCATTTCCGTTATTCCCACTTCAGGGCGCCTTTCTTGATCACATAGTAGAAGCCGGCCAGCACAAAGCCCAGGAACACCAGCATCTCCACAAAGCCGAACCAGCCGAGGGCCTTGAAGTTCACGGCCCAGGGGTACATGAAGATCACCTCCACGTCGAAGAGCACGAAGAGGATGGCAATGAGGAAGTACTTCACGCTGAACGGTGCGCGGGCATTGCCGTGCTGTTCGATGCCGCACTCAAAGCTCTCGTCCTTGTGGCGGCCGCCGCGCTTGGGGCCCAGCCAGGCGGCGAAGCCCAGCGCCACGCCCACGAAGCCGGCCGCGATGAGAACTTGGATGATCACCGGAAGGAAGTCGTGCGGTGCGCTCATGGCTGTTTCAAATTCCGTGCGAACCTACGGGAGCGCGGCGGACATTGCAAAGGTAAGGGAGCGATTACCGCACAGTGCCTGATTTCGGGCAGCTTCACCGCCGGGGTTCCCACACCTCCACGCGCAGGTCATCCACGCGCCACGGGCCACCGTGCTCGTTCCAAACGTACACTTTGAGGTTGTCCTGCGGGGAACGCACTTCCGGCGTGAGGTAGTCCATGGTGAGCGGCACCCAGGCATTCCTCGTTCCGGGCGGAATGGCCCATTCATGGGTCCTGTACTGGTAGGTTTGCCCGTTGTGGTGGAAGGTCATCACCATCACCGGCGGTGCCTGCGGCGGCAGGCTGTCGCCCACCCACAGCTTGGCCGATGCCCGCAACCAGGCGTGGTCCTTTTTGGTCAGCTCCGCGAAGGTGATGTCCGGGCCGGGGGTCCAAGGAACTTCCGCCGTGAACTGAAAGCTGCTGTCCGGCTTGTCATCGAAGGTGTACCGGCACAGCTCATGCACGGCGTACCCGGTGGTGTCGGTGAAATGTTCCTCTGATGATGCGGTGCGTTCCACCATTAGCAAACCAGCGGCTTCCGCGGGCACTGCGGTGCGGCCGAAAATGGCCCAGTAATATCCCCGGGTAATGCGGTCCTTGGGCAGGATGCGCGCTTTCCATTGCCAGGTCTGGAACAGGTTGAGCATCACGAACAGGCCCGTGAGCGCCGCGATCGGCCATCGCCAAGTCTTGTTCCTCCACGCAGTTTGCAGGAAAACCCCGAGCGGGATCGCCAGCACGGTGTAAGCCGGAACCATTGAGCGGGAGCTGAAGGAACCACCCGCATACCACCAGGTGCTCCAGGAGGAGATCAACCAAAGGTCGGCGAGCAGGAAAAGCAGCACGGCCCAAAACACCTCGCGGTGGCGCCGCCACAACAACGGAATGCCGATGAGTGCGAAGATCATCAGCGGGGTGTACAGCAGCCAGCCTTTCCGGTAGCTGAACAGAAAGTCGAGGGTGTGCGGCGGAAGAAAGTCGAAACCTTCGCCCGGGTTCACGTAGGAATAGAAGACCCACTGCCCGGCAACGGCGTGCCAGTAGATCAACTGGGGTGATGCTGCGGCCGCAAAGGCGCATGCCGCTGCGGCCAACTGCCCCGGATGGTTTTTCAGCAATTGCCATTTGCGCTTCCAAGGCTGTGTACCTGCGGGCAGCCACAGCAACGGGATCAACAGGCACACGCCTTCGGAAGGGCGCACCAAGGTGATCAGGCCCGCCACGGCGCCGATCAGCAGGGCACTGCGCAGTTGCGGCTTTTCATGCCAATTGATCGTGTACCGCAGCAGCAGGGCATACAGCAGGAAGAGCGGTGTGTGGGTCAGCAGCGTGCCGTCCCAGGCGGTGAGCTGCAGGTAGTTGGTGCCGAACACCGTGAGCAGGAGCAGGAGCGCGGCCCAGGAGTCGTTGAAGTAGCGCAGCAGTACTTGCCGGAACACGAAGAGGCCCAGCAGCGCGTACAGCAGGCATCCGAAAGCGAGGATGTACTGGTAGGGCGGTGAAAATCCGTCCGCCGGGAAGCCCAGCACGGGTGCGGCCCCATTGGCAATGAGGAAAAAGGGCGCGTAGAGCACGGCCATGCCGGCGCTGTACTTGATCACGCGGTTGCCGTCCGGCCCGTCCACCAGTTGGTACAGGGTGGCCGAGGGTTCGTACTGCTTCATCACGCCGTCCAGCCAAGCGTGGTCCTGCAGCCCTATGTCGTGGTGAATGAAGGTGGCCGGCAAGTAGAGGTAGTAGCCGAAGATGTCCCAGTTGAGCACATTGCGCGGCGGTGCAACCGTGCGCAACAGGAGCAGTGCCGCGCAACCGAACAATACGGCGATGAGCGAGCGGCGCTGCATGCGTCAAGGGTGATGGCCACCTTGCGCCTGGCCCCGGCTCAGGGCTTCTTCAATTCAAAGTTCTCCAGGAACTTCGTGGTGAAGTCGCCGCTGCGGAACTTGGCATCCTGCATCAGTTGCAGGTGGAAGGGGATGGTGGTGTGGATGCCCTCGATCACGTATTCGCTCAGCGCCCGTTCCATCTTGGCCAAGGCCTCCTCACGCGTCTGGGCGCTCACGATCAGCTTGCCGATCATGCTGTCGTAGTTCGGCGGAATGGTGTAGCCTGCGTAGGCGTGCGTGTCGATGCGCACGCCGTGGCCGCCCGGGCTGTGGTAGCTGGCTATCTTGCCCGGGTTGGGCCGGAAATCATTGAAGGGGTCTTCCGCGTTGATGCGGCATTGGATGCTGTGGCGCGTGGGCTCGTAGTTGAGGCCGCTGATGGGGATGCCCGCCGCGATCTTGATCTGCTCGCGCACCAGGTCGAAGTCGATCACTTCCTCGGTGATGGTGTGCTCCACCTGGATCCGGGTGTTCATCTCCATGAAGTAGAAGTTCCGGTCTTTGTCCACCAGGAATTCCACGGTGCCCACGCCCTCGTAGTTCACGCTGGCCGCGGCCTTGATGGCAGCCTCGCCCATCTTCTTGCGCAGCGCCTTGGTCATGAAAGGGCTGGGCGTTTCCTCCACCAGTTTCTGGTGCCGGCGCTGGATGCTGCAGTCGCGCTCGCTCATGTGGCAGAACGTACCGTACTGGTCGCCTGCGATCTGGATCTCGATGTGGCGCGGTTCCAGTACGTACTTTTCCATGTACATGCCCGGATTGCCGAAGGCGGCACCGGCTTCCTGGCTGGCCAGTTCAAAGGCCTCCTGGAAATCTTCTTCCTTCCACACAAGGCGCATGCCCTTGCCGCCACCGCCCGCAGTGGCCTTCAGGATCACCGGGTAGCCGATGCGCTTGGCCTCCTTCTTGGCCAGGGCCAGGTCGGTGATGAGGCCCTCGGTGCCCGGTACCACGGGTACACCGGCCTTGATCATGGTGGCCTTGGCAGTGGCCTTGTCGCCCATGGCCTCGATCTGCTCGGGCAGCGCGCCGATGAATTTGATGCCGTGCTCCTGGCAAATGCGGCTGAACTTGGCGTTCTCGCTCAGGAATCCGTAGCCCGGATGGATCGCGTCCGCATTGGTGATCTCCGCTGCCGCGATGATCCGGCTCATGTTCAGGTAGCTGTCCTTGCTGGGCGGCGGGCCGATGCACACGGCCTCGTCCGCAAAGCGCACCGGCAGGCTGTCGCGGTCGGCGGTGCTGTACACGGCCACTGTCTTGATGCCCATTTCGCGCGCGGTGCGTATCACGCGCAGGGCGATCTCGCCGCGGTTGGCTATGAGGATCTTCTTGAACATGGGAGGCTTCTGGTCTGGTTCACCACAGAGGCACGGAGGACACGGAGAAGAACGACAGTACCACCTGGGGATTCAGGCCGAGGAGATTGCTTGCGTGCCTTTCAAGCATTCCTCTGTGCCCTCTGTGCCTCTGTGGTGAATGCACTAGGAGGGATCCACCAGGAACAACGGCTGGTCGTACTCCACCGGCTTTGCATCGTCCACCAGCACTTTCACGATCTTGCCGCTCACCTCGCTCTCAATTTCGTTGAAGAGCTTCATGGCCTCAATGATGCAAATGGCCTTGCCGGGCTTGATCTCGTCGCCCACATTGACGAACAACGGCTTGCCCGGCCCTGAAGAGCGGTAAAAGGTGCCGATCATCGGGGCTTTGATGGTGATGTACTTGCTCTCCGCGGCGGGAGCTGCAGCGGGGGCCGCCGGGGCTGCCGGGGCGGGTGCGGTGGCGGGTGCTGGGGCGGCAATGGGGGCCGGGGCATACGCTGGCGGTGCTGCCGCGATCACCTGCACTTCCTTCTTGCTGGCGGCGGTCTTGATGGTGATCTTGAAGTCCTTTTGCTCAATCTCCACCTCGCTCACGCCGCTCTTGGCAACGAATTTGATCAGGTCCTGGATCTGGGTGATGTTCATGGCTTCCATGGAAAAGGTAAAGGCCCTCCGGGAGGGCCAAGGTAGAAAAGTCGGCGGTTCAGCCTCCGTAGGCCCACTTCAGGTATATGGCGCCCCACGTAAATCCCCCGCCGAACGCGGAGAGCACGAGGTTGTCGCCTTTCTTCAGGCGGCTCTCCCATTCCCACAGGCACAGCGGAATGGTGCCCGAGGTGGTATTGCCGTATTTGTGGATGTTGAGCATCACCTTGCTTTCATCCAGGCCCATGCGGTGGGCGGTGGCATCTATGATGCGCTTGTTGGCCTGGTGCGGCACTAACCAGGCCACATCGTCCGCGGTGAGCTTGTTGCGCTCCATGATCTCCGCGCTCACGTCGGCCATGTTGGTCACGGCAAACTTGAACACGGCTTTGCCTTCCTGGTGCACGAAGTGCTCCTTGGCGTCCACCGTTTGGTGGGTGGCCGGGCGCATGGACCCGCCCGCTTTTTGGTGCAGGTATTGGCAACCGCTTCCGTCGGCGCGCAAAATGCTGTCCAGCACGCCGAACCCTTCGTTGTTCGGTTCCAGCAGCACCGCACCGGCCCCGTCGCCGAAGATGATGCAGGTGGAGCGGTCCGTGTAGTCAATGATGCTGCTCATCTTGTCGCCGCCCACCACCACTACTTTCTTGTGCCGGCCGCTTTCAATGAACTGGGAGCCGGTGACCAGCCCGTACATGAAGCCCGAACAAGCGGCATTCAGGTCAAAGCCCCAAGCGTTCTTGGCGCCCACCTTGTCGCAGATGATGTTCGCCGTGGCCGGGAACTGCATGTCGGCGGTAACGGTGCAGCAGATCAGCAGGTCGATCTCCAGGGGGTCGATGCCCCGTTTGGCGCAAAGGCCCTTTACGGCTTCCACGGCCATCACGCTCAGGCCCTGGTCCTTGCCTTTTAAAATGCGGCGCTCCTTGATGCCCGTCCGCTCGGTGATCCACGCATCGTTGGTGTCCACCATCGATTCCAGCAAGGCGTTGGTGAGCACGAATTCCGGCACGTGGCCTTGTACGGCGGTGATGGCGGCGGTGGTCTTCATGTGTGGTGCCGTACGGCGGAACGTGCCTCAGGCAGGCTGTTCAAAGGCTTCGTGGATGCGCTCGTGCAGTTTGCTTTCCACCACTTGGCGGGTAAGGAGCAGCATGTTCTTGATGGTGCCGGCATTGCTGATGCCGTGGCCGATCATCACCGTGCCGTCCACGCCCAGCACCGGGGTGCCACCGTAGTTCTGGTAATCGAACCGGTCCAGGAACGGGTCGTCGCCGCCACGCTTTTTCACCAGGTCGTGGAAGGCCTCCAGGGCCTTGAGCACCACGTTGCCGGTAAAGCCGTCGCAAACCACCACGTCCGCCTTGTCCAGGAAGAGGTCGCGCCCTTCCACGTTGCCGATGAAGTTGAAGCGGTCCGTGCCTTTCATCAGGGCATGTGCCGCCAGGGTGAGGGCGTTGCCCTTCTTTTCCTCCTCACCAATGCTCAGCAGGCCCACCTTTGGGGCCTCTATGTTGTACACGTGCTGTGCGAAGAGCGATCCGAGCAGGCCGAACTGGAACAGTACTTCGGGCTTGCAGTCCGCATTGGCGCCCACGTCCACCATCAGGCCGAAGCGGCCATCGGCCTTGGGCATGATGCTGGTGATGCAGGGACGCTGCACCCCGGGCAGGGGTTTCAGTACCATTACGCTCCCCACCAGCATGGCCCCGGTGTTGCCGGTGCTTGCGAAGGCATCCAAAGCTCCTTGCTTCATCAGCCTAAACCCCAGCGCAATGCTGCTTTCAGGCTTGGAAGCCAATGCTTTGGTGGCATGGTCGCCCATGGTGATGTCATCCCGGCTGGGGATGATGTCGAAGTCCGCTTCCGCTGCTCCTTCAGCCCGCAGGCCCGCCCGTATGGCGGCTTCATCGCCGAGCAGCACCAAGCGCACCCCTGCGGGAAGCTCCTTGGATGCCAGCACGGCACCTTTGATGGGCACGACCGGTCCGTGGTCGCTGCCCATGATGTCCACTCCTATCCTCATCCGAGGTTGCGGGGACGTCACCGGGGATCGTTAAGCTTCGGAAGACTTGGTGCTCAGCACCTTGCCCCGGTACATCAGGTCATCGCCCACCTTGTAGGCGCGGTGGCGCTGGTGGGTTTCACCCGTGGTGGAGCAGGTGCTCAACGTGGCCGTGGCGGCATGCTGGTGCGTGCGGCGCTTGGCGGTGCGGGTTTTCGAAAATCGGCGTTTCGGGTTTGGCATGGTCTAAGGAATGAAAGCGTTCAGGCGTTCTTCTTTTTCAGTTTGTTCAGGGCCGCCCAGCGCGGGTCGGGCCCACTTTCGGGGTGAACCAGCACTTTGTTCAGTGCATTTTCCACCTCCGGGTCGCATTGTCCGGCCGGGTGTATGTGCCGGTACGGCAGGTTCAGGCTGATGCACTCGAAGATGTAGTGCGTCAAGTTGATCTCGTGTGCGTCCGGGTCAATGCTTACCAATTCATCGTCGTCGCTCTCGTCTTCGGCGGTAAGCTTGAACACTTGGCGCTGGTCGCCTTTGATGACCTGTTGCATCGGTGCGTTGCAGTGGTCGCACAGCATGTCGATGTGGCCCTCCACGTGGATCCGGGTCACCAGCAGATGGCTGTTCTTCTCCAGCACCACGTGCGCCGTTGCTTGGCCGCCAAGGAAGTCCTCCATGCCCGTTGCCGTGAAGAAGGACGGGCCCAGCACAAAGTCGAACGCGTGCGTTCCGTCTTTTAGCCCACTGAAGGCAATGGTATGTTCGGGCAAGGCTTCCACGGCGGGGTCACGCTTTTTTCGGGAAAGGACCGGCAAATTTAGGGCAAACACCGGTTCGTTCAGCAAATCGCGGCTGGGCGGGGCCGTTGGAGGGGTTTGGATGGCCGGGCCGCCTTTCAGGAAAAAATAACCCCCAAGAGGCCACACTTCATCCGAACTGCATACATTAGCGGACCATGGCGAAAACGGCAAGACCCCCCCGGACGAATCCGGAAGGGTGCTGTGTCGTCTCGTTCCAGTGCCTGGCGGAAGCAATTGCGGTCACACCACTCTCCAATAGCATGATTCCCCAAAACCCTTCCGGCACAATGAACGACATTCGTTTGGCGCTAACTGATGCACAGGCTCTCAAGCAACCGGGCCACTCTCCAATGCCCCGCGATTGCAAACTGCACACTGCCACACCGGGAACGAACGAATTTCCTTTCGGAAATCGGGCGCAACCTACCAAGACAAGGAAGGGCAGGGTGTAGAATTTTTGCGACAGGGCCAAAATCCTCCACACAACCACACCCTGCAATGAATGCCTCTTTCTTGATCGCGGATGACCATGTGATCGTCCGCCGCGGCTTGCGTAATCTGCTGCATGACCAGTACCATGCATCGGACATTAGCGAGGTGGCCACATGCAAGGAATTATTGGCCGTGCTGAATGCCCGCAGCTTCACGCTCCTGCTGTTGGACCTGCAGCTTACCGACGGGAGCACCTTGGACCATTTGGGCAAGATTTGTGAGGAACATCCTGAAATGAAGGTGCTTGTCTACACCATGCGTTCAGAGGAGGTCTATGCCCAACGGGTGCTGGCATTGGGCGGGGCCGGCTATTTGAGCAAGGAGAGCAATGAAGAGGAAGTGGTGCGTGCCATCCGCCAAGTACTGCAGGGCAAGGAGTATGTGAGCACCAGCATCGAAGACCATCTGCAGGAAAAGGATGAAAGTGCCAAGAACAATCCCCTGCACCTGTTGTCAGACCGGGAGCTGGGCGTAATGGACGACCTGTTGGCCGGCCTGGGCGTGAAGGAGATCTCCCTGCGGCTGGGCCTGCAACCCTCCACCGTGGCCACGTACAAGGCGCGGCTCTTTGACAAGTTGGGGGTCACCAACCTGCTGGACCTCCAGCGGCTTGCCAAGGCACACAGGCATCACGCGGAATGAGCCCCGAACCCCTGTGGCAGGCCGTGCCTTGGCGGCGGTACGTGGCCGCAGCGGCCGTTGCAGTTCTGGGGGTGGTAGCCGTGGCGCAGGATGGATGGTCCAAGGAGCAGTACACTTCAGAGAACGGCTTGCTCCAGAACAGGGTGCATGCCATGGAGCGCGATCCATGGGGCGGCCTGTTGATCGGCACCGAAGGCGGGCTGGTGCGGTTTGATGGGGAGAATTTCCAGCAGATCGGCATTCCCTCCCCGGAGGGCATGCTGCCCAGCCGCGTGCTGGAGATCGTGCCCATTACGGACGGCGGCTACGTGGTGCGCGATGCCGGCAGCCGGCAATTCCTGTACCGGAATAACGAACTGACGGCGATCACCGGCGATGCGCCGGCGCGCAAGCCAACCGCACGCTTTTCCGGTAAAGGCATATCGGTGGAAACCACCGTTCGTGCCATGGACCCCGATTCCACCCTTGCCGGAAAAAAGGAATGGCCCTACAGCATCCGCCTCACCCCCTTGGGCGGGCAGGCCTGGTGCGTGCGTACCGACAATGAACTGCTGGTGTACCATGGCGACTCCTTGGCGGACCGGTTCGAGATACCCGTGGGCAAGTGGTCCCACTTGTTCACCATGGGCGGCCGGTTGTACACCTTTGACAAGGACGGCCATGCATGGATCGTGGACGTGGCCACCCGGCAGTGCCGGCAAATACCGGCTGAAGGGTTCCCCGCACCGGAGCAGAAGGATGGGCAGCTCACTTGGCGCATCCATTGCGGAGACCGCCCTGAGCAGGTGAGCTTGGTTACCTCTGAGGGCCTTTATACGGTGCATCCCTCCAATGATGGCCTGATGGCCGTGCGCGTTCCTTTGGACCTGCCCACCGACTGCAGGATCGGTTCGGTGCTCTGGCTCAGGGAAGGCACGGTACTGGCCGTTGGCACGGATTCCAAGGGACTCTACCTGTTCCGGCGCAACATGATGAAAAGCTTGCTGTGCGACATGGGCGGGGATGGGGTGAGCAATGCCTATTTTGCACAAGCCCCATTAGGCAGTAACGGGGTGGTCTCCAGCACGCGTTCATTCTCCCGTGAATTTACTGTACAGGGTTGCAGGGAGGCCGTGCATTCGTTTCCCGGCTTTGACGAGGCAGCGATCATTTTGGACCATGAGGAGCGCTATTGGTACGGCCGGGGGGATTCCCTCTTCATCTTCGATCCCGTTGTGCACGAAGAGCGCCTGGTGCAGGCCGGGATTCGGCCATTGTGCTTTTTGGAGGAAGGCGACCGCTTGCTGATAGGTACCCCGGACGGCATATACGGCGAGGCCCAAGGCCAGCTCACCCTGATCAACCCGATGAACGGCAAGGACCTGTCCATGCGGCCTACCTCCTTGTGCAGAACTCCCGATGGCCGGCTATGGGTAGCCACCTGTTCAGGTGTTTACCGCGCCTTGGAAAATGGCGGCTGGGAGCCGGTGGCCGGCCTGTCAGGTGTGTGCGCCCGGGCATTGGCATTGGTGGACAGCGGAGTTTTCATCGGCACCTACGGCAGTGGCGCGTTCATGTACCGGAACGGAAAGTTGTTGGCACTGCCCAAGGATTCCGAGGGCTTCCTCAGCCACGTCCACGCCTTCATGGCGGACAGTGCGGGCTATCTATGGATGAGCACCAACCAAGGCTTGTTCCGCGTGCGCAGCAGCGACCTCCACCAGTGGGCGCGGGATACCACGCAGAGCCTCTACATGGCCCACTACGGAAAAAGCGCCGGGATGCGCAATTCGGAGTTCAACGGTGGCTGCAGCCCTGCATACGTGCGCACCGGCGATGGCTGGGCTTCCTTTCCCACCATGGACGGCCTGGTCTGGTTCAGGCCGGAAGATGTGCCCGATGCCTATCCGGAACAACCGGTGTTGTTGCGCGAGGTCCGCGTGGATGGCAATAAGCTGGATGCGTCACGGGGGAAGCTCACCTTGCCGTGGGACAACCGGGAGGTGTACGTATCCATCTCCTTGGCTTATTGGGGCACGCAGGAAAATGCACGGCTGGAGTATTTATTGGACGGGCCCGGCGGGGGCAAATGGCAATTGTTCCATCCGGGCCAACGCGAGTTGCGGCTTGCCGCTTTGGAATCCGGGCAGACCACGCTCCGCATTCGCAAGGTAGGCTCGGCTTTCCGCAATGGGGATGGTGGCCTGAAGCTCGTTTTTGTGGTGCCCGTTCCCTATTACCGCACCTATTGGTTCATCGGCCTTTGCGTGGTGGGAACCTCCCTGCTGCTTTGGCTGGTGCTCCGGTTGAATGCGGCGAGGCTGCGGCGCAGGAACCTCCAACTGGAGAAAATGGTCAGGCAGCGCACCGGCGAACTGGTCAATGCCAATGCGGTGCTGCGCCGGTCGCTGGAGATGAAGGAAATGCTGGTTTCCATTATCTCCCATGACATTGTCACCCCGCTGCGGTTCATAGCCCGCGTGTCCAACGGTGCCATGGGCGGCATGAGCCGGCAGGACCCGGGACGGCTCAAGGACACCATGCAGGACATTGCCCGGTCATCCGACAAGTTGCACGCCAATGCCCAAGGCCTGCTCCAATGGATCAAGCGCCAGGACGGGCGCATTGAATTGCGGATGCGCAACGTGGCACTGCATCCGTTCATTGACGAGGTCATCGCCATGGAACGCGAACGGGCCAATGACAAGGGGTTGAAGCTGCTGAACGAAACGAACTTTGATGATGTGGTGCAAACTGACCGGGACGTGCTGTCCATCGTGCTGCACAACCTCATTGCCAATGCCGTTACGCACACGCGCCGGGGAAGCGTTACCGTGGGCGGAAGCATGGACGGGAGCGGATGTGCCATTACGGTAACGGACACCGGTGATGGCATGCCCGATGCGGCGCTGGCCCATGCCCTGCGCCTGCAGGGGCAAGGTGCCTTGGGCGCGATGAACGGGGAGGGTGAACGTGATGTACAAGGCTTGGGCCTGTTGATCGTGGCGGACCTGTTGCAGCTGCTGGGCGGATCGTTCGAGGTGCAAAGCGGAAAGGACAAGGGCACCTGCGTCACCATCCGCCTGCCCCTGCAAAAAGCAATGCATTCCTTTCCCCAAGCAACGCCAGGCTCCGCAATAGCGTCCACTACGAGCATGTAGCCAAAATACTACACCGTGGGCAGTGGTTGTTATTATGAATTACCTTGCTCCCCGGCACACTCCTCTCCAAAACACCACTCTCCAAGGCAAACTCCGCCCATTCTGTTGATCCTTGTAAACCGGTTGCCGGATGCATGCACACGGGATGCACCCGGTCTTGGGTAATGGCGCCAATTGCATGAAATCTCTCCAGGCCCTGCTCTTGTTCCTGCTTCTGCCCGCCATGCTGGCGGCGCAGGAAGTGTGCA
>JAFDZG010000281.1 GCA_018267065.1 Bacteroidota bacterium
AGCTGAGATACTGAATGTGCCAGTTGAAGAGCTACTGAAGACGGAGCCGATCGTGATCCATATGAGCCATAATCAGATGGCAATGCCCAACTTCGGTTCGCAGAACAACCATGCCTACCCCGAGGAAATGGTGCAGCAGCTTGCCGACCGCGTGAAGGAGTTGGAAAGGACGAGTGTTCGCTTCATAGACCTGATCGAGAAATTGATCAAGGAACGAGAGTAGCGGTACTTTTCGTACACTGTCAGTCCCCAGACCTCCAAGGACCCTTCAATTCAAGGTCGCTCCTATTTCGTGTTCCTACGGAAACACCGTTGCCGCCATGGCCAAGCTGCGTTCCAGTTGCTGCATGTCCAATCCGGTACGAATACCGCGGTCTTCCAGATGACGCACCACCTGCTCCATCGCCAGGTTCCCCACGAGGTCGTCCTCCGCCATCGGGCAGCCGCCGTAGCCTTTAAGGGCACCGTCGAAGCGACGGCAACCGGCGTTCCAGGCTGCGTCCGCCTTATGCTTCCAGTGGTCCAAGCGGGCGTGCAGGTGCGCGCCGAACTCCACCTGTGGCATGGCGGGAATGAGCGCGCTGAACATGGCGCTGATGTCCTCCGGATGTGCCAAGCCCACGGTGTCGCTCAGCGCGATGGTGCGCACACCCAGCTCGTTCACCAACCGGTCCGTCCAGTGCAGGGCGATCTCCGCGTTCCACGGATCGCCATACGGATTTCCGAAGGCCATGCTGATGTATACCACCAGCTCCTTCCCCGCCTTGCGCGCGGTTTCGGCGATGTGCGCCGTGCGCGACCAGCTCCCTTCAATGCCGGTGTTGGTGTTGCGCTGCTGGAAGGTTTCGCTGATGCTGAACGGGTAGCCGAGGTAGGTGACGCTTTCCTGTTGCACGGCTGCTTCCGCACCACGCTCGTTGGCCACGATCACCAGCAGCTTGCTCTTCGTTGCCGACAGGTCGATGCGCGCGAGCACCTCGGCCGTGTCCGCCAATTGGGGAATGGCTTTGTGGCTGACGAAGCTGCCGATGTCGATGGTGTCAAACCCCACGCGCAGCAGGTTGTTCAAGTATTCCACCTTCACCTCCGTGGGGATGAACGGGTGGATGCCCTGCATGGCGTCACGCGGGCATTCGATGAGCTTTACTTGGGACATTGTGCTTCTGTTCGTACCACGGGTTAACATTTCCATTTGGCTTCGCCTACCACAACGGACGCGAAGGACACAAAGGAATTCCCGACGCGTTCCCTTTGAGTACTTCGTGTCCTTTGCGGTATAAAGACCAGCAGGAGATGATGCCTCGAATTCATTTGTGGTTCCACGCTAACGTCTTCTTCCGGCGTACGCCGCATTGATCTGCTTCAGCAACCCCGGCCCTTCATAGATCAACCCGGTGAACACCTGCACCAGGTCCGCGCCTGCGTCCAGCTTTTCCATGGCAGCTTCAGCGCTGTCGATGCCGCCCACGCCGATGATGACCACGGGCTTGGGCAGTCGCTGGCGCAGGAAGCGCACCACCTCCGTGCTGCGCTTGCGCACCTGCGGGCCGCTGAGGCCGCCTGCGCCGATGGCGTCCACTTCCGCCCTGGGCATCTTCAGCCCTTCGCGCGAGAGCGTGGTGTTGGTGGCGATCACCCCGGCGATGCCGCTCTCCTTCACCACGGCAACGATGTCCTCCAACTGCTCGTCGGTCAGGTCGGGCGCGATCTTCAGCAGGATGGGGCGGTGCGCGGTCTTCGCAGCGTCGCGTTTTTTCAGTTCCTGCAAGATCTCCAGCAAGGGTCCCTTCTCCTGCAAGGCGCGCAGGCCGGGCGTGTTGGGGCTGCTCACGTTCACCGTGAAGTAGTCCACCACGGGATGCAGTGCCTCGAAGCACTTCACGTAGTCGTCGATTGCACGTTCGTTGGGCGTCACTTTATTCTTGCCGATGTTGCCGCCCACCACAATGCCGGGCGTGCGTTTGCGCAAGCGTTCCACCGCAGCCTGCACCCCGCCGTTGTTGAAGCCCATGCGGTTGATCAGCGCATGATCTTCCTTGAGGCGGAAGAGGCGCGGGCGCTCGTTGCCGGGCTGTGCCATGGGCGTGAGGGTACCGACCTCCACAAAACCGAAGCCGATGCGGGCCAGCGCGTCCACGTGCTTGGCGTCCTTGTCCATGCCGGCGGCGAGGCCCACGGGGCCGGGGAAGCGCAGGCCCATCAGTTCCAAGGAGGCTTGTTTTTGCGGCCTGCTTCCCCCTACCAACGCCAATGCCCCTGGTACATGCTTGGCCGCTTCCAACATGGCGAAGGTGAGGTGGTGGGCACGTTCCGGCGAAAGGCGGAAGAGCAGCGGGCGCAGCAGCTTGTACATCGGCGGGCAAAAGTAGGGTTCTACCTTCGCCCCCTTCCTGCGCGGGAAAGCCCTTGGGGTCCCGCCGGTACGGACCTTGGCACGATCGCTTTCCGAACCTCGGCATGATGTCCGCTTCTCCCGCTGCTTCCCGGTCCAAGGATGTGTTGTTGGCTGCCGGGATCTTGCTCATCGCCCTCAACCTTCGTCCGGCGATCGCGGCCGTGGGGCCTTTGGCGAGCGAGATCCGCACGGCGCTCAACCTTTCCAATTCGGCGCTCGGCCTGCTCACCACTTTGCCGTTGATCGCCTTCGGCTCGGTATCGCTGCTCACGCCGATCATCACCCGCCGCTTCGGCATTCCCGGCATGCTGGCCGGTGCCATGGGCCTGCTTGCACTGGGTATTGCCGTGCGCTCCATTCCTTCCATGGGCAGCCTCTTTCTTGGAACGCTCCTGCTGGGCATCGCCATCGCCTTTGGCAACGTGCTGCTCCCAGCCTTGGTGAAGCAGGGCTTCTCCAGGAAGTTCGGCTTGATGACGAGCCTCTACTCCAGCATGATGGGCGTTGGCGCTGCATGGGCCGCCGGCATGACGGTGCCGCTTGCCGAAAATGGGCGCTGGGGCTGGCGGGGCGCATTGGCCGTTTGGGCGCTGCCGGCATTGCTTGCACTGATCCTGTGGCTCCCGCAGTTGTCCCGTTCAAGGCACGCCCGCCCCGCCGATGCGCCACCCAAGCCCGGCAAATACTTAGGCCGATCACGGCTTGCATGGAACGTTGCCCTTTTCATGGGGCTCCAATCCTTTGCGTTCTATGTGATCCTGGCTTGGCTGCCGGACATGCTGCAGGGCCGTGGCGCCGATCCCGAGTTTGCCGGTTGGATGCTCTCCCTCTCGCAGGCCACCGGCGTACTTGGTTCATTGATCGCACCGCTGTGGGCGGGCAGGAAGAAAGATCAGCGGTCCATCATGGCCGTGCTGGTCTGCATTGAAGCGCTCGCCCTGATGGGCTTGGCCTTTCCGGCCCTGGGCCCCGTGGAATTGTGGACCTGCATGGTCGGCTTCTCGCTGGGTGGCGCGTTCGGCCTGGCCCTTTATTTAATTGTGGTGCGCTCAGCGGACACTGCGACGACCACGCGGCTTTCCGGCATGGTGCAGGCCATTGGCTACCTGCTTGCGGCCACGGGCCCCATCCTCGCCGGAAGTCTTTTCGACCTTACGGGAAACTGGCTCCATGTGCTGCTGCTGCTGCTGGCTGTTGCGGCCATCAAGCTGTAC
>JAFDZG010000282.1 GCA_018267065.1 Bacteroidota bacterium
GCCAATGGGCGCGGGACAACAAGCACCCTGAGCAGAAGAACTCCATCCTCACCTCCTACAACCGCAACTTCGCCAAGCGCAACGACGGCAACCCCAACACCCATGCGTTCATGGGCAGCCCGGAGATCGTCACCGCCATGGCGTTGAGCGGCCACTTGTCCTTCAACCCGCTCACCGATACGCTGAAGAACGACAAGGGCGAAGACGTGAAGCTGGATGAACCCGTGGGCGTGGAACTGCCGCCCAAGGGCTTCGATGTGGAAGACCCCGGCTTCCTGCCGCCCGCCGCTGACGGCAGCAAGGTGCAGGTGGTGGTAAAGCCCGGCAGCGACCGCCTCCAACTGCTGGAACCGTTCCCTGCCTGGGACGGCAAGAACATCACGGGCGCCGTGCTGTTGATCAAGGCCAAGGGCAAATGCACCACCGACCACATCAGCATGGCCGGGCCGTGGCTGCGCTACCGCGGGCACCTGGACAACATCAGCAACAACACCCTCACCGGCGCCATCAACGCCTTCAATGGCGAAGCCAACAAGGTGAAGAACCAACTGACCGGCGAATACGGCGAAGTGCCCGCCACGCAGCGCGCCTACAAGGCCGCCCACCAGCCCAGCGTGGTGGTGGCCGACCAGAACTACGGCGAGGGCAGCAGCCGCGAGCACGCCGCCATGCAGCCGCGCCACCTCGGCGTGAGCGCCGTGATCGTGAAGAGCTTCGCGCGCATCCACGAGACCAACTTGAAGAAGCAGGGCCTGCTCGGCATCACCTTCGACAAGGAGGGTGATTTCGACAAAGTGCAGGAGGACGACCGCTTCGACTTCACCGACCTGGCCGATTTCGCGCCGGGCAAGCAGCTCACCGTGGTGCTTCGCCACAAGGACGGCAGCTCGGACACCATCAAGTGCAACCACACCTACAACAAGCACCAGATCGAGTGGTTCAAGGCCGGCAGCGCGCTGAACTTGATCCGCAAGGCGCAAGGGAATTGATCTTGCGGCATACGCCCTGAAAGCCCCGTGAACAGCGGGGCTTTTTGTTGCCCGTGCACCAGGGGCGGGTAGGAGCCGCATCCCCATTTTTCGGGATTGTGGGCGGGCGGCGGTGCGGGTACGTTTGGCCCAAATCCAAACGGTAATGAAACGGACCTATACCTTGATGCTCCCAATGGCCATCTGCTTAGTATCCGCAGGCCAGCTGCAGGCGCAGATCCGCTTTGGCGGGAAAGTAGGGGTGAACTACTTGATCGGCTCCCAGAAGATCCAACCTGAACCGAAGAACGCCCCCACAAACCCCAAGGGATTGGGCTTGTCCTTCGCGGCCTACATGGAGATCCCGTTCTCCGACCTGGTAGGCTTACGCCCCGACCTCGGTTTCTCCTTCCGGAAGGGAAAGTCGGAAACCACGCAGAACCAAACGCTCACGAACAACACCCAGGTCACCGGGGGGAATGGGTCTTACACCGGTTCGCAGGACTTCACTTCCGAGAGCGACCAACGCCTGTCCTACTTCCAAGTGAACGCCCCGCTGATGCTGAAGCCAACGGAAGGCTTGCGCATTATGGTGGGGCCGTCCTTCAACTTCCTCGTGGGCGGCAAACAGAACGTGGATGAGACCACCACCTACAAGGGAAACGTTACCGGCACGGACCAGAACGGCCAGCAGGTGACGCAGGCCGTGGACCAGCAGAGCTTCGAGACCACCAAGAAGAAGGGAAGCGCCGCGATCAAGGACTTCAAGAAGGCCGACATCATGGCCATGGCGGGCATTGGCTACACCCTGCCCGTGGGCCTGGACTTGGACATGCGGTTCTACCGCGGCTTATCCACCACTTACGACAAATCGGAGGGCAGCGCACGCACCCGCGTGTGGACCAACCTGGTGGAATTCGCAGTGGGCTGGACCTTCGGCGGGAACTAGGGCGTCGGGCCGTGTAAGGGTGGCTGAACGCCCGCATAGACAAATTTGGCTTGTGATATTTTGTGAAAGGTGTATGTTTGGCCTAAACAAAACCTTTCATCAACATGAAGAAGATTACACTTGGTTTGGCTGCATTTGCGCTGGCGGGCAGCATGATGGCACAGGAAAATCGCGCCAGCTTGGGCTTGGAGCTTGGCCTTCCCATGGGTGATTTCGGTGATGTGTACGGCTTTGGGGTCGGCGGCACGCTTGGCTTTGAGCTTCCCGTGGGCGACAACCTGGGCTTCATGGCACAAGCAGGCTACATCACCTTCTCGGGCAAGGATATTTCCGTAGGACCTGTATCGGTGAAAGCTGATGCCGCGGGCATGATCCCTGTGCAAGTGGGTTTGAAGTACTACTTCACGGACAACCAGGAGGGCTTCTACGCGGGCCTGCTCACGGGCCTTCACATGCAATCGGTGAAGACGGCATCGGTGAGTTCCTCCGGGAGCGTGGAGGAGAAGTCTGAGATGAAATCCAACTTCGGCATTGCACCGTTGGTGGGCTACATCGTTGGTGAGAACATCGATATCGCGCTGCGCTATCAAATGATCTTTGCCAAGGGTGCGAAGGTTACGGGCACCGGCGTTGAGGAAACCACGGTGACCAACTCCTACCTCGGGGTGCGCGTTGCGTACATGTTCGGGGGGCGCTAAGCGTGTTTCCCGTCAGCTTAAGGGCCACCTGGATCCAGGTGGCCCTTGCTTTTTCGGCATGGTCATTGCCAAAGACGGGCCGGGCGAGTGCAGTCTTCCTACATTCGCTGCCGTTCCAGCACCACGCATCCAATTGAAAATGATGAGAAAAGCACGCTTCCATTTCCTCTTGATCGGTTCCTGCCTGATCGCCCCGGTTTGCGCCCAGCAAGTGCCGGACAGCCTGAACTTGGTGCCGAACGGCAGCTTTGAGGAACTGGAGGGCAAACTGCGCCGCCTCGGAGGCATTGATGCCGCAAAGGGTTGGAGCAGCCCCACCGCAGCCAAGGCGGACCTGTTCAGTGAATCGGTAGCTTCGGAATCACCCGCATCGGCGCCCAAGAACGCCAAGGGTTTCCAGAGCGCACTGAGCGGCACCAACTACGCAGGCGTAACCTGGTACAGCTACATGGACAAGGAGCCGCGCACCTACCTGCAGGTGAAGTTGAAGAAAATGCTGAAGAAAGGAGAGAAGTACTGCATCAGCTACTACGTAAGCCTGGGCGACCTGAGCAAATACTCCAGCGACCACTTGGCCGCATACGTTAGCCGGATCGTGGTGAACAAGAAAGATGAAGCCAGCCTGACCTACCAGCCACAGATACCCGCCTTGCAAACGCAGGTGTATGATGACATGAACGGATGGAAGGGCGTGTGCGGCGTGTACGAGGCACAAGGAGAGGAACAGTACCTGATCATCGGTGATTTTGCCGCCACGGACAAGGTGACCGCCGGCAAGCCCAAGCGCCAGCGCGGCGAAACGCGCCCCCAGCAGCCCGTTGCGTACTTCTACATCGATGATGTGAGCGTGAAACCCGTAAAACGCCTCAGTGACTGTTCCTGCGAGCAGATCGACAAGGAGAAGAGCGAATACATCTACGGCCGGAAAATGACCACCGACCCGGGCCTGAAGCCTTACCAGCGGGTGGACAAGAGCGTGATCTACTTCAAGCGCTTCGAGAAGGACATCGATCCCTCCATGAAGGCCCAGATGGACACCTTGGCACGGATGCTCACGCTTGATCCCGCCATCAAGATCAAGCTCACCGGCAACACGGACCTGAAGGAAGTGGACCGCGTGCGCATGCGCCCGGACCTCACCGACCTGGACAAGGAGCGGGCCGAGGCCGTGAAGGACTACCTGGTTAAAGCCGGCATCGCCGCGGACCGCATCACCGTGACCGGCGTGAAGGGCGGCAGCCCCGCCGTGGAGGGTGACGATGAAGTTTCCACCAGCCAGAACCGGCGCGTGGAAGTGGATGTGGTGAAGTAGGGGTAGGGTGAGAGGGTGATAGGGTGATAGGGTGATAGGGTGATAGGGTGAGAGGGTGAGAGGGTGAGAGGATGAGAGGATGAAATAGTGAGAGGGTGATAGGCAAGAGGGATACAGCCGTTCAGGCCCGATGATCAAAGGAGACCCCCGTGTGATCCGCGCTTGGACCATGTACGACTGGGCCAACTCGGCCTATTCGCTCACCATCACTTCCGCCATCTTCCCCATCTACTATGCGGCCATTACCACTGCCGATGACGGCATGGACAAAGTGCTCGCCGCGCATGGCGTGCCCGCGGCATCGCTCCAATCCTACACGCTCTCGCTGGGTTTTCTTGCAGTAGCGGCCATTGCACCGCTGCTCTCCGGCATTGCCGACCACCGCGGCAACAAGAAGAACTACCTCAAATTCTTCTGCTACCTCGGTGCCGCCAGTTGCGCGGGCATGTTCTTTTTCACATACGCCAACCTGTGGCTGGGGCTGGTGCTCTTCATGCTGGCCTGCGTGGGTTTTTCCGGCAGCCTCATCTTCTACGATGCCTACCTGCCGGAGATCGCGGAGCCGAAGGACCATGACCGCGTAAGTGCGCGCGGCTACGCCATGGGCTACATCGGCAGCGTGATCCTGCTGGTGATCAACCTGCTGATGGTGATGAGACCCGGGCTCTTCGGCATCCCGGACCGGGAAGGACTGCCTGCGCGGCTTTCCTTCCTCACCGTGGGCATTTGGTGGGCGGGCTGGGCGCAGGTCACTTTCCGCAGGCTGCCAAACACGGCCGTAACGCAAGAGGCCCGGAAACACACGCTTGCCGCGGGGTACATGGAATTGCGCAAAGTGTGGCGCCAGATGCTGGGGCTGGACAGGCTGCGCCGTTTCCTGGTGGCTTTCTTCGTGTTCAACATGGGCGTGCAAACGGTGATGTACCTGGCGGTGACCTATGCCAAGCAGGAGATCAAGCAGCCGGACGGCTCGCCCATCGCGGACACCGGCTTGATCGTCAGCATCCTGTTGATCCAACTGGTGGCGGCCCTCGGGGCCATGGCCTTTGTCCGCCTCAGCCGCCGCCATGGGAACATATCGGCGCTCATCACCGGGCTGGTGATCTGGATGGGCATCTGCCTGGCCGCCTGGCGCATTGAATCCGTGAACGCGTTCTATGCCTTGGCCGCGTGCGTGGGCCTGGTGATGGGCGGCACGCAGGCGCTTTCGCGCAGTACCTACGCCAAACTGCTCCCGGAAACCGCCGACCACGCCTCCTTCTTCTCCTTCTATGATGTGAGCTTCTACCTGGCCACCGTGCTGGGAACCTTGGCCTTCGGCCTGGTGAACCAAGTGACCGGCGACATCCGCAACACCATCATCGCCATCGGCTCCTTTTTCGTGGCCGGGGCGCTGCTGTTGCTGAGGGTGCCCCGTGAGCGGAGCATCGCGCCGGGAACAGGCCGCGCCCGGTAACTTCGCGGCCCATGGAAACAACGGGCAAGGAAACCATTTGGGACGCGGTGGTGGTGGGCGGCGGCATCGTTGGTACGGCCACCTTTTACAAATTGCAATCACGCTTCCCCGCCAAGCGCATCCTGCTGCTGGAGAAGGAAGCCGTGCTGAGCGACCACCAGACCGGCCACAACAGCGGGGTGATCCACAGCGGCATCTACTACAAGCCGGGCAGCAAAAAGGCGAAGACCTGCGTGCAAGGCAGGCGTGAACTGGTGGCTTTTGCCAAGCAGCACGGCATCAAGCACGATGTGTGCGGCAAGGTGATCGTGGCCGTGGAGGAAAGCGAGCTGCCGCAGTTGGAAAAGATCCATGAGCGCGGCATTGCGAACGGGATCGAGGACCTGCGGCGCATCACGGCGGAGGAGATCAAGCAGATCGAACCGTACTGCACGGGCATTGCGGGGCTTTGGGTGGGTTGCACCGGCATCATCGATTTCCGGGGCGCCACCAATAAGATGGCGGAGCTGGCCTGTGCGCTGAACCCCGCGTCGCAGGTGCGCACCGGCGAGGAGGTGCTGGGCACAACGGCCGCAGGCGCCACCACCATGGTGCACACCACCAAGGGGCGCCACCATGCCAAGAGCATCATCTTCTGCGCCGGGCTTCAGAGCGATCGCATGGCGCGCGCCGATGGCGCCAAGGTGAAGGAACAGATCGTGGGTTTCCGCGGCGACTACTATGAGTTGACGGAGAAAGGAAAACCCAAGGTGAAGAACCTGATCTATCCGGTGCCCGACCCGCGCTTCCCGTTCCTGGGCGTGCACTTCACCCGCATGACGGACGGCAGTACGGAATGCGGGCCCAATGCCGTGTTCACCTTCAAGCGCGAAGGCTATGGCAAGACGGACTTCAGCTGGCGGGACAGCTGGGACGCGCTCACATACGGCGGCACGTGGAAGCTCTTCTTCAAGAATATGTCGTACGGCATCAATGAATACCGGAGGGCGTTCAGCAAGCGGCTGTTCCTGAAAACGCTTCGCAGGCTGATCCCCGGCTTGGAGATGGACGACATTGCGCCGGGCCGCGCGGGTGTGCGCGCCATGCTGCTGGGCGCTGACGGCGAGATGGTGGACGACTTCCGGATCGAGCGGCGCGGCAGCCACATACACGTGCTCAATGCACCCTCACCGGCGGCCACGGCATGCTTGGCCATTGGCGAACAGATCGTGGAGATGACGGTTGCTGAGGGTGTGCTGGGGGAATAGTTCTTGGTTGTTGGTTGTTCGGCATTGCAACTACAACCAACGACTAAGCCCACCGACTACGAAGTCACCTTCCACTCCTCCAGCAGCTCCGCCCAGTCCAGCAGGCAATAGGACATGAGCTTGTTCACGCGGCCCAGCACAATGGGGTTGGGCGCCTTCTGCTCGCGGAAGTAGGCATCCTGGAAGCGGAACAGGTCGTACTTCTGGAAGATGGCCTTGCTCATGGCATAGACCGTGTTCTTGCTGGGGTGGTTAATGCGCGCCATGAAGTGCTGCAGCGCAATGGTCTCCGTTTCCATTTCGGCGGCGGAGCTGTCCATCAGCGGCGCGAACTTGGAATAGGCATGCTGTGCGAGCCGCTGGTCCTGGCCTGCGGCCAGGTGCTTGGGCGCTTCCATCAAGTTGCCGGCGAAGAGGATCTGTGCAAAGAGCTCGTCGTCGCCAGGGCCGAACACCGGCCGTGAAACAAACTCCGGGGCTTCCTCCAGCTCGGCCACCACGATGGGATAGCCTTGTTCGGTGAGGCGGAGCACAGCGTTCACAAACACGTTTGCGAGCTTGTCCTCACTGATCTTCTTCTTTCCGAACAGGGTTCCGATCATGGTTTCTGCATTCGCTGTGCGAACCTAACCCGGTGCCGCATGGCAATAGGTTGGGAAAGCTTGCTTATTTTCAACACCGTTATCCACTTGCAAAAGGAATGGAGCAGATCATCCACCATTACGCCGCGTACGACCTATGGGCCAACACGCGCATTGTTGAGCGGTTGCAACGCGAGCCGGAAGCCGTGCTGGACCGGCATGTGAAGAGCAGCTTTCCTTCGCTGCGCCTGAGCATCATGCACGTGCGCGACGCGGGGAACACGTGGTACCAGCGCATCTTCGGCCTGCCGGCCCTTTCCTTCGATGATGGCATAGACAGCCTGCTGAAGATGGGCACGGCATTGGCGGACAAGGCCGCCGCGCTGGATGAGGCCATGCTGGGCGGCACTGTGACCTACATGCGCAAAGAGGTGAAGCACACGCAGCCGCGCTGGCAATTGCTGATGCACTGCTTCAACCACGCCAGCTATCACCGCGGGCAAGTGATCACCATCATGCGGCAACTGGACCTGGGCGAAGTGCCCAACACCGACATGGTGGCGTACCAGCGGTTGCTGGCCGGTCGATGACACGGTGGGCGTGCGTTGCAGGCCGCTCGTTGCGGGAACTACCCCAACCGGGCGATCCGCAGCAAACGGTTCAACGCTTGGCAAAGAGGTCCACGCCCACGTAGTTGGCCGGCGTCAGGGCGCGGAGCTTCGCTTTCACGCGATCGTCCACATCAAGCGCATCGATGAAGGCGGCAATGTCCCCTTTGCCCACCTTCTCCTTTCCGCGCGTGAGCGACTTCAGCAATTCATACGGCTCGGGATACCCTTCGCGGCGCAGGATGGTCTGAATGCCTTCGGCCACCACGGCCCACTGGGCATCCAGGTCGCGGGCGATGGCCGCCTCGTTCAGCAACAACTTGTCCAAGCCTTGCAGGATGGAGCCAACGGCGATCTCGGTGTGTGCCATGGGCACGCCGATGTTGCGCGTCACGGTGCTGTCGGTGAGGTCGCGCTGCAGGCGGCTCACGGGCAGCTTTTCGCTCAGGTGGCCGAAGAGCGCGTTGGCCAGGCCGAGGTTTCCTTCCGCGTTCTCGAAATCGATGGGGTTCACCTTGTGCGGCATGGCGGAGGAACCCACCTCACCTTCCTTGACGCGCTGGCGGAACCAGTCCATGCTGATGTAGGTCCAGATGTCGCGGCAGAGATCGGTGAGGATGGTGTTGATGCGGCGCATGGCGTCAAACAGTGCGGCCATGCCGTCGTAGTGCTCGATCTGCGTGGTGAAACGCTGGCGGTGCAGGCCCAACATTTCCCGGGTGAACCGGTCGGCGAGGGCGGGCCAGTCCAATTCGGGATAGGCGGCGTGGTGTGCATTGAAATTCCCGGTGGCGCCGCCGAATTTGCAGGAGAACGGCACGGCGCGGAGCAGTTGCAGCTGGCTGTCGATCCGCTCGGTGAACACCTCCAGCTCCTTGCCCAAGCGGGTGGGTGATGCCGGCTGGCCGTGGGTGCGCGCCAGCATGGGCACTTGGGCCCATTGCAGCGCCAGCCCGTGGATGCGGTCGCGCAGCCGTGTGATCGCCGGGAGGTAATGGTCCGCAACGAACTCCTTCAGCAGCAAGGGCAGCGCCGTGTTGTTGATGTCCTGCGAGGTAAGGCCGAAGTGGATGAACTCCTTGGCAGTGCCGATCCCCAACGCGTCCAGTTGCTGCTTCAACCAGTACTCCACCGCCTTCACATCGTGGTTGGTGGTGCGCTCGATCTGTTTTACGGCCATGGCATCCTCCATGGAAAGGCCGTTGATCTTGGCTTCCAGCTTGTCCAGGCCGGTTGTGCGCACGCCTTTCAGCTCGGGCAGCGGAACGGCGCAGAGAAAACGGAACCATTGCAGCTCCACGCGCAGCCTGTAGCGGATCAAGGCCAGTTCGGAGAACCAGGTGGCGAGGGGGGCGGTGCGGCTGTGGTAACGGCCGTCGACGGGGGAAATGGCGGTAAGAGGTCCGAGTTCCATGCGCGGCAAAAGTAGCCTGTGCCCGGTTCGCCTTGTCCGGGGGCGTTCCGGCACGGTATTCGCCAATGGCCCATGGCAACTATTTTAGCGCCATGCACATGCATACCCTCCTCATTTCCGCCGCGCTCCTTGCGTTCACTGCAGGTTGCAAGAACAAGCAGCA
>JAFDZG010000283.1 GCA_018267065.1 Bacteroidota bacterium
CCTTCAAGCAGGCGCACAACATCGCCATCCTGCAGCCGGAGCGCTGGCGGCAGATCATGCTGGCCATGCAGGCTTTCGGGAAGGAGGCGGGCCTGTCGCCCGCCTTCATACAGGCCGTGATGGACGCGGTGCACGACGAGAGCATCCGCAAGCAAACCGCGGTTTGGGAGAAGGACCGTTTGGCCACGGACATCCAAGGGTCAATAAAAATGGATTAAAGGCTTGTGGATTTCCGGGGGAAAGGCATTTACCTTGCATCGCTTATTAGAGCCGGTTTAGGATCTCTTGAACGAAGGACTCCGAGGCTATTTTTCGTTCAGGCGAAGCCGGAAAATCATCGCGTAGCGGTGTCTACGGGATCATTTTCCGGTGAAGCATGGGCGGAAAAGAGACCGGAGGACGAGTTTGAAGAGATCCTAAACAGGCTCTTAAACCCCAACCACCCCGGAACATGATCAAACATTTCCTCTTTGCAATGCCGGCCCTCTTGGGGGCCGCTGTTGCTACTGCACAACCCGCCTTCACGGACGGCACACTAACGCTGGGGCACGCGGCCCACAGCGGCGGCTGCATGGCCGTGACCGACATGGACGGCGACGGCCTGGACGATGTGATCCAGTTGGATAACGGCGAGCATGTGTACGTGCTTTACCAGGAGGCGGACGGCACGTTCACCACGTATGACTACGGCAACGTGGACAACAGCTCCCAATGGGGCTGGGCCATTGGCGACCTGTACAACGACGGCTTCAAGGACATCTGCAGCGGGGCCACGGGCCAGCAGAATTTCCTGAGCATCACCGCAAGGGGGGCATCCACGCTGTCCACGTTGGACGGCCCCTCCATCTTCACCCAGTGCATGAGCATGGCCGACATTGACAACAACGGCCAGGTGGACATTTTCTCCTGCCATGACAATGGCCCGCCCAACCTCTGGTTCACCCCTGCCAGCGGTGATCCCGCATACAACGGCACCTACATCGATTGGGCCACCACGCCCGCCAGCGACATGAGCGGCAACTACGGCAGCTCCTTCATTGATTTTGACAACGACGGCGACCTGGACCTCTACATCTCCCACTGCCGCCAGGGGGTGAACAACCCCGATGATCCCCGGCGCTGGAACCGGCTCTTCGTAAACGACGGCACCAACCACTACACGGACCAGGCCGTGGAATACGGCGTGCAGGACCACGAGCAAACGTGGACCACGGACTTCGGCGATTACGACAATGACGGCGACCTGGACATGTTCAGCAATGAGCACAGCACCGGCACGCAGCTTTTTGAGAACGACGGCACCGGGCACTATACCAACGTAACGGCCGGCAGCGGCTTGGGCGTGGCGGATTTCCCCCTGCAAGGCCTGTTCCGCGACCTGGACAACGACGGCTTCCTGGACATCATGATCGCCGGTGGCAGCGAATTCTACTACAAGGGCAACGGCAATGGCACCTTCACGCAGGTGCAGGGCCTCTTTCCGAGCACCAAGGCCATGCACAGCTTTGCCTTCGGCGACCTGAACCGCGACGGTTTTGAGGACGTGTACGCCAACTACGGCAGCGGCTACGTGGACGGCAGCAGCGGCAACCCGGACCGGTTGTGGCTGAACACGCCCAACGGCAACCACTTCTTCCGCGTGCGCCTGCAAGGCACCACCAGCAACCGCGACGCCATCGGTGCGCGCGTCACCATCACCGGGCCCTGGGGCACGCAGATCCGTGAAGTGCGCTCCGGTGAAAGCTACGGCCTGGTGAATTCCTTCATCCTGCCCTTCGGCCTGGGGGCGAACACCATGGTGCCCACCATGACCGTGCGCTGGCCCAGCGGCCTGGTGGAAACCTTCAATGACCTGCATGCGGACCAGACCATCACCGTGGTGGAAGGCACCTGCATTTCGCCCAACGTGGCCATCGCCGCTTCGCCGGCGGGAGTGCTGTGCCCCGGCAGCGGCCCCGTCACGCTCACCGCTTCGCCGGGAACCGACTTTACTTGGAACACGGGTGCAACGGGAGCTTCCATCAGCGTAACCGATCCCGGTGCATACTGGACCATGACAGGAACGGGGACCTGCACCACGCAGGCCAACGCGAACATCCTGCTCAGCCCGGATGAAACGCCCACGGTTACAGCTGTTGGACCCACCACCATCTGCCCTTCAGACCAAGTGGTGCTCACCTCCAGCCCGGCCACGAGCTACTCGTGGAGCAATGGCAGCGACCAGCAAAGCATCACGGTGAACACGGCGGGTAATTACACGGTTACCATCCAAGGCGCGTGCAGCCAGTTTACATCCGCGGCAGTTACCGTTACCGTGCTGCCTGCGCCGGATGCGCCGGTGTCCAGCGACGTTTCCATCCCCGTGCCGGGTACGGCGCAACTTACCGCCACCGGCGATAGCGTGGTGTGGTACGATGCAGCCACGGGCGGCACGCCCATCGGCGCCGGCAGCCCTTGGACCACCCCGGTGGTGAACACCGATACCACCTTCTGGTGCGCGGACCTGGGGCAGAACGGCGGGGTGAGCGAATACGGCGGCAAAACCGACAACTCAACTTCCGGCGGCTACCAGGGCAACAACACCTATTACCTCTACTTCAGCACCACGGAGGACATGGTGATCAAGAGCGTGAAGGTGTATGCCAACGGGGCCGGATACCGCACCATCGCCTTGGTGGAGCAGAACGGCGGGGCCGTGATCACCTCCGGCGTGTACAACATCCCCGATGGTGAAAGCCGCGTGCAACTGGATTGGAACGTGGCCGCCGACGGCGATTACGGACTGCGCATCCTCTCAGGCACCAACCAGTTGTGGCGCGATGCCGTGGGCAGCAATCCCGCGTTCCCCTATGACTTGGGCGGCATGGGCAGCATTACGGGCAGCAATGCCGGTTCATCCGCCTATTACTACTACTTCTATGATTGGGAAGTGGCTTCCCCGATCACGTGGTGCGAAGGCCCGCGTACCGCTGTGCAAGTGCTGGTGGGGCCCACGGGCATTGCGGGCAATGCAGCGCCCGATGCCCTGCGCATCGTGCCCAATCCGGCATCTGACATCATCATGCTCACCGGCAGGATGCCCGCCGGGGCCTTCAGCGCTGAAGTCCTGGACGTGGCAGGGCGCGTATGCAGCACCGTGGATATGCGCCAAGGGGCACGCACCATTTCCGTTGGCGCGCTGGCGCCCGGCGCATACACCGTGCGCGTGCAAGGCGATCATGCGGTTGTCAATGCCGCTTTTGTAAGGCAGTGACGGTTGCCTGGTTCAATCTTTCAAAGGCCCCGGCATCCCCGGGGCTTTTGACTTTTGGCAGGGTTGCTTCAGCGCCTTGTGCTTCCTTTGGGGACATGAACGCTGATGGCGGCACGGACTTGCCCGCGCGCCTGTTGCTGGTGGGTGCGGGCGCCCTCGGCAACGCGCTGCTCCCCCGCATCGTGCGTTGGCCGTGGCAGGGCATCACCTTGATGGACGGCGACCGCGTGGAGGCGAAGAACCTGGAACGGCAGGAGCTGTTCGCGCCGGTGGACATCGGAAAGCCCAAGGTGGAAGTGGCGGCGGCCTGGCTGCGGAATGCGCCCATCGCCGTGCGCGTGGCGGCCCGCGATGAATTCCTCGATGCCGCCAATGCCGAGGCCGTCATCGCCATGCACGATGTGGTGGCCGACTGCACCGATGATGCCCACGTGAAGCTGCTGCTGGACCGCACCTGCGCCGATTACGGCGTGGCATTAGTGAGCGGATCGGTGCACGGGGCCCAGGCCCAGGTGATGGTGCTGCATGCACCGGGGGCTGGCGAAGCGCTCGGCCGCAAGGACCTCTTCCGCGGCAGGCTGGGCATGGAGCAGGACGGCTGCGACATGCGCAACGTGCCCTTGGCCACCATCGAGGAAACGGGGCGCCGCATGGCCCAACTGCTGCGTGCGCTCCTCCATGGCGAAGCCGTGCGCAACGGGAGCATCGACCTCTTCGACGGAAAGCATTGGACCGCCATCGATCCACCCGATAACCTGAATTGAATCCCATGGACCCCCTGCTGCTCATCCTCCTCATCGCCTGTGTGGCCTTCGCCTACGCCATGGTGGGCCACGGCGGTGCCAGCGGCTACCTCGCCCTGATGGCCCTGGCCGGCATGAGCGTGGTGGTGATGCGCCCGTCGGCACTGGTGCTCAACCTCTTCGTCAGCGCCATCTCCTTCACGCAGTACGCGCGCACCGGCCATTTCAAGTGGCGGACCTTTCTGCCCTTTGCCGTACTGTCCGTGCCTGCCGCGTGGTTCGGCGCACAGGTGGTATTGGACCCGCTCCTATACAAGCGCATCCTCGGGGTGTGCCTGCTCTTCGCCGTGGCCCGCATGTTCGGGTTGCTGGGCAAGGGCAGCGACACCCTTCGGCCGGTGCCGTTGCTGCTGGGCGCGCTGATCGGCGCGGTGCTCGGCTTCGTCTCCGGCATGATCGGCATCGGCGGCGGCGTATTGCTCAGCCCCGTGCTGCTGCTGTGCAATTGGGCGGACATGAAGACCACCGCCGCCACCTCGGCGCTCTTCATCTTCGTCAACAGCGCATCGGGCCTCATCGGTGCGATGGGCAATGGGGAAACGCTCAGCCCGCACATGATCCCGTGGATCGCGGCGGCCGTGGGCGGCGGCTTGCTGGGCGGCTGGATCGGCGCGGTGAAAATGAACAACCTGCGGGTGAAGCAGGCGCTGGGCATCGTGCTGCTGTTGGCCAGCGTGAAACTGATGATGCCATGATCGGAGTGGAAGAAGCCAAACGGCGCATGATGGCCGCGGTGCGCGTGCTGCCTGCGGAAACGGTGCCGTTGGGGCGGGCCGTGGGCCACTTTGTTGCCAAGGATGTGCCCGCCCCGTATGACCATCCGCTGTTCGACGTGAGCGCCATGGACGGCTACGCCTTCGCGTTTTCGGAAGCGCTGCAGCAGTACACCGTGGTGGGCGAAGTGCCTGCGGGCGGGGTCTTTCCGCACGTGCTGGCACCGGGCGAGTGCGTGCGCATTTTCACCGGAGGCATGGTGCCGCCAAGCGCGGACACCGTGGTGATGCAGGAACTGGTGCAGCGCACCGGCGACCAGATCACCTACGCAGACGCCAAGTTGAAGCGCGGCGGCAACGTGCGCCACACGGGCGAACAGGTCCGCGCAGGCGATGTGGTGCTGGCGCATGGCGCGTTGATCGATGCGGCCGCCATCGGCCTGCTGGCCTCGGTGGGCGTGCGCGAAGTACCCGTGGGCACATTGCCGCGCGTGGCGGTGCTGGTCAGTGGCGGGGAGTTCATTGAGGGCGGAATGCCACAACCCGGCAAGATCTTCGGCAGCAACGACGTGATGCTGGCCGCCACCTTGCACAGCGCGGGCATCACGGCCACCATGCGCCACGTGGACGATGACCGCGACGCGCTCCGCAAGGCATGGAAGGAACTGGCCGCCACGCACGACGTGGTGCTCTCCACCGGCGGCGTTTCCGTGGGCGACTTCGACCTGATCCCCGCCGTGCTCAACGAACTGGGCGCCGACATCCGCTTCCACGGCGTACTGCAGAAACCCGGCAAGCCGCTGTTGTTCGGCAGGCTCGGTGATGCCGCGGTGTTCGGCCTGCCGGGCAATCCCCGCGCGGTGATGGTGCTCTTCCGCGAATACGTGCTGCCCTTCGTGCAGGCCGTGCAGGGCGCGGCGCAACCGTGGATGCGCAGCGCCCGCTTGCCCTCGATGGACCCAGCTTCGATCAAGGGCGTGCGCGCCGAGTTCCGTGCCGCGCGCGTAGTCAATGCACAGGTGCAGCTCCTCGCCGACGAAGGATCGCACATGCTGCGCTCCCTGGCGGAGGCCGATGCCATCGCCTACATCCCGGCGGATGTGCGCGAACTGAAGAAGGACCAACTGGTGGAAGTGCATTACCTGAAGTGATGGGAAGCAAATACGCATGGACCGGAGTGGTGCTCGCAGGCGGCAAGAGCACGCGCATGGGGCAGGACAAGGCGGTGATGGAGGTGGATGGCCGGCCCCTGCTGCTGCACGCGGTTGAAAAGCTGAAGCCCCATACGCGCGAGCTGTTGGTCATCGGCGACCCGCGCAAATACGGCCGCCTATGGCCCGAAGTGCTGCCGGACGAGATTCCCGGCATGGGGCCCTTGGGCGGCATCGTCACCGCCATGGGCGCCGCCCGCTTCGAGCGCCTGCTGGTGCTGGCCGTGGATGTGCCCGGCGTGAACCCGCGGCTGCTGGAGCGCCTCACGCGCGAAATGCCCGAAGAGGCCGATGCGCTGGTTCCCCGCCACGGCGGCGAGCTGGAACCCTTGGTGGCCGCCTTCCACCGCCGCTGCCTCCCGGCGTTCATGGGGCGCATGATGAAAAGCCAGCTTTCCATGCACGGCGCGCTGGAAGAGGTGCGCACGGCATACCTGGACATCAACCCCGGCGAGGACGGCTGGCCGGAAGACCTCTTTCGCAACCTCAACAGTCCTGCCGATCTTTGATCTCCACAATGCTCCCGCAGCGGTCTCCCGAAGGGGACCCTGCGGCTACCACACCTGCCACACTCCCATGGAAGAAAAACTCTCACACGCTCACTCCCGCAGTGCCTCCGCCTCGGGACCCTGCAGCCTCCAACTCACTCCCGCAGCGGTCTCCCGAAGGGGACCCTGCGGCTCCCGATCATGAACTGAACCCATGGAAGTAAAACTCTTCGGCATGATCGCGGAGAAGGCCGGCGCCGAAACCATCGCCGTGGCCGCCGGCACCGTGCGCGAACTGCGCCTGGCCGCGGAAGCCCGCATCGACGGGCTCGCCGCCATGAGCTACGCCATCGCGGTGGACCGGCGCATCGCCGATGACGCACTGAAACTGGACGGAAACGAAGAGGTGGCCTTGCTGCCGCCGTTTGCAGGAGGATGAGCACCGACAAGCCACACAAAAAGCGGGACATCTTCATCGATGGCCCCATTGATCCCGCCTTCGTCGCGGAGAGCATCGCCAAGCACGCCACCCGCACCGACATCGGCGGGCACGAGATCTTCCTGGGCCAGGTGCGGGCCGACGGGGCTGCTGGTACGGGCGATGCATGCATCGCCCGTACAGCAGCCATCGACTACACCGCATACCGCGACATGGCCAACGAACAGATGACGCCAATCCGCGAGGAGGCCTTCGCGCGCTGGCCCATCACCTGCCTGCACGTGTACCACAGCCAAGGAGTCATCAAGGCCGGTGAGCTCTGCTTCTTCGTCTTCGCCTCCGCCGCGCACCGCCAGGCCGCCCGTGAGGCCGTGGCCTACGTCACCGATGAAGTGAAAAAGCGGCTGCCCATCTTCGGCAAGGAGATCATCGCGGATGGTGGTCACCAGTGGAAGAGCAATACGTGAAGGTTGGGTTGTTCGTTGATCGTTGTTAGGGCGTAGTTCGTAGGGCCTTGGTTGCAGCAGCTATTGGTGTCCTTGTGCTAAGGTCATTGCAGTCCGTGGCCCTAAACCGGGGAGCGAAGTACCTTTACACGTGGAAAAACCGAACAGCATGGACCTCGCAGCGCGCAAGTGGAACATCACCGAACAACTGGCCTTGATCACGGATGATGGGGTCTTGGAGCAGATCCAACGGTTCATCGCAGAGAAGCTTGGCACTGATGATCTGACCATGGCCGAGCTGGACGAACTGGATGCCCAGGAAGCGGCACGTGTGCGCGGCGATGTGGACATGTACGGCCGGGAGGATGCCATGCGCATGATGCGTGAAGGTTTCCGCGGATGACATACCACTTGGTCATCCACCCCAAGGCGATCGTTCAAGCTGCTGAGATCTATCGGTACTATCAGAAGATCAGGCCGGCACTCGCGGAACGCTTCGGCCGCGAACTCGATGCCTGCTACGTGCTCATTACGAACAACCCAGGCGGTTATCAGGCACGATCGCGGGATTACCGGTATGCGCCCGTGAGGGGATTTCATTACCGCGTGGTCTACGCGATCCGGGGCGAGCTTGTGGTGGTTTACCAAGTGCGCCATACAAGCCGTAAGCCCAGCAGCAAGTTCGGGCCATAGTGCGTTGACAAGGCAAAGAGGCGAACTTCCATTTCAACTTTTCATTTTCCAAATGATCGACATCACCCGCAAATCCACCACCCTCCGCGAAGCCGTTGCCGAAGCCACGGTGCTCGTCAGCTCGGCGGAGACCATCGCCGCCGTGAAGGAATGCCGCGTGCCCAAGGGCGACGTGCTGGAGGCCGCGCGCATCGCGGGGCTATTCGGCATCAAGCGCACGGCCGACATGATCCCCGACTGCCACCCGCTGCCGGTGGAGCATGCCGAGGTGAGCAGCGAAGTGCAGGAACTGGCCATCGTGATCACGGTGAAGGTGCGCACCATCTACCGCACGGGTGTGGAGGTGGAGGCCATGCACGGCGCCAGCGTGGCCGCGCTCACCATCTACGACATGCTCAAGCCGATCGACAAGGGCATCAGCATCGAGCGCATCCGCCTGGTGGCGAAGAAAGGCGGCAAGAGCGACTGGAAGGATGCCTTCGATCGGCCGTTGAAGGCGGCCGTGCTGGTGATCAGCGACAGTGTGGCCGCAGGCAAGAAGGAGGACAAGGCAGGGGCGGCCATCGCCGAGCGCTTAGCGGCCATCGGCGTGGAAACCGCCGCGCAGGGCCTGGTGCCGGACGAGCCGGAGCAGATCGCCGCACAGGTGAACGCTTGGGCTGCACAGGGCCTCGACCTCATCCTCACCACCGGCGGCACCGGCCTCTCCCCACGCGACCGCACCCCCGAGGCCATCGCACCGATCCTCGACCGCGAAGTGCCCGGCATCATGGAAGCCGCACGCAGCTACGGACAGGAGCGCATCCCGCTGGCCATCATGAGCCGCGGCATCGCCGGCATGATCGGCCGCACCTTAGTGATCACCTTGCCGGGATCAACGCGCGGCTCCTTGGAGACGATGGACGCACTTTTTCCGTTCGTGCTACATGTAGCCAAGGTGCAGGAGCATGCATACAGGCATGGGATGTGATGGAAATTCTACTGATTCTGCTGCTTATTGTGGTCGGCATCCCGCTTCTTCTTGTGTTCATCACTTGGTGGATGTGGAGATCGAAGCAACGCATCATTCGTCGACTGGCATTCGTTCCAATTGCACTGTTGATAGGGCTCGCACTTGAGGTTTACTGGGCATTTTACCCCAGGGAAGAATTTTATCGCGCCGAATGGGTGGAGAATACGGGCTTCATCCTCCCCGACGATATTGATTTCATCGCGAAATCTGCGACCTATCCGGATTTCCATGGCGATTATTCGGTTAGTGCCATGATGAAAGTTAAGGCAGCTGACCTGTCAAACATTGAAAAGCGCTTGCAACAGAGCAACATTTTCGAGGTTGATACATCACAACAGCGCTTTGGTATAACCACCGATTTTACGGACCTTTTGAGGAGCGCAACTGAAATCCAACCGGATATAGTCTATAGGAGCACGAGGGCAGAATGGTTTCACGTCGGCCTTATCAGAGCGCGAAGCATCATCGTTTTCGAACGGAGTAGTTCGTAACAACCTGCGTGGTAAAAAGTTGATGTCCCGAAGGATCGCGGGCTGGAATCAGCCAGCTTCCATCTGCGCCTCATTGGTTGCTATGGGATTACCACCAAGCCGCTCCCGACACGTTCCCCCGCTGTTTGGAAACGCCAGACCACCGCTGTACCCGAAGGAAGCGGAACCTGCTCCTTCCCTGTTGCGCCGATCGCATGCACGGCAACCCGGCGTCCTTGCAGGTCGAACAGGTCCAAGCTACCGGCGCTGCCGTCGTTGATCACCAACAGCCCTTGCGAATCACTGGTGACCCACACCCGGGCCTTGTCCAGTTCACCGATCCCGGCGGAGGTCATGTTCACCACGAACGAGCTGGTGTCCGTGCGTCCGCAAGCATCCATGGCCACATACACCACCGTGTAGGTGCCGTTGGCGGCGTAGGTGTGCGTGAAGGAATTTTCCGTGGAGGTGCTGCCATCGCCGAGGTCCCAGAAGTGTGAAGTGGCGTTGACGGAGTTTTCGCTGAAGAGCACGTTGCCATCACCTTGGTCCTGGTGTTCAGGCAACGCTACCGGGTCGTTCACCCCGATGTTCCACGTGTCCAAGCTATCAAGCACCACGGAAGAAGCCACCTGCTGCAACGTGCTGGCCGTGGCCGCATCCAAGGAGGAAACGAACGAAGCGCCCACGGTGCCGGTGCGGAAGAAGGTGCTGTACATGGTGCAGGCCACCAAGTAGGAGCCGGCCACGCTGGGGTGGCTGCCGTCGCTGCTGTACAGGTTGATGGCTGGGTATTCGGCGCGCACCCGCTTCCACGCCATGCCCGCCGGGGCACAGGACGAGCTGTTGTCCTCCGCCATCTGCAGGTAGCTTTGGCGCAATTGCTGCTGCATGCCCTCGTACGTACACACGGGCGGCCAGCTGGCGCAGTTCTGCGCATCGCCGTTCTGCCGGCCCCAGGTCATGTAGAACACCGGTTCGGCGCAGGGCGAATGGGCGCGGATGCTGTCCACCAATTGCGCCGCATATGGCAGGCATTCGCTGGCCACTTGGCTGGGCGGAAAGGAAGGCAACTGGCTTTGCTCCTGCAGCACCACGAAATCCCAGTTCCCTTGGTCGATCAGGCCCTGTGTGGCGGCGTTGGTGGTGTGCTGCTGAAAGGTGTACCCGCCCGGGCTGGAACTGGCCACCACCAGCGTATCGCCCAAGGAAAGCGCCAGTTGGCGCGTCATCTCAGGCAGGTCGTTCACACTGGTGTAGCTGTTGCCGATGAAGAGCACGTGCTTGGATTGCGCGCTGGCGAGGGAACAGGTCCCGATCGTGGCGAGGAAAACGAGGATTGGCTTCATGGCGATGCAAACTTGGTCGATCGATCTTGTATAAGTGGAAACGGTACCCATTCAATCTTGGGTTCGTGCCACTCGACGGGCTGATGGCGCGCGGCGTTGCCTGCTGGTTGGACCTCGCCCGCGTTTGCAACGCGGGCGAGTGAGGTTTAGCGTCTTCGCGCCTTCGCGTCTTCGCGTGAGCCCCCAAGCTCCTTGCGCTCCCTTGCAGCAGGCCTCGCCATTCTTCGCGTTCTTTGCAGGTGAGAACCAAGGATCATGGTGAACGGAAAGGAAGGACTGGTGGAGGAGTTCGTGCTCCACCGCATCGGCACGGACGAGGAGAGCAGCGTGTTCAGCGACTTCAGCGCCGTGATCAAGGGTGAAGAGGAGCAGCAGTTCCTGCGCAGGCTCTTCCTGCGGCCCTTCGCCAACATGGCCTTTACCTCGGAGTTCGCCTCGGACGGCAAGAAGGACGCCAACGTGCTCCAGATGCACTGTGCCGCCATCCACAAGGGCGACGGCGTGGTGGAGCGGTCCGAGGCCATCGCCAAACACCTGCTGGCCGTGGCGGAAGGGCATGACATGCCGCCCGGCGAGCTGATCGTGGCGCGCTTCAGCGATGTGGAGATGGGCGGCGCCGCGCACGATGCCGTGGGCATCTTCAAGTTCGACGACAAGGAAGTTTTTCTGGAAAGCCGCGTGGAAAAGCAGAACGTGCTGCTGCGCATGAAGCGCGGCTTAGGCAACAACAAGCCGAAGAAGGCCTGCTTAGTGCTGTATACGCCCAAGGGCCACACGCTCTTCCTCATCGACGACCAGGGCAGCACCGACTACTGGCAGCAGGACTTCATCCGTGCCCGGCCCAAGAAGGACCACGTGAACAGCACCAACGACGTGATGCAGCTCACCAAGACCTTCATCACGGAGCAGCTACCGCAGGATTTCGTGGTGGAGAAGGCCGACCAGATCGACCTGCTGAACCGCTCGGTGGAGTATTTCAAAAGCCATGAGGCCTTCGACAAAAAGGAATTTGCGAATGAGGTGTTCCAGCAAGAGAACACCATTCGCTCCTTCAACCAGTTCAGCGACCGCTTCCAGGAGGAGAAGGACGTGCAGTTGCAGGACAATTTCGAGATCTCCGCCCAAGCCGTGAAGCGCCAGTCGCGCGTGTTCAAGAGCGTGCTGAAGCTGGACAAGAATTTCCACATCTACATCCACGGCGACCGCAACAAGATTGAGCAGGGCGTGGATGAGAAGGGCAGGAAGTACTACAAGATCTATTACGAGCAGGAGGCGTAGCCTGGTAGCACGTAGTTGTCAGTTGTGCGTTGTCAGGCTGGCGAGCGTGGCTGTTTTTCGCCGCTCATGGCCAACTTCCATCCGTGTTCATCCGTGTGGATCCGTGGTTCACCAACCGTGGAGGAGCGCCGAAAGGCGCGATGTACGGACGCAAACGCCCTCACCGAACGGGGTCATGCTTCTTCCAGATCACGAAGTTGCCTTTGTCTTCAGGTTTGTTCCGTGCGGTGAACCCAGGCCGGTCGAAGCTGCGCAGGAACCACATAAATCGCTCATGCGGCGTCAACTCCAAGAACTCGCGTTCCCGTCGCGCATTGGCCTCCTCCTTGGTCTCAAACCGGATGCGCTTGTCCATGGCACGTTGATGATCAAAGGTAGTTCTCAGTAGCACGTTGAACTCGATTTGCGCACCCCGTCGCGGCCAAGGCATTCCCTCCTCTGATCCTCTGATCTTCTGATCTTCTGATCGTCTGATCGTCTGATCGCCCCATCACCCCCCAATGCTCACCATCGGCCGGGTGCTCAAGCCGTGCAGCACCTCCTGCTGCGTATCCGGTTGGAAGGGCGGGAGCCCGCCCAGCATCTTGTGCTTGGCCTGTACGTTGGAAACGATCAATGCCGTGAGGTCCTCGCCACGGCGAAGGGCGCCCAACAGGTCCGTCTCCTCTCGGGCGAAGAGGCAATTGCGCATCTTTCCTTCGGCCGTTAAGCGCAGGCGGTCGCAGTTGCCGCAGAAGGGTTCCGTTACCGTGCTGATCACCGCGAAGGTGCCCGCCCAGCCCTTCACACGATAGGCCTTCGCCGTGCTGTGCGGGTCGTCGTCCAGCTTTTCAATGGCGTAGGCGCTGCCGATGCGCCCCAGCATTTCGGAATATGTGTACACCCGCTCGCGGCCCCAGTGGTTGCCCGCGAAGGGCATGAACTCGATGAAGCGCGCATGCACGGGGCGTTCCCGCGTGAATTCCACGAAGCGCAGCAGCTCATCGTCGTTGATGCCGCGCATCACCACCATGTTCACCTTCACGTGCAGGCCGCGGTCGATCGCTTGTTGGATGTTGGCGAGGACCTGTGCGTGCCCATCGCGCCGGGATAGCTTTTTGAAGCGCTCCGCATCGAATGTGTCCAAGCTGATGTTGATGTGCTTGAGGCCCGCATCCACCAAGCGGTCCAGGAAGAGGTGCAGGCGTGTGCCGTTGGTGGAAAGCCCCAGCTTCACCGGCAGTGCCGCAAGGTCCCGCACGATCTCCACCACGTCCGGCCTTACCAAGGGCTCACCGCCGGTCAGGCGGACCTTGGTGATGCCGTAGCGTTCGACGAACAGCGTGGCCAGCGAGCGGATCTCCTCCCGCGTCATCAGATTTTCCTTGGGCAGGAAGTGCTGCTCCTCCGGCATGCAGTACGTGCAGCGCAGGTCGCACTTGTCCACGATGCTGATCCGCAGGCTGCGATGGGTGCGCTGATGGAGGTCGGTGAGTTCCACCAGGCAAAGGTACCCAAGCACAGGTCCACTAAGGGATGGCACTGGGCGGGCCTGTGTGCAGGTGCACCACGGATCCCCGTTCCCTTCGCGCCTCCGCGCCTTCGCGTGAAGTTCCAGTGCCGAACTTCGCCCGCATGAAGCCCGACGGAAAGCCCCGTTGCCCCTGGTGCCTGAAGGACGACATCTACAGGCGCTACCACGATGAGGTGTGGGGCGTGCCCGAGCACGACGACCGCAAGCTCTTCGCCAAGCTCATCCTTGATGGCGCCCAGGCCGGGCTGAGCTGGTACACCATCCTCATCCGCAGCGAGGGCTACCGAAAGGCGTACGACAACTGGAGCATTGAAAAGATCGCGCGCTACGGGGAGAAGGACATCGCCCGCCTGATGAACGATGCGGGGATCATCCGCAACCGCGCCAAGATCAATGCCTCCATCGGCAACGC
>JAFDZG010000284.1 GCA_018267065.1 Bacteroidota bacterium
GGCGTGTACATGGTGAACATTACCGTGAACGGTGAACGCACCGTGCAGCGGTTGAGCATTGTGAAGTAGGCTTCGAGCAACTCAGCCTATTGACCTCAGGGCCCGTTTCGCGAGACCCTGAGTAGACGAAAGCCAAAGGGCCGTTCCGAAAGGGGCGGCCCTTTGTGCGTGGTTCCAAGCCCTCATTGCGAGCGAGTCCTCGAGTGTAGCGATCTTGCTTTACGCCTGTGGCGGAACTCCCTACCGTCATTGCGAGCGAGTCCCCGAGCGAAGTAATCTTGCTTTACGCCTGTGGCGGCACTCTCCACCCTTTCGCGAGTAGGCCGAAGCGCGAAGGCCGAAGCCCACCGTCATCGCGAGCGGGTCCCCGAGCGAAGCAATCTTGCACACGCCTGAGGCACCATACTCCCCACCGTCATTGCGAGCGAGTCCCCGAGCGAAGCAATCTTTGATTTCGCTTCACCCAATCAAAGATTGCTTCGGACCTGTTGAATGCACAGGTCCTCGCAATGACGCGGTGCTGCGGTCCTGTCAAATGCCCAGGCCCTCGCAATGACGGTGGGTGCATGGCACAAGCGCAATCATTTGCAATGACGGGAAAGCGCCTTTTTACTGCACAGGCGCCAGTGAAGCGATCACCCAAACGTCAGTGGCACCAGATCCCTTCTTACCCACCAACGACCCATCAATTGAACTCCTGTCCATCGCCATGCAAACACACACTTACCGTCCGTCGTTTCCATTCTGCCCTTCATGATGAAAGTCAGATAGTTCATGCTTGGAATAACATTCTTTGCAATTGCCGAAATTTTCACTACGTTGCAAGCCCAACCCCCAAAACAGTACACCCCGACCCACCCCAACCCCGACCCCCGCTTGCTCTTGGGCAAAGTACCCAACAGCCTTTCAACGCACTATCTTCCTAACTGGCGCAGGCCTTACCCACGTACCGGGCACGGACGCCCGACTGTCCTTCTTTCTATCACCAAAACACCAACCCATGAACTATTTCAACCCCACCCCAAAGCGTGGAACTTTCTGGCGGAAGGCATTGAGCCTTTTTGCCTTGGCTGCAGTGGCTTGTTTGCCATCCAGCGCGCAGGTGAACACGTATACGTTCACTCCAGTGGCCGGTACGTACACTCCGTTGTCAGGTGCCACGGCCACATCCCTTGTTGCAACGGCTGACGATGCCATGTCCACCGCCTTCAACATCGGCTTCAATTTCGTGTTTAACGGCAACACATACACCCAAGTGATGGCCTCCTCCAACGGGACATTGCTTTTCGGCACGGGCCGTACACAAAGCACCACAAACAATTTGGCCACCACTACGGCTACCCAGCGACCGGGTGTTGCCCCGCTGTGGGATGACCTCCAGTGTACGGCTGGGGCCACCTACCAGGTCAGCGGCACTTCACCGAACCAGGTGCTTACCGTGGAATGGTTGAACATGGAATGGAATTATAGTTCGGGCACCCCTGCAATTTCGTTCCAAGTGAAACTCTACGAGACCACCAACGTGATTGAATGCATCTATCGACAGGAAGCCACTGCTGCAGCTTCGGGCAGTGCATCCATCGGGATCATGGGAACGGCTTCCACGGATTTCATTTCACTGCAGAATACCTCTGCCAGCCCGACCACTTCCACAACCACTTCCACCAACAACCTGTCCGCCAAACCGGCAACTGGCCAGATTTATCGTTTCACTCCTACCGTAGCTTGCACAGGCACGCCTGATGGTGGTGCCACCACCGGACCGGCCGGTGCATGCAGCGGGGTCAACTTCACGCTTGCCCTGCAAGGTGCCACATCAGCGCCGGGCATTACCTACCAATGGCAAAGCGCGGACGATGCGGCCTTTACCGTGGGCCTGACCTCCCTTGGTACAGCGAGTTCCCAAGTCACCTCCCAGACAGCACCAAAATACTATCGCTGCCTGGTTACTTGCACGGGAAGCGGGCTATCGGACTACAGCACCCCGTTGCAAGTGGTCATGAACTCGCCCACAAGCTGCTATTGCACCCCTTCGATCAGTACGGTGGAACCCATTTGCAACGTCACGTTCGCGGGCATCAACAACACCACCCCCAGCACCGGCGGAGTTGGCGTGGAGGACTTCACGGCCATCACGGCCAACGTGAGCCCCGGCCTTTCGTACACCATGGACCTGACCGGCAACTCCGTTGGTAGTTTCACGAACTACTTCACGGCCTTCTTTGATTGGGACCAGGACGGCGTTTTTGAAACGGTGGTGCCCATCGGCAGCTTCACCAATTCGGTGTGCGCCAGTGTGGTGAGCGGAACCATCACCGTGCCTCCCACGGCCCTGCTCGGCACCAGCCGCATGCGCGTCATCAAGAACTACAACACTTCGCCCACCAACCCGTGCGGTTCATACAGCTTTGGCCAGGTGGAAGACTACTCGGTGAACGTGACAGCTGCAAGTTGTACACCCCCTGTGGCCACCACTACCGTGGTGCCGGACTGCGGCAACGGCCAGTTCAGCGTGAGCGTGAACCTGACCGCCTTGGGCGATGCGCCCAACGTGGACATCACCGAGAACGTGAACGGCGGCGGTGAAACGGTGGTACACAACGATGTGAGCGCTTTGACCACCTACATGATGGGGCCTTATGCCACTGGCACCAGCGTGGACATCCGGGTGCTGCACAATGGCGACAACACCTGCGATGTGAACTTGGGCACCATCCTGTACAACTGCCCGCCCGCCAACGATGATTGCGCTGGTGCTGTGGCTCTCACGGTGAACCCCGACCTGAACTGCGGCTCGGTGACAAGCGGTACCGTGCTTTATGCCACCAACTCCGGGCAGAACACCTGCTCCGGCACGGAGGATGATGACGTGTGGTACAGCTTCACGGCCACCGCCACCAGTCACCAAATTTCCCTTATCAACATCACGGGCAGTACCTCGGACATGATGATCGGCGTGTACAGCGGCGCCTGCGGTGGCTTGACCAGTGTGGCCTGCAGCGATCCCGAAACCATGACCGCAAGCGGATTGACCGTTGGACAGACCTATTATGTGCAGGTGTACACCTACACTTCCACGCCGGGTCAAACCTCCAGCTTTGACATATGCGTGGGCACGTTCCCCGCAGCGCCCGCCAATGATGATTGCGCCGGTGCAGTTGCCCTTACGGTGAACCCGGACCTGAACTGCGGCTCCGTGACCCACGGTACCGTGGCAAGTGCCACCAACTCCGGGCAGAACACATGCTCCGGTACGGAAGATGATGACGTGTGGTACAGCTTCACGGCCACGGCCACCAGTCACCAGATTTCCCTGATCAACATCACGGGCAGTACCTCGGACATGATGATCGGCGTGTACAGCGGCGCCTGCGGTGGCTTGACCAGCGTGGCCTGCAGCGACCCCGAGACGATGACCGCAAGCGGATTGACCGTTGGACAGACCTACTATGTGCAGGTGTACACTTGGACCTCCACCCCTGGCCAAACTTCCAGCTTCGACGTTTGCGTGGGCACGTTACCCGCTCCGCCCGCCAACGATAATTGCGCCGGTGCAGTTGCCCTTACGGTGAACCCCGACCTGAACTGCGGCTCCGTGACCCACGGTACCGTGGTCAGCGCCACGAACTCCGGGCAGAACACCTGCTTCGGCACCGCGGATGATGACGTGTGGTACAGCTTCACGGCCACGGCCACCAGCCACCAGATCTCCCTGATCAACAGAACGGGCAGCACCACGGACATGATGATCGGCGTGTACAGCGGCGCCTGCGGCGGCTTGACCAGCGTGGCCTGCAGCGATCCCGAAACCATGACCGCAAGCGGATTGACCATTGGCCAGACCTATTATGTGCAGGTGTACACCTACACTTCCACGCCGGGTCAAACCACCAACTTCGACGTATGTGTGGGCACCCTGCCCCCGCCGCCCGCGAATGATGATTGCTCCGGGGCCATTGCAATTGCCTGCGGTGGATCTGTAAGCGGCAACACCTCGACCGCCAACAATGCGGACGCGCCAACGGGCTGCTCCACCAGCCTGAACACCGCCCCAGGCGTATGGTATACGGCCACTGGCAACGGCTACAACATGACAGCCAGCCTCTGCGCTTCGGCGTATGACACCAAGATCGGAATCTTTACCGGAAGCTGCGGCAGCTTCACCTGCGTGGCATCCAATGATGATGATTGCGGGACGCAAAGCTCCGTGACCTGGGCCTCCGTGGCTGGCACCACGTATTACATCTACGTTACCGGGTACAGTAGCAACGCGGGTGCCTACACCCTGAACCTGACCTGCGACGGGCCGGTGGTCTGCACCGGCAACCAAGTGGTGGTGAACATCAATACGGATCCGTACTACACGGAAACCTCTTGGGAGATCCGGGATGGAAGCAATGCCGTGGTGGCCTCCGGTGCGCCTACCCAAGCCAACAGCCTCAACAGCGATACGGTGTGCTTGGGAAGTACCCCCGGCCCCGCCTGCTACACCCTCACCCTCTTCGACAGCTTCGGTGATGGCATCACCAACGGCGGCTGGGAACTGCGCACCACGGGCGGCAAGCTGATCCTGCGCGACAACTTCGACACGCCCTACCCGGATGCCACCCAATCGCCCCTTACCACCCCGGCCAGCCCCAGCTACGGCAGCGGCCACAGCTTCTGCCTGCCCCTGGGCCCGGCGAACATCGCGGCAAACGAGTGCGGCATCTTCAACAACCTGCAGGGCAACAAAGTGTACTGCAACAAGGTGAC
>JAFDZG010000285.1 GCA_018267065.1 Bacteroidota bacterium
CATAAAGGAATTCCCGGCCTGAAACGTTTCATGCAAGGTGCGGGCTGCACCGGTGCGGATCATTCCACCTCCGAGATTTGCAGCCTTTGTGCATGAATCATGTGCTGATGATCCTTCTGTGGTTGTTTGGTTCCATCGCCTTGTTGGCAGTGGCCTTCCTTGCCTATTTCGCACTGGCGCCGCGAATCGGCGGGAATCCTTCAGGCGAACGCCTTGAACACATCCAAGCTTCACCGAACTACCGCAATGGCAAGTTCCGAAACCTGGTGCCCACGGACATGAAGATCCCGGCGGGGAAGATGCCCGGCCTGATGTGGTCGTTCATCAAGGGTGGGGAAGGGCGGGAGCCGAAGGATGTTCTCCCGACGGAGGATCTTGACCTAGCCGCGTGGGAGGCCGTTGCTGATACATCCTTCGCCGTGGCTTGGTTCGGCCATTCTTCGTTGTTGATCAAGATCGGCGGCACCACCATCCTCACCGACCCGGTGTTTGGTGGGCGCGCATCCACGTTTTCCTTCGCCGGTCCGAAAAGGTTCAACTACCGGCACCATGTGCGCGTGGAAGAATTGCCGCCTGTGGACATCGTGCTGCTTTCGCATGACCACTACGACCACCTGGACCACGAAACGATCCTGCAATTGAAGGACAAGCACTTTGTAGCACCGCTCGGTGTGGGCGCCCATTTGGAAAGATGGGGCATTCCGGCGGCATCGATCACGGAGAAGGACTGGTGGGCAACGGAGCAGGTCGGCGCGTTGAAGCTCGTGTTGGCGCCAGCCCGTCATTTTTCCGGCCGGGGCTTGAGCAACCGCTTCAGCACGCTGTGGGGCTCATGGGTGTTGGAAGCTGGTGGCAGGAAGATCTATTTCGGCGCGGATTCCGGTTATTCTCCGACGTTCAAGGAGGTGGGCGACAGGTTCGGACCCTTTGACCTGGCCATGCTGGAATGCGGCGCGTACAACGAACTGTGGCGGGACATCCACATGTTCCCGGAGCAGACGGCGCAAGCGGCATTGGACGTGCGGGCCCGCGTGCTGATGCCCACCCACTGGGCCAAGTTCAGTTTGGCCATGCACCCGTGGAAGGAGCCGGTGGAGCGGCTTTCCGCAAAAGCGAAAGAACTCGGCATGCCGTTGCTCACGCCGCGCATCGGTGCCATCGTTACCGATGCAGACCTGTCCTGCCCGGAGCAATGGTGGGCGGGCCTGGAATGAACGGTCCTTTCTGAAATGACAAAGCCCCCCAATGAGGAAGGCCTTGTCCGGAAATTACCCGATGCACTATTGCGCGATGACCAATGGCGTGATGAAATTCCACCTGCCTTGGGCATCGGTGACCGATATGTTGTAGGTGCCTGCCTTTAGCGCGGAGATGTCGATCAAGCCGTCACCGGAAGGTGTGGCAGACATAACCTTTCTGCCCGCTAAATCCAGCACCTGCACGGTCTGGCCCGGTTCATAGCCACTGATCTGAACTTGGTCCCGCGCCGGGTTGGGGCTTACCTTCAAGGCACTTAAGTCCGCAGCCTCCTGCACGCCCGTATTGTCCTCCACGACTATCTGTCCCTTCATGCCCATGCCGGCGTGCGGCGTACACACGTAGTAGTAGGTGCCGGGTACTTCCAGCGAAAAGGTGTGCTCCCCGGAGGGATAGTTGAACCCGCCGTTCGAGGTGTTGCCGTTGGCTTCCCATGTGCTTTGGTCCACTTGCGTGCAGGTGTGCGGGTTGGCAAGCACCAAGTGGATGCTGTCGCCCGGTTGCATGGTGATCACGTTCGGGCTGAACGTGGTGCCGGCATTGGTGAGTTCATGCGTGGTTTGTGCCTGGCTAGCCAGCACAACACCAAGCAAGGTGCACAGGAGTACGGGTCGAAGCATGGGTCAAGGTTTTGGTGGTTTGATGCGGGACAAGTCCAAGACGTTACAAGTGAGCCCTGCCGTTGCCCGCATGTTCCGATCTCCATGTTTCCTCCAAGTACCAAAGGCCAAGACCGGCTTGATTCTTGTACCCTGCCCTGCATGGCAACTTCACGCATGGCATTTGGGGTCGGGCTGTTGATGGCTGCATGGTCATGGGGACCGCTTCAAGCCCAGGACAAACAACACACTGCGGCAGCCCCGCCGCACTGGACCCAGCTCACCGACAGCGTGGGCCAAGTGATCGGCTTGCGCGAGGACCAGCAAGCGGGCTGGCACGAGCGCAACGCCAAGTGGAACAAGCAATATGAAGCTTTGGGCAAGGATGCCGAGCACAAGCGCAAGCACGACTACCTCACGCTGCACAGCGCCCGGGAGTTCGACTTGAAAGGATTTCTGACCGGCGGGCAATACGATAAGTGGCAACAGTTGAGCCGTCGCTCGCCGCATTTGGAGCATGGCAATCCGTTGGGCACCAACATGCCATCAGACCATTGACTGGGGAGGAAATTCCCCCAAAACCGGCCACTTTGCACCACGGCGCATGAAGGCCGTGACCAACCCGGTCACCGGTGCCCCAGATCCGATCAAAGCGTATTCACCTTCTCCGCCTCGCGCCGGCGGGGATCCTTGGGCATGGTGCCAAAGATGTAGTCCCAGAACGGGCTGCTTACGCCGAAAGCGCCATCATCGCCCACGTAATGGTGCAGGTTGTGGTGCTTCCAGATGATGCCGAGGAAGTTCTTCGGCTGCTTGTAGATGTGCACGGCGTAGTGTGCCAGCAAGTAAGTGCTGTAGCCAAAGAGAAATCCGCCTCCGAAAGCATAACCGTTGGGCCCGATGGTGAAGCGGAACAGGCTTATGAAGAGCGTGGCCAGCACGATGCTCAGCAGCGGCGGCATGGCCAAGCGTGCCTTGTCGCGCGGATGCTCGTGGTGGATGCCGTGGATCACATACTGGAACCGTTTCCCCTTTGGCGTATCCGCCGGGATGTGGTACAGGAAGCGGTGCATCAGGTATTCCACCAAAGTGAACAGCACCATGCCGCCCAAAAAGAAGGTCATTGCCGTTCCCCAAGCAATGCCCAATTTCCCGATCGAATACCAAATGGTAATGGCACCTGCGGACCAGAACAGTGCCAATGGTATACTGATATGTGTTTTGGTAAGCGCCTCCAGCACCGGATTCTTGAAGATGCGTCCGGCACCCGCCTGCGGTTTCGTTTTCAGTGCCATGATGGTGCAAAATTAAGCATCGTTCAAGCAAGGCGGAATTGCGCCGCCATGGTGGTCATGGACCGTGCGGCAGCACGTGCGGTTTGCCACCACCGATTACATTTGCGGCCCTTTCGCGGGCGTTTAGCTCAGTTGGTTCAGAGCACTACCTTGACAGGGTAGGGGTCACTGGTTCGAATCCAGTAACGCCCACACTACCGCAAATGCCGCAGGGTCGGCAACCCCGCGTGATCCCAAGGCGATCATGGCATGGGGATTGCCAACCGGCCGCCCAAACACCCCATTTACCATGCACCTGAAAATGACCCGCCTCCTGCTTGCCATTCCATTGCTCATGGCCTCAGCAGTCCATGCCCAGGAAGACAAAGCCCAGCGCGATGCCGCCGCCTCGGCGATGCAAGCCAAAACCGCAGCTGACACCACCGGCAAGCTGTGGACCAAGGGCGGCACCGTGCAATTGAACATGAGCCAGGTGAGCTTGACGAACTGGACAGCGGGCGGCTTCAGTTCCGTGAGCGGCATTGCCATGTTCAATGGTTACGCGAACCGCAAGAAAGGCCGCCATGCCTGGGACAATTCCGCTGCATTGGCGTACGGCCTTTTGGCGCAGGACGGCCACGATGCGGTGAAGACCGATGACCGCATCGAACTGAACACCAAGTACGGTTACGAGCTGAAAAAAGCATGGTACCTCGCGGCACTGGCCCAGTTCAAGACCCAGTTCACCGAAGGGAAGGACGCGGCCACGGGGGCGCGCATTTCTGATTTCATGGCTCCGGGCTATCTATTGCTCGGTGTTGGTGCCGACTACAAGCCGAACGACCACTTTTCAGCGTTCATTTCCCCGGCCACTGCACGGTTCACCTTCGTGGGCAACCAGGCACTGGCTGATGCGGGCGCGTTCGGCGTGGACCCCGCCACCTATGATGCCCAAGGGGCCAAGCTCACCAACGGCGCAAGCAGCCTGTTCGAGTTCGGGGGCTACGTAAAGCTGATGTACACGCACGACCTGGCGAAGAACATCAATTTCCTCACGCGCGCAGATGCGTTCAGCAATTACCTGAAGAACCCGCAGAACTTGGTGGTGAACTGGGAGACCCTGTTCACTTTCAAGGTGAACTCCTGGTTTGCCGCCACGCTGAACACCTTGTTGATCTATGACGACAAGGCGCAGGTTATGAAGCAGTGGGAGGACACGGACCAGCAATACGCGGGCAAGGGAACGCAGTTCAAGGAGGCCATCGGTTTGGGCCTTACGTTGAAGCTCTGATCAGGCGCACTTGTGGAAAGCCCTGTTCCCATGCACGGAACGGGGCTTTTTCATCAGGGGTACTGAAGCGGGCTTTCCAACGGCTGGAACAGTCCGTAAAGCCACGGGTTTCCCGCTTGCACATCCACGGTGATCGAGCTGATCCGGGCTTCTTTGAGGCCGGGGTTCCAAGCATACACGCGCAGGCGTGCGCCTTGGCCGTGCTGCGGCAGGTCTGACAAAGGCATCGCCACCACAAGCACCGTCCGGCCCGGGCCAGCCTCCACATCGCTGGACCCGTACGCAATGCGCCGGTCGCCCTCCTTCAGCTCCATCACCAGCTTCAATCCGCCTTCGGGCGCCGCTGCAGCCACGTCCATGGCGGCTTCAAGCACGTCGTTGCCCCCGGCGTCCAGGTCGTACACCGATCGCTCGAACACGATGCCGAATTCATGGCCGGTCATGTTCCATTCCTTGGGCGCCATGTACCGCACGCCGGAGTCCTGTACCACGGGGATCTGCACGTCCGCCTGCCAGCCCTCGCCCAGCACGGCTTCCGGTGCGATGGTGCTGCGGTGTGAACGGTCGTTCAATCCGTTGCCGTTGGGCCGTGCCGAAAGCAGAAAGGTTTGTCCCTCCTCGAAATCGTGCCTGGCGGCAAGGAATGGGAAGGCAGCACGTACGCGGGCCAGTTTTGCGGGCGCGGCACCTGCGGAGCCGCCGTAGAAAACGGAGGTTGCATGTGCCGCACGTGCAAGGCTGTCGGTATAGGTGGTGGTGTGGTTGCGCAGGTTGACGCAGGGAAAGGCAGTGCTGTCCGCGCCCCAATGGCGGAAGTAAAACCCCGGGATCTCCGATGGCAGGTCCAACAAGGCCAACCGTCCCGGATGTTTGGCCGCCCCAATGACGCCATGCATGGCGGCTTCATATTTGGAACGGTAGAATATGCTGTAGTGCTTGCGCACCACGATCAAACCTTCCACCGCAGTGCCAGCTACCACAAGAACGAGCGCGGCCAGTACGGCCGGCTTCATTTGGCGCCAACCGGTAAAAAGAGGGAATACCAGGAAGGGAAAGGAAAAGATGAGCACGGAATACTGCAGCACCGGCGCCCGCCACACGGAATAGCCATAGCCTGCGGCCAAAGGCACCAGCCCCAGCAACATGCATAACGGAATGAACGGGTTGTCCATCCCGCCTCCTCCGGTGCGGAACACGCGCAGCCAGCCGGCCAGGGCAATGCCCGCCACCACCACGGCCAATGGAATGCTGAATTCGAAGATCCATGCGGCGTAATCCTGCAACCAGTTTGGCCCGGGGGGAAGGAGCCATTGGCCCACCCCCTTGTAACCGTACTGGCGCAAGGTGAGGGGAATGTGCGGTGCATAAAGCACGCACGCCGCGGCACCGGCGATCAGTAAAAACTTGCGTTGTTCCTTTCTTGCGATGGGAAGGAAGCACAACCAGGCCAGCGCCGCGAAGAGCAAGGTGAAGTGGTGCGTGTAGGCGCATGCCGCCGCAGCGATCGCCACACCGGCCCAGGCACGTTTCCTGTTTGCGCCGATGGCACGCGTCAGTTGGTCAACGAGCAGCGCACTTGTGAAGAAGCCTGCGGCGTAGGGGCGGGCGATCTGCCCGTACATCACCGTGTATTGAATGGTGCCGATGAAAGCAATGGAGAGCAGGGCTGCAGCTGGCGAGGTCCACGATGCGGCAAAGCGGTACAGGAAAAAGAGCGCGGCCACGCTGAACAGGATGAACGGCAGCTTTACGGCGGCTTCACCGGTGCCGAACAGGCCGGTCCAAAACCATTCAAACACCTGCACGCCGGCCGGGTGGGCGTCCACGGCCACGCCTTTGGCGATCAGCTCGCCGAACGAATCGAAGCGCAGGCGCAGCAACGCGCTGATCTCATCGTGCGTGTAGGGGATGTGCGGCAGTTGCCACAAACGGAGCGCGGCACAAAGCAGCAGGAGGCCCGCCAGCAGCCAGCGGTGCATGGGTTCGCCGGGCACGGCATGCGCGGCAGCCGTCTCCGGCAGGGTGCGCCAATGGGGTCGTTCAGCCGCCACGTTCCAGGTCGCGTTTGATGTCCTTCTGCTTGAGGCTCTCTCGCTTGTCAAAGGTCTTCTTGCCCTTTGCCAGCGCGATCTCCACCTTCACGATGCCGTTGGGCGCAAAGTAGCTCCGCACGGGGATGATGGTGACGCCCTGGTCCTTCAGTTTGCGCTGCAGCTTGGCCAATTCCTTGCGGTGCAGCAGCAACCGGCGGTCGCGGATCGGTTCATGCGCGAAGTTCTTCGCCTTCTCGTAGGGTTGGATCCGCATGTTGCGCAAGTACAGGTCGCCGCCGATGAAGGTGCAGAACGCTTCCGTGATGCTGGCCTCGCCGAGGCGCAGGCTCTTCACCTCGCTGCCCACCAGCACGATGCCGCACTCAAATGTGTCCAGGAAGAAATACTCGAACGCCGCGCGGCGGTTCTTGATCTCGGGCATCACGGGTGCGGCCATGGCGCGAAGATGGCGAATGGAAGCGGCAAGGCTCAGCGTTTGCCGGCAACTTTGCCCTTGGAAGGATTGTTCCAGGCGATCCCGTCTTCCCGGAGCGTCACTTTGCGCGCCTTGTAGAGCGCGCCCACGGCCTGTTTGAACGCTTTCTTGCTGATGCCGAAAACCCGGTGGATCTCTTCCGGAGGGGTTTTGTCCGTGTAAGGCAGGAACCCGCCGCTTTGCGCGAGCCGCGCGGAGAGCAGCTCCACGTTCGCATCGTTGTAGTGTGCGTAGCCTGGGGGTTGCAGCGTGATGTCCAATTTGTTGTCCGGCCTGATCCCTTTCACGAAACCCGGTATGCGGTCGCCGACGGCGAGGCGGCGGAACACTTCACCGCCATGCAGCAGCCCTTGGTGCCTGCCGTTCACAATGACGGACCAGCCCAGCGGGCTGTGGCCGAACACCAGCAACTGCACCTCGCTTCCTTCCTGCACCGTGAGCTCGGTATTGTCCAGGAACCGCTCCACGCGCATGCTTCCGTACAGCCGGTCGGTTTGCTCGTCAAGCGCCATGTACACCACATACCGCCGGCCTTCCTCCACGGTGCCCCGCTGTTCGGCATGGGGCACCAGCAGGTCTTTCTCCAGGCCCCAGTCCATGAAGGCGCCCACACGCCCGGTGGCGTTCACCCGCAAGGGGGCAAACTCACCGAGGTGGATCAATGGTTCCAGCGTGGTGGCCACTTGCCGGTCCTCGGAATCGCGGTACACGAACACACGGACGGAAGCGCCCGGGCCTTTCCCTGCGGGCCGGTATTTGTTGGGGAGCAGCACTTCGCCGCCCGCGCCGTCGCCAAGGAAGAACCCCGCGCTGGTGTTGCGCAAGATCACGAGTTCCTGTGTGAGGCCGGTGTGGATCACAACGGGCAAAGATCAGGGTTCGCGGCTTTCCGCCTCTTCGGCATTTTCCTTTTTGAAGATATTGCCGATGGTCTTGCCGATCTTTTGCACGGCATCGATGCCGATGTGCAACGGCTCCGCGTTGAAGTCGGAATAGTCCTCGATGCCATGCTGTTCACTGAACTGCTGCGGATAGATCACCACCCTGTTGTTGCCTGCGAAGTACTTCTCCATCTTGGCCGGCAGGTTTTCCAGCTCGCTGAGGTAGGAGGTTGCCCCGCGCCGGGCGGAAACCAGGATGAACAGATCGGCATCGCGCACGTTTCTGGCGAGGATGAGGAAGTCTTCCCAGTCATCGAAAGGTGCGATTGAAACCGGCACGGTTGCCTTGGACCGCTCCATGGCCTTCTGGATGGCCTTGCCGGTGGCGGGATTGCAGTGGGCCACAACGGGAACGGTGAGTTCCTGCGCCAGTTGGAACACCTTGGCCGCCCACAGGTCAAAGCCCTTTTCATGCTCGGCCAGCGGCGGCACCGCGCATACAATGCGCTTGATGGCCACCAGGGGTTGGCTCAAGCCGCACATCATCACCGTTTTCTCCACGTTTTGGAGGATGGTGGTGAACTTGTCGCCGAGGAAGCGGTTCAAAATGCCTGCGCGCTTGGGCCAGCCCAGCACAATGATGTCCGCCATGATCTCCCGCGAGGTGCGCATGATGCCGCTGGCAGGGTTGTGGTCGATGGCGGTCACCACGTTCAGCTTCACTTCGGAAGCGGCGGCTTGCTGCACAAAGCGGTCAAGCATGTTGCGGGCCTTGAGGATGTTCACCTCAGCCTCATCGTTGTTGGAAACCACGGTAAGCACGGAGATCGGCCTGGCGGAGCGCCTGTCCTTGATGTAGATGGCGAACTCCAGCAGCTTTTCCACGCCGCCAATGATGGCGCTCGGCACCAGGATGTGCTCATTGGCCTGGCCGGTGGCGGGCAGCAGGTCGCTGCCGTCATCAGGCATTTCCATGATGATGCGCTTGGCCGCCTTCTCCGTGGCGAACGAGGCCACCATGCAGGTGACCAGGATCAGGAGGATGGTGCCGTTGAGGATGTTGATGTCCAGCACGTTTTCGCGGTAGCCCACCAGGATCACGGCCAATGTGGCTGCTGCGTGGGAGCCGCTGAGGCCGAAGATCAAGCCGCGCTGCGCACGGCTGTACTTGAAGACCAGCTGGGTGATCCACGCGGCGAGCCACTTGCCGCACAAGGCAACAACGGAAAGCGTGCCTGCCACGATCAACGCCGTGGGCCCGTGGGTCACCACCTTCATGTCCACCAGCATGCCCACGCTGATCAGGAAGAACGGGATGAAGAGCGAATTGCCGATGAACTCAATGCGGTTCATCAGGGCGGAGGAATGCGGGATCAACTTGTTCAACGCCAACCCGGCCACGAAGGCGCCGATGATGGCCTCCACCCCGGCCAGCTCCGCCAGGAAGGCGGCGAAGAACACCACGGTGAGCACGAAGATGTAGTGCGAGTGCTTTTCGTTCTCCAGTTTCCGGAAGAACCACTTGGCGATGCGCGGCACCACCAGGAACATGATGGCGGAGAACACGGCGAGCGAGGCCACCAGCTTGACCCAGAAATCCATGTCCAGCGTGCCCTTGCTTTTGCCCACCACCACGGCCAGGATGATCAGCACCGCCGTATCCGTGAGGATGGTGCCGCCCACGGTGATCGCCACGGCCTGGTTCTTGGCCACGCCCATGCGGCTCACAATGGGGTAGGCCACCAACGTGTGCGTGGCGAACATGCTGGCCGTCAGGAAAGCGGCATTGAAGCCGTAGCCCAGAATGTAGTGGCACACCGGAAAGCCAATGGCCAATGGAATGGCGAAGGTGAACAGGCCGAAAAGCAGGCTTTTATTGCGGTGGGCCTTGAATTCGTTCAGGTCCAGCTCAAGGCCCGCGATGAACATGATGTACAGCAGGCCGATGGTGGAGAAGAGGTCGATCGCGGAGTTGTTGTCCAACAGGTTCAGGCCGTGCGGGCCGATCACCACACCGGAGATGATCAGCCCGATGATGCCCGGAATGTTGAGCTTCTTCAGCAGGATCGGCGCCAGCAGGATGATGGCGAGAATGAGCGAGAACACCAGCACCGGGTTCTGCAGGGGCAGCTGGAAATGGTGTGCCAGAAAGTCCAAGTATTCCTTCACGCGCTAAAGATAGCCGGGAACAACATGGCGTTCCCCGAAGCCGGATCAACTGAACTTGAACGAGGTCATGGACAGGGAGCCTGCAACGGGCTGGTCGTTGAACACGTTGGTGGCATCCCCCTTGTCCCTCAAGGCAAGGGCATACAGGAGCGGAAGGAAGTGCTCCGGCGTGGGGATGGCCAGGTTGAAGGCCTTGCCTTGGCCGCGGAAATTGATCAATGGCCCCGGATCATCGTTGGCCACGCAGGTTTTCATTCGTTCACTGGCCTCTTGTGCCCAGTCATATGCGAAAGGCGCACCGTTCAACTTGTCCCACGCCACCAGTCCCAGGTTGTGCACCATGTTCCCGCTTCCGATGATCAGCACGCCTTTGCGGCGCAGGGCGGCCAGTTCGCGGGCCAGGTCGAAATGGTATTGAGGCGGCTTGGTGTAGTCCAGGCTCATTTGGATCACCGGCACATTGGCATCCGGATAGAGGTGCTTGATCACGCTCCAGGCTCCGTGGTCAAGGCCCCATTGGTGGTCCAGCACCAGGTTGCCCATGGTAACCAGCTGTTTCACCTCCTGTGCCAAGGCAGGGCTGCCCGGAGCAGGATATTGCACTTGGGACAGCACCGGTGGAAAGCCGCGGAAGTCGTGGATGGTGCGCGGGTGTTCCATGGCGGTGACCTGCGTGCCGCGCGTTTCCCAGTGGGCGGAGATGCACAGAATGGCGGCGGGCTTCGGCAGTTCCCGGCCTGCCTGGCGGAACCCTTGCACGAAGCTGTTCTCCTCGATCGCGTTCATGGGGCTGCCGTGGCCCAGGAAGAGCACCGGCATTTTTTCGCTGGGGGCCAGGGCGTGCAGCAGGGAGTGGATCGCGTTCATCTTCTTGGGCCGCGCGGCAAAAGGCAGCAAGGCGATCAGACGCAGGAAGTCGGTGCGTTTCATG
>JAFDZG010000286.1 GCA_018267065.1 Bacteroidota bacterium
CCGGACCTGTTCCAGCCGTTAGCCTTCACCATGGCCGCATTGGGTCGTTGCGCCACTTTCACCGGACTGCACAACCTGCCGCTCAAGGAAACGGACCGGTTGAAAGCCGTGGCCGGGGCATTGCACACCTTGGGTTGCAGGGCGGAATACACTGCCGGCACGTTCAAGCTCTCCGGGCCGATCACCAACCTGCACCCGCCTCCGTTCGATCCACATGGCGATCACCGCATGGCCATGGCTTTGGCGCCGCTCGCACTCGTTTGCGGGGAGATCACGTTGCTCCATCCTGATGTAGTGAACAAATCCTATCCGGGGTTTTGGGAAGATCTGGAGCGTACGGGGTTTTTGGTGCGTAGGGCGTAGTTCGTAGGGCGTAGGACACTACCAACTACGGCCTACGCACTCCGCCCTAACCTACCTCGGCTTCCGCAACCACACCTTCTGCCCCGCCTGCACCGGGTCCGCGATGCCCATGCCGTTGTACTTGGCCAGCTTCTTCAGTTTCACCCCGTAGCGCTGGCTGATGCCCCAGAGCGTTTCGCCCTGCTCCGCGATGCAGCTTTCCTGGTCCTTGCTCTTGTTGCGCTTGGGCTGGATGTACACCACCTGGCCTTCCTCCAGCGTGCCATCCTTGCCCATGTCGTTCCAGCCCGCCACCAAGCCGGGCATCTGCTGGATCTCCGCAGCGATGTCTCGCACCGTTTCGCCCTTGCGTGCCCTTACGAACTTGATGCGCCCATCGAACAGCTCCACTTCACGGGCGTTTCCGATGGTCACCACGTTGTCGTCGCTGCGGCCATGATGCTTCACCGGCCTTGTGCCGGCGCCTTTTACCGGCGCAGCGTCCTTGCTGGCGTAGGTCACGTCCACGCCCTTGTCAAAGCTGTCCAGCCTGTAACGCTCTATCAGGTCGATGAGCTTGTGCGGATAGCGCGGGTCGGTGGCATAGCCGCACTTCTTCAACCCGTGCGCCCAGCCTTTGTAGTCGGTGGGCTTCAGCTCAAACAGCGACGCATAGCGCGGCCGTTCCAGGAACTTGCTGTGGTCCTCAAAGCTCTGGTCCGCACTGCGGTACTTCCGGAAGCAGTCGTTCTTCCTGTCATCGTCGTGGAACACCTTTCCGCCCGTCCAATCGGGCGTGCATTTGATGCCGAAGTGGTTGTTGCCCTCCGTGGCCAATATGCTGTTGCCGTTGCGGCTCTCCAGCAGCCCCTGTGCCAAGGTGATGCTCGCTGGTATGCCGTGTTCTTTCATCTTCCTCACCGCCACCTCCTTCCACTGGGCGATGTACTCCTCCGGGGTTTGGTCCTTGCTGCCTGCTTGGGCCAACACGGGGAGCAACCAGGCCGCCAAGGCCAGGGCAAGGGATGTTTTCAACAACTGTTGGATCTTCATTTTCAACCGCACGAAATTCCGCAAGGGCCGAAACTACTGGGCCTCCCAGAGCTTATGCACATTGCATCCACCGAGCTCTACACCCGTGATCGTTGATAAAACGCCGCGAACGCCGAACTTCGTGCCTCCCATGGCCCAGCACCCCACGCCCCCGGCGGACGACCCGCGCACGCAGCGCCTGCTGCGCTTGGGCTACGACGCGGAGGACTTCTACTTCACCCCGGAAGGCTATGTGGTATGGACCGAACAGTACCACCTGAAGCGCGGTTACTGTTGCCAGAGCGGCTGCCGGCATTGCCCGTACGGCAATGCACCGGCCCACCGCAAGAAAACGTCAACCAGCAAATGACCTCCACCAACGACCTCATCGCCAGTTTCCGCCAGTTGCACCACGCAGGCATGCCGCTGCTATTGCCCAACATCTGGGACCCGCTCAGCGCCGCCCTGGTGCAAGCCACCGGCTTGCCCGCCGTGGCCACCTCCAGCAGCGCCATAGCCCTCAGTAACGGCTACCGCGATGGCCAAAAGCTGCCTTTTGAGGACCTGCTGAAGATCCTGCGCCGCATCACCACCACGGTGCAAGTACCCGTCTCCGCCGACATCGAGCGCGGCTACGCGGTGGATGATGCCGCCCTTGCGGAGCATATCAAGCAGCTCATCGGCACCGGCATCATCGGCATCAACTACGAGGACAGCCTACCGGGTATGCCTGAACTGGTGCCCATGGAGCAGCAGGTGAAAAGCATCGCCGCCATCCGCAAAGCGGCGGATGCCGAAGGGCTCAAGCTCTTCATCAACGCACGGGTGGACATCTACATCAAGGGCGGCACGCTCAGCGACGACGACAAATTGACGGAGGCCATCCGGCGCGGCAAGGCGTACAAGGAAGCCGGTGCCGATGGGCTCTACCCCATCCTGATCAAGGACCCCGTGCAGATGGAAACGCTGGTGCAAGAGGTGGGCCTGCCGCTGAACATCACCATGGTGCCCGGCATCCCGGACCTGCCCGTGCTTAAGGCCATCGGCGTGGCACGCATCAGCCTGGCCTCCGGTTTCCTGCGCCACACGGCCTTCTCCATGCTCGCCCTGGTGGAACGCCTGCTGCAAGGCACCGCCTGGGCCGAAACCATGCGTGCGGCGGTGCCTTCGGAGCAGATGAACCAATTGATTCCTGAATGAAGGTCATGCGTGGTAACATCGATAACACATGCGGTACAAACCCAAGGTTTCCGGAGTACCTTGCATCCGTTCCATGGAACCGGAAACTTCGTATATTTCCCATACAGGGTGGAATAAGCGAGGATCATCGCAAATGCAACGTTAGCTGCAACCCTATGACGACCAAAGTCGAAAATTAGACCAGAATTAATGCAAAATGTATTTGAATATTTTCGCGACCTCTTTGAGAAGAGGTATTCCCAATATTCGGTTTTGGAATTAGGAGAGGACTCCATTCGATACGATTTTTTTTCAGCTCTCACAACCAAGTTAAATATGAACCCTTGGGAAATCCAACTTGAATACCCTCTTCACAATGACACCTTTCTTCCGCGACAAAATGAAAAAAGGAAACGAAACGAAAAACCACAAGTTGACTTGATGGTAAAGAATGCCAACAATAACTTTTGTGTGGAGTTTGCATTCTTCAAGCGAAACAAAGTTGACGGAAGTCCTGGAAATGACACCGCATATACATTCAAAATCCTCAATGACATGATGCGTTTAGGTCTTCAATCACATGTTACAAATGCAGAAGCATACTTCATTTGCGTTGCCGATGAAATTATGTTGGGTAAAAGGCTCACCCGTACAGACCTCCCCAAATTTCCTGCGGACTTATACCGATTTGACCATCCGTCACTTACTGACATTATGAGTAGATACAAGTCTGCTAAAATAATTGACGAACGATTTCACAAGAAATTATTAGAATTTAACGTGACAATAATAGCAGAAAAGGTTTTTGACGAGTTAGTGAAATCAGGAATAAATAAAATGGAAACAAGAGCGTTAGTTTGGAAAATACATCTTAAAAATCAATAAATGGAAGCAGCTAACAGAGCATAAAAATTCTACCGCACATTTTTGCTCTAATATATAGTTGGACATTTGCGCTTTTATAGCATTGCGGACGGCAGCACAACTTCTATGCGCAAAAGGTTACAGGCAAGCATAGCAACCGACACAACACCGAAATAATTGGGTATTAAAAAAATGAAATTAATTGATATTGATTTTGACTTTCGCCAGGACAGCAAATGTGGCGACCCTGATACGGACAGCCCCAAATTATATGAAGCGCACAAATTGCTATGGAGCAAAAAATTGCCAACCGGAAAAATGTTTGCTTTGGAAATCAAATGCGATAGTTATGGTAGATTGCTATTAAAGAATAATTTGTGTATGAATTTATCAAGCGACCGAATGTGTCTGCATTTTGACGGAAGATACAGCAATAAATTTGACGGTTGGCTTACAGATTTGGAGCGAGAAGAACTCAAATACAGAGTTCGGACTATTGGCGGACACATAGTTTTCCCTGCACATAAAAAGAATGGGTTTACAATTAATCAAGCAAGGGGCGTAAGTAGAATAATTTGTGACAGATTTGATTTGACGTTAGAATGCATTAGACGTTATTACAAACAAGAAGAAAGTCCACTTGTTAATACCTTAATAAACTACAAAGATTTTTTTGATTTGTTCAATGACTTTAAAAATTATGTCGATTTTTTCCTTTTACAAGACTTTTTAAACCATCAAGAACAAATTGAATTTTCATTGCCTTTCGACAATTTTATGCGACCTTCATTACCTCAGACTGTTTACGAGTATAAACAGTACAAACAGCACACATTAAATTTAATAAATAAAAGAAACAAAAGAATTATTGAAAGCGCATAACTAAACAATGGAAATTTTCCTTCTGCATATTCCGTGTTACGCCCGGGTGATTTAGTTTTGTTGTCAGGATTTTTTCCAAGAGCGGCTTCAAGCCAGCTCGTTTAGGGCAGCCTCCAGGGGCTGCCCCTCTTCTGGCGCGAGCGTCCGCGCTCGTGCCTTACTACCAATGCATGAGTCAGGGTCACGAGCGTGGACGCCCGCGACAGGGCGTGGGACACACTGATCTGCATGTCTCCAAAAACCGGAGTTCGCAACATGATGTTCAAGCCCCGGAACTCATCTATCGCCCGCGCTTGCAACGCAGGTGCTTCACCGTGAGCTCGCCTCTGCCGAACGCTCTTCCCGCCCCGATCACGAACTTCGCATCCCCGCACCCAAGCTGCGGCGCCCGAACGCATGCCCACCGATCCCGCCAAGCTCCTCGCCCTCTTCCAAGCCTCCGTCCGCGAGGGCATCCCCGATGCGCTCCCCGCGCCCAAGCCCTTTGACACTACAGTCTCACACGCCCCCAAGCGGAAGGACATCCTTTCCGTTGAAGAGAAAAAGCTGGCCTTGAAGAACGCCCTGCGGTACTTTCCGCAGAAGCACCACGCCACCCTCGCGCCCGAATTTGCGCAGGAGCTGAAGGACTTCGGCCGCATCTACATGTACCGCTTCCGGCCTGCCGAACCCATGCACGCGCGGCCCATCGGGCACTACCCGGCAAAGAGCAAACAGGCCGCAGCCATCATGCTCATGATCCAGAACAACCTGGACCCCGCGGTGGCGCAGCACCCGCACGAGCTGATCACCTACGGCGGCAACGGCGCGGTGTTCCAGAACTGGGCGCAGTACCGCCTCACCATGCGCTACCTCAGCGAAATGAGCGACGAGCAAACGCTGGTGATGTACAGCGGCCATCCGCTGGGCCTCTTCCCCAGCCACAAGGACGCCCCCCGCGTGGTGGTCACCAATGGCATGGTGATCCCCAACTACAGCAGCCCGGACGACTGGGAGCGCATGAACGCCCTTGGCGTATCGCAGTATGGCCAGATGACGGCGGGCAGCTACATGTACATCGGTCCGCAGGGCATCGTGCATGGCACCACGATCACGGTGTTGAATGCCACAAGGATGCGCGCCTCCCTCTCCTCAGGAGAGGGCCGGGGTGAGGGCAAAGAGGGGCCGGGGGTGAGGCCAATTGCACTTTTCGTCACCGCCGGGCTTGGTGGCATGAGTGGCGCCCAGCCCAAGGCGGGCAACATCGCCGGGGTGGTGACGATCTGCGCGGAGGTGAACCCGGCAGCCGCACACAAGCGCCACGTGCAAGGCTGGGTGGATGAGGTGATCGCCGACGTGGACGCCTGCATTGATGCGGCGCTGGAATGGCAGCAAAAGGGCGAAGCGCACAGCATCGCCTACGTAGGGAACGTGGTGGACCTGTGGGAACGCTTAGCCGCGCGCAAGGTGCATGTGGACCTCGGCAGTGATCAGACCAGTTTGCACAACCCTTGGGCCGGCGGCTACTATCCAGCAGGCCTCAGCTACGAGGAAAGCAATGCGCTGATGGTGCAAGACCCCGCCGCCTTCAAGCAACGCGTGGAAGAAAGCCTGAAGCGACAAGTGAACGCCATCAACACCTTGGCCGCGCAAGGCATGTACTTCTTCGACTACGGCAATGCCTTCCTGCTGGAAAGCAAGCGGGCTGGGGCGGACATTGCAGGAAAGAACGGAGAAGAGTTCAGGTACCCCAGCTACGTGGAAGACATCATGGGGCCGATGTGCTTCGACCACGGCTTCGGACCCTTCCGTTGGGTGTGCACCAGCGGCGATTCGAAGGACCTGGCCACCAGCGACCGCATCGCGGGTGATGTGCTGGAGGCCATGCTGAAGGAAGCGCCCGAGGAAATCCACCAACAGATCGCCGACAACCTGCACTGGATCCGCAGTGCACAGCAGAACAAGCTGGTGGTGGGCAGCCAGGCGCGGATCCTCTACGCCGATGCCGAAGGCCGCATCCGCATCGCTGAGGCGTTCAACAACGCGATCAAGGCCGGGACCATCAGCGCGCCAATCGTGCTGGGCCGCGACCACCACGACGTGAGCGGCACCGACAGCCCTTACCGCGAGACCAGCAACATCCGCGACGGCAGCCGCTTCACCGCCGACATGGCCGTGCAGAACTTCGTGGGCGATGCCTTCCGCGGCGCCACCTGGATCAGCCTGCACAATGGAGGCGGCGTGGGCTGGGGCGAGGTGATCAACGGCGGCTTCGGCATGGTGCTGGACGGCAGCGCCGAAAGCGACCGCCGACTGAAGGCCATGCTGCACTGGGACGTGAACAACGGCATCGCGCGCCGCGCCTGGGCCCGCAACCCCAACGCGCAATGGAGCATCCACGAGGCCATGAAACGCGAGCCGAAGTTGCAGGTGACTTTGGCGAATGAGGCGGACGGAAAGCTGATCGACGGGGCCTTGGGGGAGGCCTGAACACCGAACAGCCCAACACCGGTCCGGGGCAGGTGCCGGAGGACTGCTTATTCAACTTCAACACCATCCGCCATCACCGGTTTGGTGGCTA
>JAFDZG010000287.1 GCA_018267065.1 Bacteroidota bacterium
GAGCTGTTGATCGCCTTGCGCCAAACGCATGCGCGCCTGCTCGCCCCGCTGGACCACCAGCAACTGCTGCTGCCCACCGATCCGGAGATCTTCGTGGAGGACGTGCTGCACTATGTAATGGACGAATGGAGGGCGGACCTGCTCAAGGAAGGCCACGTATTGGAGGAGGTCACCTCGTGGAAGGACCCCGTGAACCACTACCCCCGCTTTGAACTGCGCGTGAACGGCGGCGCCACACTGGACCTGCTCTTCAGCGGATCCTACCCGGAGAGCCTGTACCTGCATGTGAGCAAGACCATGGCCAACAAGAACCAGTTCAGCGACGCACAATCCGTTCAGGTGCCGCTGCGCGTGAGCAACGACCCCAATGCGCTGCTCTTCTCCATTCTCGGCGGCCTGAAGGATCTTGCCAAAGCGTGATGCTTGCGGAACGCCGCTTGGGACTTCGCTCCTGATCGCCCACCTTCGCGTGCATCAATCCGTATGGCGATCAAAACGATCTACATCACCCGCCACGCCAAAAGCGATCCGGCAGGGCCCGGCCGGCAGGACTTTGACCGTCCGCTGAACCAACAGGGCATGCTGGATGCCGCGCGCATGGCCGAACGCTTTGCTGAACGGAAGGAACCCGTGGATGCCATCGTGAGCAGCACCGCCAAGCGGGCGCTCACCACTGCCCGCTTCTTCTCCGCTGCCTTGGGCAACATGCCCGTGCATGAAACACGCGACATCTACCACGCGGACCTTTATGCGCTGGAAGCGATCCTGCGCGCACTGCCCGATGCACACGACCGCGTAATGATCTTCGGCCACAACCCCGGCTTCAGCGAGCTGGTGGAGCACCTGGCAACGGGAGCACCGGGCCACTTGTCGCCATGCACCACCGTGCGCATCGACCTGCGCGTGGAGCACTGGGCCGAAGTGGCTTCCAACACCGGCACCATGGCCTGGTGGGATTCACCAAAGCGGGATTGACATTACAACCGTTCCCGGTAGACCGTGCGCTTCTGCAGCGAACCTGCGGGCCGCCAGATGTAGTATACCCAGCCGTGGTGCACCTGCACGCGCTCCGGCCACGGCACGGCGAGCTTGAAAGCAGCAGCCATTGCCCCCGTTGCCGGATCTATTGCACGCAACCACGTGGTGCCGTTGTGCTTGAACTCCGCATGGACCTTCTCCGTGACCCGGTCCTGCAGGAGCCGGCCTGTCCATTGCCTTCCCTCTTCCTTTCCCATGTAGGCCAAGGGCACCGATGGCAGCTCCGCCATGGCCAACGTGAACTTCCGCAACCGGCTGCGGGCATGGTCGAACACCAGCAGCGTATCGCCCACCGTGAACAACGGTGCATACAACGGTTGGTACCAGATGTTGTGGCTGAAGCCGGCCATGTATCCCGCCACCACCTCCTTGTCCACACCGAGTTCTTGGGCCAGGTTCATGGCAAGCACCTTGTCGGGGCCTTTCAAGTATTTATACTCGCTGCGGAAGAGGTCCATCATGAAACTGTCCACCACGGAGCAGATGCGCCGCAGCGTATCCCGGACGGGATCGTAAGCCAGGTGGTCCAGCGCGGGATAGTCCGCATTGGCGTTGGAGCCCAAGATCCATTCGGGTATGCTGTCGGTCCATGGCAGCACGCGTTGGCGCAGGTCCTCCAGCCCGAAGGGCCGCAGCACAAGCCCATCCGTGTTGCGGCCAACGGCGAACGCATGACGCGTGCCTTCGATCACTGCTTCGTTGTGCAGGTCATGGCGCAAGCCAAGCACATCCTCCGGCACGGGGCAGGAAGCCACTTCATTGAATAGCGTGTCCAGCAGGACCAGGCGCACATCGCGCAGGATCTCCTTGCCCGCATCGCCCTCAGCACGCAACATGCGCGGATGTTCATACGCCAGCACCCATATCCCGGCATCATTCACCAGCAGGTCGGCGGCATGCAGGTCTTCCCGCCGGAACACTTCCTCCGGTGCGGCCCGGCCAACGCTGATCGCCGGCAGGAGCCGGTCCCGCGCCGCCAGCAACACCACGTGCTCCTTTCCCACATCCGCTTCATCCACCCGGACATCACGCGGCCGGTAGCTCGTGTGGGCAAGGTGCATCACCGCCGTTCCCGTATGCCCCAGCGGCACTTCGGCCCGGCCCTGGGGACCGGTGAGCACCAGCACGCTGCCATCCACGGAAATGGCCACGCCAGCAATGGGCGTGCGTTCCGCGCTGTCCAGCACAAGCACGGATTGCACCCGCTGGGCGCTGGTATGCAACAGGCATCCAAACGTCAGCAGCAGTACCAAGCCATTGCGCAACTTCAGCCGCATCCGTACCTGCAAGATGCAACGATCGCGCCGAATGCACAGTGGCTCCTGCGCATGCGTTCAACGCTTGCCAGCCGGTGGGCTTCCTCCGCTGCGGAACATCGCCACCAACGGCACCGTGGCCAGCACACAGGCCCCCAGGAACAATTCCCATTGAAAGACCTCCGGCACATAGGCGTTAAGTGCTTCCATTGCCGGTGCGCCCAGGGTGCGTTGCGGGGCCGTGCCGATCAGGTAGCGCACAGGTTCTTCCGTGAAGGTGAGAAGCATCACCGCACCGGAGAGGATGAGCAGCGCCCATTGCAGGGCCGAAGGCCCAAAGTCCGCCACGCGTTCCCTGCCGCGCAAGATCGCCACCGCCAGAAGCAACAAGCCCACCGACACCATGCAGGGCGCCAACACCGGCCCCACCCATACGGTGGGCAGCAGGAAGAGCACGTCCCAGGTGAACCAGCTTTCCGGCCAACCCAAGATCAACTTCAGGAACACGTAATAGAACAGGTCCCACACGGCGAACGACCAGCAGAACCAAGCAAAGCGTTCCATGCGCTTGGGGGAGATCAGGGCGCCGGGCGCCAGCAACATCACCAAAGTGGCCGCTTCGCGCAGCAGTTCAGTGATCACCAACCTTGCATCCAGGGGACGGAGCGGGAAATGGAATCCCTCCGGGTAAGCCACCGCGCGCAAATAGACCACCACGGCCGATTCCAAGAAACCCATGGCCACGGCGAAGGCCGTAACCCAAGGCAAAAAAGAAAGCCAATGGCGTCCGGTGCTTTCCATGTCCTCCGCTGCAACCACCTCCGGAATGACCGAACAACGCAGATCAGCGCTGCATCGTGTGCCGATCAAGCACGAACCACCCAGCCGTGCTTGTCGGCAACAGCGCCACGGCGAATGTTGTCCAACATGGTGCCGATCAGGTTCACTTCGCTGTCCGCTTTCAGGTCCGGCAGCTCCAGGTCTTCGCCCTTGTAACCCACCACTTTGATGGGCGCAATGGTGGCGGCGGTACCTGCCCCAAATGCTGCGCTCACCTTGCCGTTGCGGATACCGTTCACCACTTCCTCCACGGTGATCTTCCGCTCGGCCGTCTTCAGGCCCTTTTCCCGGGCCAAGGTGAGAATGCTGTCCCGTGTGATCCCCGCCAGGATGGTACCGTCCAAGCTGGGCGTGGTGAGCACGCCGTCGATGATGAAGAACACGTTCATGGTGCCGCTCTCCTCGATGTACTTGTGCTCCATCGCATCGGTCCACAGGTTCTGGTGGTAGCCCTTGTCCTGCCCCATCTTGGAGGGATAAAGCCCGCCTGCGTAGTTGCCGCCGCACTTCACTTCGCCTGTACCACCGGGAAAGGCGCGGCTGTACTCCAGTTCCAGTTTTACGCGCAACGGCTCCTGGTAGTAGCCGCGCACCGGGCATATAAAGATCATGAAGCGGTAGCCGTCACTGGGCTTCACGCCGATGTACTCGTCACTGGCAAACATGAAAGGGCGGATGTAGAGGGCCGCATCCTTGCCCCCGGGAAGCCACGCCCCGTCCAGGCGCACCAGCTCCTTCAGCCCTTCCAAGAACAAGTCTTCGGGGATGTGCGGCATGCACATGCGCTTGGCGCTGCGGTTCATCCGCGCAATGTTCGCCTGCGGGCGGAAGAGGTTCACGTTGCCTTCTTCATCACGGTAGGCCTTCATGCCTTCGAAAATGGTCTGCGCGTAATGCAGCACCAGCGTGGCCGGGCTCAGTTCCAGGTCGGCATAAGGCATGATCCGGGGCTGCTGCCACTTGCCGCCTTCATAGTCCATCACGAACATGTGGTCGGTGAACACGCGGCCGAACTTGAGGTGTTCAAGGTCGGTTTCCTGCAGACGGGACTTTTTCACGCGCTCAATATCAATCGCCGATGCTGTACGGATCATGTCTACCAGGTTTGGCCCAAAGGTAACCAACACCTGCCGGATGCGTCCAGCGCGACAGCCCGTATCCTTGTGGCCACGAATGCCGCGCGACATCCACAGCGTGCTCCGCGAAGTATGGGGCTATTCCTCCTTCCGCCCGGTGCAGGAAGAGGTGGTGCGCGCCGTCATGGAGGGCCGCGATACCCTTGCCTTGCTGCCCACCGGCGGGGGAAAAAGCCTGTGCTTCCAGGTACCGGCACTGGCCATGGGAAAGTTATGCATCGTGGTATCGCCCTTGATCGCCTTGATGAAGGATCAAGTGCAGCGCCTGAAAAAGCAGGGGGTGCGCGCCGTGGCCGTTACCAGCGGAATGGGCGCTGCGGAGATCGACAATGCACTGAACAGCGCCTGCCTCGGGAAGCTCGACTTCCTCTATGTTTCACCGGAGCGCATCGGTTCGGACCTCTTCGCAGCACGCCTGCCCAGCATGCCATTGGGGATGATCGCGGTGGACGAAGCCCATTGCATCAGCCAATGGGGCTATGATTTCCGGCCGGCCTACCTGCTGGTGCACAAGCTGCGCGAAGCGCACCCGAACGTACCGGTGCTGGCGCTCACGGCGTCCGCCATCCCGGAAGTGGCGCAGGACATCATGCTGCGGCTGGAGTTCCGCAAGAAGCACGTGGTGCGCGGTTCCTTCCTCCGCCCGGAGCTTACCCTCTGGGCCAGTCATGGCGAGGACAAATTGGGGCATTTGCTGAAGATCGCGCGCCGCAGCAACGGCAGCGGGATCGTGTACCTGCGCGATCGCCGCGGCACCGCGCGCACCGCGCAGTTCCTGCAGCAGCACGGCATTTCAGCGCTCGCATACCATGCCGGCCTGCCACATGCGGAGCGCGACCGCGTGCAGCAGGAATGGCTTTCAGGCGCCGTGCGCTTCGTGGCCGCCACCAATGCCTTCGGCATGGGGATCGACAAGCCCGACGTGCGCTGCGTGGTGCACTTGGAACCGCCGCCGGACATGGAGAGCTACTACCAGGAGGCCGGCCGTGCGGGCCGTGACGGCAAGCCTTCCCATGCCATCCTGCTCGCCCACCCCGCGGATGAGCAGAAAATGCGCGACCGCTTGGAAGCCTCGTTCCCCACGCTTGCCGAAGTGCGCCGTGTATACCAAGCATTTGCGGACATGCACCGCATCGCCTTGGGATCGGGCCAGTTTGAGGCTTACGACCTTGACTTGACCGCACTGGCACAGCGGTGCGGCCTTGCCCCGGCCAGGGTGAACCATGTGCTGAAGGCATTGGAACTGGACGGCCGCATCGCCCTTTCCGACAGCGCGCACGCGCCGTCGCGCGTCCTGATGCGCGCCCAAGGCGATGTGGTCCACCAGATCCGCATTTCCAACAACCATGCGGGCCCGCTGCTGGAAGCCTTGCTCCGCTCCCATGGCGGTTTGTTCGAAGTACCCGTGCCCATTGACGAGGAGCAATTGGCAAAGGTCCTTGGCAAGTCCGTGGTGCACGTGCGCAAAGTGCTTCATGAACTTGAACGCACGAACGTATTGTTCTACCGGCCACGGAGCGATGCACCCACGGTTACCTTGCTGCTGCCGCGCGGCGATGCGCAAACGCTCACCTTGAAGAAGGAAGCCTTGCACACCCGCGAACAACGCGCCAAACAACGCTTGGAAGCCATGGCGCGCTATGCGTTCCGTGAGCGCGGATGCCGGGAGGTGGCCCTGTTGAAATACTTCGGCGAGGGCGGCGCAACGCCTTGCGGCAGGTGCGACAACTGCCGCGCCAACACCCCGGCGAACTTGTTGGCCGAGCCGCCTGTTCGTTGGCAGATGGATGAAGGCCGCTTTACCGGTTGAACATGCCCATGGGAAAACTTCCGCGCTCTTTCTATGCAAGGCCCGATGTGCTTGCCATTTCACGCGAGCTGCTCGGCAAGGTGCTCGTTACCCGGATCGGCGGTGCAACCACCGCCGCCGTGATCACCGAAACTGAGGCTTACATGGGTGCGGTGGACAAGGCCTCGCACGCCTATGGCGGAAAGGTAACCCCGCGAAACAAGGTGATGTACGGCGA
>JAFDZG010000288.1 GCA_018267065.1 Bacteroidota bacterium
ACCACCACGCGGCCCTGGCCTTCGCCGAAGAGGAACGCATCCGGGCGGACCTCACTGTCGGTGACCACATCGAAACCGAGGTTGTTGGGCATGGCCATTTCCACCAGGGTGGTCCACAGGCCACCATCGCTTACGTCATGTGCGGCAGTGATCAGCCCACGCTTGATGAGATGCGTGATGACGACATGCACCAAGTGTTCCTCCTGCAGGTTGAAATAAGGCGCAGGTGAGTTGTGTACGTTGTGGTGCTTCACCAAGTACTCGCTGCTGGCGATATCATCCGTGACGGCGCCAATGAGGAAGATGAGCTGGCCCTTGGCCTGGAAGGCCAGGGTCATGCGCTTTTCGATGTCGTCCACCACGCCTACCATGCCGATGGTCGGCGTGGGGAACACGGCCACTTCGCGGCCTTCGATCACGGACTGGTTGTAGAAACTGACGTTGCCCCCAGTGACGGGTGTTTTGAACTCGATGCAGGCCTCGGACATGCCTTTGATGGCCTGTGCAAACTGCCAGTACACCTCGGGGTCGTAAGGATTGCCGAAGTTGAGGCAGTTGGTGACGCCCGCCGGCTCGCCGCCACTGCACACGATGTTGCGCGCGGCCTCGGCCACGGCGATCATGGTGCCCACGCAGGGATCGGCATTCACGTAGCGGGCGTTGCAGTCCACGGTGACGGCGAGTGCTTTCTTCCCCCCCGCTTCCTTCAGGAGCACCAGCCCCGCGTCGCTGGGCGCATTGGTGCTCATGTTGCCGGTGCGCACCATGGTATCGTACTGCTCGCTCACCCAGCGCTTGCTGGCGATGTTGGGGCTGGATAACAGTTCAAATGCGACCATGGACAGATCCTGCGGTACAGGCACCATGTCGGTCCTGAAATTTCCGCGCTCCTTGAAGTGCGCCGGTTCCTTCTGCTGGCGCTTGTACACGGGGGCACCTCCGCCCAGCACCAAACTTTCGGCTGGCACCTCGGCCACTTGATCTCCATGCCAGAAAAACCGCAGTGTGTCGCCTTCGGTCACGGTTCCGATGGCCACGCAGTGCAGGTCCCATTTCTCGAAGATGGCCTCCACCTCGCGCTCACGGCCCTTCTTCACCACCACCAGCATGCGCTCTTGGCTTTCGCTGAGCAGGATCTCCCACGGGTGCATGTCGCTTTGGCGGAGCGGCACCAAGTCCAGGTTGATGTCCATGCCGCAGCCGCCCTTGGCGCTCATCTCGCTGGTGCTGCAGATGATGCCGGCGGCGCCCATGTCCTGCATGCCGATGATGGCATCGGTGTTGGCCAGTTCCAGGGAAGCTTCCAAGAGGAGCTTCTCCATGAAGGGATCGCCCACCTGCACGGCAGGGAGATCATCCGCGCTGCTGCCGGTGATGTCCTTGCTGGCGAAGGAAGCGCCGTGAATGCCATCCTTGCCGGTGGCGCTGCCCACGATGTACACCGGGTTGCCCACGCCGTGGCTGGTGGCGCTGATCACCTTGTCGGTACGGACCACGCCCACGCTCATGGCGTTCACCAAAGGGTTGGTGGTGTAGCAGGGATCGAAGTACACCTCGCCGCCGAGCACGGGCACGCCGAAGGCATTTCCGTAGTCGCCGATGCCCTTCACCACGCCGCGCATGTGCCAGCGGCTGCTGGCGGTGTTGGCGATGTCGCCGAAGCGGAGGGAATTGAGTTGGGCAATGGGCCGGGCGCCCATGGTGAAGATGTCGCGGTTGATGCCGCCCACGCCGGTGGCTGCGCCCTGGTAGGGTTCGATGGCGCTGGGGTGGTTGTGGCTCTCGATCTTGAAGGCACAGGCCCAGCCGTCACCGATGTCGATGAGGCCCGCGTTTTCCTGCCCGGCTTCCGCGAGGATGCGCGGACCCTTGCGCGGCAATGTCTTCAGCAGGGTGATGGAGTTCTTGTAGGAGCAGTGTTCGCTCCACATGGCGCTGTAGATGGCCACTTCGTTGAAGTTGGGCACGCGGCCCAAAATCTCCTGGATGCGCTCGAACTCTTCCTCGCGGAGGCCGAGCTTCTTTGCGGTTTCCAAAGAAGCGGGCAGGGTTTCCGCAGATGCGGGGGCAGGCTTGGTCTGTGTTGCCATTATGGAGTGCAAAGGAACGGAATTGCGGGGAGGTACGTGCTGGCCGGAACGATTGAAAGGGTTACCGATCGCCCTTACGCGGACCACAGGCTGTGGGGTAAAAGAGAAGGATCGGTCAGTGGCTTACGGAAATCCAAGAGGACCGCAAAGAACACGAAGTACGCAAAGAACACAAAGGCCACGAAGAAACGAGGCTTACGGACTGCTCGCCATACCACATTGAACACCAAGGCATGCCTTCGGCAGCCAAGGATCCAGAGAGAGCCATGACCGCAAAGAACACGAAGTACGCCAAGGACACAAAGGCCACGAAGAATTGCGTTGATAGGGCCGTTCCGTTGCCTCAATCAGAATTTCCAATCCCCAGGGAATCTGTCACATCCGGATCAGTGTTGGACCTGGACCTTGGCAGTGGCTACTTGTCCATCCCCCACCACCTTCAACAGGTACAAGCCATTGGGCAAGTGCGCCACATCCAATGTACTACCGGGTACGCGCATGGACCGGCTTAGCACTACACGCCCCGTCAAGTCCATCATTTGCAATTCGGCGGTACCAATGGAGCCCTTTGGCCGGGCCACGTACAACCAATCATTTACCGGGTTGGGAAAGACCACCAACCCGTTCTCGTTGCCCATGGCCTCACCCACGCTTGCATGGTCATTGTCAATGTGCAAGTTTTGCGTAACCACTTGATCACCTCCGCAGGTGATGATGTTGACCGCCAAGTTGTGCTGTCCACTGCTTTGTGCCGGAACGGCCAAGGGGATCACCACGGTTGAATCCAGCGGATTGAAGTGAATGCTGTCCGGCAGGGCTGGCAGATAATCCACACCAGCGGTTGCATCGCCGGCAACAGACAGGTGCAGGTATTCATCCTGGTAAAAACCACCAAGGCGGTTGAAGCGCAGGTATACCGTGTCGGTGCTGCTTCCATACAGCACGGGGTCCGGGCCGGAAAGATCCACGCTGGGGCCGGGATCCACGGTGAGGCTGAAGCGGTTGGTGCTGGCGAACGAGCCTTGCTCCAGCCAAACGGCCGAGGCAAACGGAACATCGACATTCCCAATGCCCAACTTGGCGTGGTAGGTTTCGCCGCACTGCACGGCCACGCTGGCGGTGAGCACCACCGTGAGGCCATTGTGCTGGATGTAGTAGGGGTCCGCATTGTATGGGGCCTCCAATTGAGGCGTATTGTTCTGCGGGAATGGCGTGGACCAAAGACCTCCGTTGTAGCGGTAGTAGATGGAATCGGCCTGCCAATTGGGGTTCGCATTTTGGCAAGGGCTGAACGGATCCAACAATGGGCCGTTTGCGTTGGCCACGTCTAATCGTCCGCTGTTCACCGAATTGATGCCCACCGGAATCAGGGAACCCGGGATCAACGCGATGTTCATGGCATTGTTGGTGAACGGGCCCGAGATGCCCGGCCCGCTAATGAATAAGCCGAACACATCGGGGTACTCGCTGCACACCATGCGCTCGTATTCCTCGGAACTGAACACGTAGCGGAGGCTGACCATATCATGCTCAGGAATAAAATCGAACTCCAGCACCGCCTTGCCCGAGATATTGTTGCCCCCGCTGGTTTGCCATTGGGGCCAACCGGTAAGGTGGCTGAGGTCCAAATCCGGGGTTAAGACCAGACCAGCACCATTGGTCAAACCAGCTTGCCACAGCAATGAGCTGTTCGGACCTGGTAATGTCATCTGGGCATTCCCGCCGCACAAGAAAATTCCAGCATCCAAGGCGAGGCAGGTATTGGTGCCGTTGAAAGCGCCCGCCTGGCCCTGCCAGACGTTGTCCACATTGACCGTATCGCCATTGAATGCCACATTGGCCACCGAAACGCCGGGACCGGCCAAGGTGTACCGCACCAAGCTGTCCGGTGTTTGGGCTTGGTCCAGCACGAGCTGGCCATGGGCGGGTGTGGAGAGTAAGACGAAAACAAGCGTTACTGCACCGAGAACCCCGCTCCATGTCGATGGGGAAAGCACTGTTGGCAGTTCAATGTTGGCGGATTTCATGGAGTTGGGGAGTGTTGGGAGCAAAGACGTACTGGAAGCGCAGGTCCAATTCTTTTACCGGCAAGGTATCCAGCATGCCTTGGGTGATGCGCAACGGGAAGAGCGACCGGTTGGCGGGGACCTCCATCATACGCAGCCACTCCGTGGCGGACATGGACTTGGGGCAATTGGCGAGCAGGACCGTGAGGGTGGTGGGGGTTACACCCTCACCCCCGGCCCCTCTCCCCTTTCGGCTCCGCTCAGGATGGAGAGGGGAGGTCGTAGACCCTTGCAAACGGAGTGGCTCCTGCAAGGAACCCTGTGCTTCAGGAGATGCTTGCGCCCAAGCCATCCCTGGCATTAGCAGCACGGTAAGGATAATTATCTTGCACTTCATTGTTCAAGTAGAATTATCCGCGTACCGACCGCTTGCATGCCCCACCGCAAGTTACACTGGTACATGCCGGCAGGCTGCCCTTGCAGCTCCACGGCATGCATGGTGCTCCATTGCGGGATGCGTTCACGTAGTACCAATTGCCCGGCCGGGTTGCGCACCTCCAACCAGCCCACTTGTGGATTGGCAGGGTAACTGAGGATGAATTGGCCATGGGTGGGGTTTGGCGCGGCCCTCAAGTACCCTTCGGCTCCGCTCAGGGCAGCATTGAGGCCCGCGTTAAGCCCCAAACTGTCGCAAACGCTTCCATCCACAGGGCCCAAATGGTAGTTGGGGTGGTTTGGAAGGGAGTTGGAGAACACCCGCGGCAGCGCCACCCCATGCTGCTCAAAATTGCAGGCCATGCCCGCCGAATCCGGATCATTGACCACATGGAGGACCATGGTACCATTGCCGGTGGAGATATACACCTTGCCGTCCGGAGCCAATTGGGCAAGGTCAAAAAGCGCGGCAAAGGGCGGGCTTGGGGAATAGGTGCTGTCCCAATGGGCAATGGTTACCATGGACGCGGCCAAGTCTTCCGCCTCCGTGTCAAACTGGTACAAATTGAGGCACGAGGATACGTACAGCAACTGGCTATTGGGTGAGAAGGCAACCCCTGCGCTGCTGCACACACCAATTTCTTGGGCATGCCGGGGATCGGAGAGCAAGCCCGTACAACGATCAAACGCATAGAGGTCCAAGTCCCCCTCAACCGCTGAATAATAGGCAAAGCGTGTTCCATCGGGTGAAAAACAGACCTGGCCTACGTCCGGCACGCGAACGGTGCCAATGGCCTGCGTACCGTCCAAGGCCACCCCGGAAGGGGTTACCAGGAACCGATAGAACAGGTTGGAATTGGCCTTGTGGCAGAACACCCACCAATCCCGTCCATTTGCATGCCTCACTGCGGTGATCTTGCCCAATTGCAAGGAATCTTCCAATAGCACTTGGTTTTTGTTCACCACCGCACCCATCCCGCCTTCCAAGCTCATATCTATCGTGGTGAGGTACAGGTACCTCGCCAACACCCAAGGCGGGTCGTCATACGTTCCGTGGAAGAGGTAGTACATGTTGGGCGCCTCTGGCTTGGGCAGGATCAGATCGGATTGCGTCAGGAGCAAACCACCAGGTGGCCCGGAAAGCTCAGTGGTGTACCAACTGGGGTTCAGGCCCGCGCCGTTGAGCATGGTATCACCGGTCGCATTGGCCACATGCACCCCATTGGTGCTGAATAGCAATTCTCCCGATGCATTGGTAATGTTCGCGCTTGTCCTGAAGAAATCAATGTCCCGGTTCACAGTGGAGATCACCCTGTTGCCAGTGATGTAATTAAGGTCAATGCCTCCTAATATCGTGTCTATTCCCGCATACACGTACCCACCCATCCACAAATTGTTTAGCCCGCCCTGAGCAACTACTGCACTATGGGAAAGGGAAACCACAGTAAAGGCCGCGCAGGCGGCCCTTACTGTATTGATCAACCTCTTCATCGCGCCCTTGATCTATCTTATGATAGAGAGCTTTCCTTCCCCGATCAGTTCCGCTGGACCGCGCACTTGGTAGTGGTAAAGTGCCGGTGCCAGCCTTTCGGTGCTGAAGCTCAAGCGAAGCGTTTCAGCAGAAAGTTCCACCCTCATCACTTCGCTTCCCAAGGTATTGAAGACAACGAACACAGCGGGGCCGTCCAATTTTTCATGCAACACCAAGGTTGCAGCATCCATGGCCGGGTTGGGAACCACCGCTGCGTACGTAATTCCGGGATCTTGCTGCTTCACGCTTTTCACAATGATGCCCTGTTGTATGCAGAGCAGTTCATCGTCAAAACCCTGTTCACTATTCACCAAGGCATACAATGCCCTTGCCCGGAAGACCGCCTCCCCGCCGACCATAGGACACTGGTTTGCTATGCTGAACAGTGAATTAACCTGCGCCAGGGTGAAGGTGTCCACTTCCGAGCCAATAGTGGACAAGTAAATCTCGTTCACCTGCTTGGTGTTCAGGTCCATCAACTCGGTGGTGGCAACGCTTGTATTGGCGGCTTTCACACTGTCCGCCGAAAGCACTTTTGAAGAACGCGCCAGATCCATGATGTTGGTGTTGTAATCCACCAACGCCTGAATGGCAGCTTGATAGCCCGTGATCTCATTCAGCAGGTTTTGGCGCCCGGCTGCGGAAAGGGTATCGGCCTCCAATTGGGACATGGCCAATTTCACCAATTCCAAATTGTAACCGATTTGCTGTTGGTCCCCTTGCAACTGCGCCGCTACCGTGCTGTCCACAAGGCTCAGCGCCCCACGATCCGCTTCTACGGCCTTCAACTGCCCGGTGGCCTGGTCCTGCAGTGCCAAGTAAAAATCCTCCAGCACGGCAAGGCTATCCCGCAGTGCCGGTGCTCCGGCCAGCTTCTTGTACAGGTCCCCCCTCAGCGTCCATTGCGTTTGCTGCGTGTAGGGGTCATTCTCCAAGCTGTCGCCCACAATTTTGGAGTCCAGACCTACCAGCAGCGTAGTGTCTGCCCCCCACCGCTTTATCGTGCTGCAATATTCCATGCCGTCATCGTTCGAACAGTTATAATTCGGGCCATCTGGCGGTTGGAACCAGTTGATGGGAACCCATGACGGCGGTTGCGTACTGCCCCCTGAAATCAGTTGGGGGGTGTAGAAAAAGGGATATGCCCCTGCATTGTTGGTATTTTCATACCACGCCCCTTCGCCACCAGCCTGAGGTGCTTCATACCAAAGGTTTCCTTTGTGGTCCTGCATACCGATGATGGCGGTGCCATCCAGGTGCAGCCCCCATTTGTGGTGGCGGATGTTATTGCCGCGCACCTCATTGCCGTAGCACTCCCCACTGAAGAGCATGCCGTTGGTGGTAAGGTCCATTTCATTGCAGCTTACCAAAATGCGTTGGCTCTTCACCACGCGGATGGCGGCCTGGCGCAACACGGGATAGCTATTTGCAGCCCCCTTGATGTTGTTGCAGCTCACATTACCGATCATGCATCCGGTGAGCGTGATGCCCGCATCGTTGTAACTGTTGCTGGTCATGGTAAACCAATTGCCCGTAACCTGGTAGTTCCGCGCCGAAATCAGATAGGCCCCCCACCTGGCGGTGGTGACTCCTGCACGGTATGTAACGTCATTGTTCCGTATTACGGAATATGGGTTCTCCCCGTTGTTCTCGGATACCCGGATGGCCGCGTACCCTTTGGTTTGCTGTCCAGGGGGCAGTTCGTTGGCGAAGGTGATCACATTGTTCTCCACGATCAGTTTATCGGCTCCGTCATTGAAGAACAACTGGATGGCATCCTGCCGGGTATCCAGTACATTGTCATACAGATGCACCACCCGGCTGTTGCTCTTCTCCACGTAGTAGGCGGTGCCGACCTGTAGCATGGTATTCGCACTGCTGTACACGTTCATGCGCGAGGCGTAGATGCCCCAACGGCAATCCTCGAATGGCAGTTGCCCATTGACCAGCGAGCCGGTTTGGACCAGTTTATTGTAGCTTTTGGCGGCGGCATTGATCCCCGCACCATTGCCCTGCAATGAGGAATACACGGGATCCGGTTGGATGTGTTGGAAGCTGCAGTTCTCCACCACCATGTCCCCATGCCTTAATATGATGCCATTGCCCAGTTCGTTGAACATGTTCCAGCCTTGGTTCAATTCTACCAAGGGTACCTTCCAAAGTTCCATGCCCGCGTACCCCCGGTTGCCCACCGTGGTGGTCTGCCCCGGATAGGTGATCGGCATGGGGCTGTTGCTGTTGAAGGTGTTGTTCACGCTGGAGATGACCACGTTATTGGTGCTGACTCCGGATACCATGGGCACTTGCAGGGCCACCCGGTTGTTGTGGAAGACATTGTCCTTCAACTTCACGAAGGATCCGTCCAATGCCAAAATAGCGGCTTCACCATCATTCACCGTGCTTTGCTCAATCTTGATCATCGCCCCGTACTGAAGGGTGATGCTCTTCCACATCACACCGTTACAACTCGTGATCGTGCTTGCAAACACATTCAAGCTCTGATTATTCTGCACCGAAATCTCTGCTCCGGGATCCATGTACACAACGGCATTGCTGAACGTCAGGGGCTGGTCCACGATCAATTGCCCTTCAATGTTCACCGTGCCCATCAGCGTGCCAGGCAATGAACTACTGAGCGTTCCGTCCGGAATGACCAACGAAGCAGAACAGCAACCATCCACGTGGTAGGTGGCCGTAAAGGCCGGGCAACCCATTTGCGTATCCGTGATGGTCACCGTGTAATCACCCATCATCAGGCCGGATATGCTGGCGGAAGTGGACCCGTTGCTCCACGAAATGGAGTAACTACCCGGATAGTAGTTGACGTTGAGGCTGATCGAGCCGCTCAAGGGCCCATTGCATGCATCCGTAACGGATGCCGTAGCGGATATTATAGGATGCACCTCAATGTCGTCCAAAAGTGCATAATGCTCCATAGGGCCGGTTCCAACTGGTGGGGGCAATATGGTAGCCACAAGCCAGTTTGAGGCCACAGCACCCATGGGGAAAGTGAAAGTTGTGATGTACTGCACCCATCCATTTCCGCCCAATTGTTGGGCCAAGGTCATTTGGTTTGCGAATGTGGCGCTGCCGCAGTTGTTCACTCCACCGGTGATGTCGGTAGTGCCTTCATACGGACTGCATGGCCGATGGGGCAACATGTGGAACTCCAATTGCACACCCACTTGGCATGGGTCCATAGCCCAATAACTAAGTTCATATTGTTGGCCCGGCACCAAGTCCCGGCAGAGTTGGAACATGAGTCCTTCCTGGTTTTCAACCAGCGGCCAAGCTGTATACCTATCAGATGCAATGCCAATATACCGAGCATTAGGCAGTCCATTGTGACTGGGCGGGACCGACACAGGAGAACTACCGAAACAGCCTACAATATCCCCGTAGGCCTGAGTGCCATGCCAAGCGCTTCCGTTCCACCCAAAGGGGTCAGGGGAATTTGCGTTGCCAGTACCGGTATTGGCATCGATGGGAAGCAAAAAATCGCTATACGGTGTTGTGGGATTCAAGAAGGAGAATGGAGGAAGATCCAAAGACAGCCCTTCAAAATCACCCGCACTGACAATGTTACAAACCGGCAGGGGGTTCATGCAACCGCTCATCCCCCCTTCCACCTTGATGTAGATGTGCGCTTCCCCTCCCCGGATGCCGTGGCTGAACGGGAAGTAACGAAGAACTGCCCAACCGACGTAGCCTGCCGCCGGCTGGTACTGGAGGGTTGTTGCGTTTACTGTGGAGACCGTTCCACTTACTGCCCCTGTTGGGAAGATGACCTGTGGACAGGTGAATCCACTTGGGCTGGAGCCGGAAAATTGATCTTCATCGTTCAGCAAAAAGTCACCGATCTGGATGGACTGGTTCTGTTGGCAGGTATAAAAATCAGTGGTCCCCTGTTGAAAAATGTCATCCACCCCTGCCAACCGTACACCGCAGGTACTCAACGATGTAGTAACTGTACCCGCCCACCCCGCATTGGTACCATAGGATCCTGTTGTATGGTAACCAAGGTCACACAACATTTTAGCTTCGTCAAGTGATGGAATCCGGTTCTTGACGAGAGGAGATTGGGGCAGCCCACTTGCCATTAGCCATTCAGGATGGCCCGAACATGTTTGATCGATGTGGTCCAGTCCTATGATATAACCAAGACCTCCAGGGTCATGGGAATAAAGCGGAATGTTGCCAGCATTCAGTCCTGTAAATGAAACAGGAATGGGAGGTTGTCCATTACAAGCAGAGATCAGGTCCGCAGAGAAGTTGGGCGCAACGGAGCCACATGACCACGGAGTTGCCAGAAACGGAGTTCCCAGTGTGCTCAAATGAGCATCGAAGCGTGTATAAAGTGCTGGTGTTTGTAAAGGGCCTTCACCATTGGGCCGAACAATGGATTGAACCCCCAATGCATGCATTGCAGCATGGGCAAGCGCGGCATAGAGGTCTATTACCGGGGCTGGTGGCGCGATGGTTTGTCCCCGGTACCAATGCTGTCCCGGTCCATCAAGCGGAATACTGGTGAGGTCCACATTCACGTAACCATGAAAAAAAGTGTTTGGCGGTGCTCCCGGATTTCCCGGCAATTGATAGTTCCACCAACTCCCAGCCAAAACGATCTGTTCCGCCCACCAAGCATCAATTCCCCCGTTGATCGTACGCCAAACCTGCCCATCAAAAACACCTTGGGGGGGCTGCTCCAAATAGGTACGCGCCAAACTGAGGTATTGGCCACCTGCGCCAAAATGGTTCGGCCCTACGGGCGCACCTGAAACCATCATGTTCACCACCGGTGTGGCCGGGTAATTCGCATAAGGGCTGCTCGCCGGTTGGATCAAAACGGAGAGGTCGGAAAACACTTGACATGCTACAGCCCGCAATTCCGCGCCGATCACGGGATCCGCATGGTTGAAGCCAGAGCCAGGAGGGTCAACAAAGACCAGGTGGAAAAAGCCTGACGGGCACTCACTGCCACCACCGCGCTCCAACCCTTTCTGAACAGAGATACTGGTTAATGGCACTCTGTTGCCATACGAATCAAGCACCATGGCTTGATGGGTGGTATCCGGGGGTACACTTTGACCTTTTACTGAAGCCCAAACGCCGGTAGCAAGCACAAATGTGGCCATGATCTGACGGGCGCCAACCCGTGGCCCAAACAGGCTGAGAAATTGATGCCCTGCCTGTTTTTGGTAGCTTAGTCGATTCTTTGCCGAGAGCCGAGAGCCGAGAGCCGAGAGCCTCGCACCAGCACCCTTAGTTGAAGTTTGGAGAGACTTCATGGGATGCTATGATTTTGGAGAGTGGAGAGCCAAATGTATGTAAAGACTTAAAGAATCCAAATCTTGGAAATTTTTAGTAGGCGGGGGGGGGGCAGGGGACTCACCGGCTGGAAGCCGCTTACACCGCTTGATGTTCACCGGCTGGAAGCCGGTGGCACGGGATAGAGCAGGTACGGCTTGCTGCGAAGCTTGAATGCTTCGATGTCCTTTTTCCAACCTGCACGGATGGCATCTTCAGATTTTCCTGCTTGCACCGCTTTGCGCAACGAGGCACTGCCGGCGAGTTTGTCGAAGAAGGGGTTGAAGAATTTGACCTTGTCCGGGCTCGCCTGGTACATGCCGATGAGCCATTCCAGTTTGAGGCCAGGGTCCAGCCGGGAGTAGAAATCGCCGTAAGAACTGAGATCGAGGCCGGTGCAAGACTGCCCCTCATAGGGCGGCTTCGCCGCTCCGGCCATGGTGCGCGGGGTGAAAGTGAAATCGCCGAGGGTGCAACCAGGGAAGCCGATGCACTGGAACGGTTTGTCCGTGCCGCGGCCCACGCTGACCATGGTTCCTTCGAACAAGCCCAACGCGGGATAGAGGTACACGGCGGCCATGTTGGGCAGGTTGGGCGAGGGTTTTACAGGCAGTTCGTAGTATGTAGCATGGTCGTACCCGGTGCAGGGGACCACGGTGAGATCGCATTGCACACCGCCCTTGAGCCAGCCTTCCCCATTGATCATGCGGGCATATTCGCCGATGGTCATACCATGGACCAGGGGCACGGGATCCATGCCCACGAAGGAACGGAAGGCGGTGTCCAGCACGGGGCCGTCCACGTAGAAGCCATTGGGGTTGGGCCTGTCCAGCACGATCACTTGCTTTTGTTGTTCCGCCGCCGCCTCCATCACGTAGTGCAGCGTGCTGATGTAAGTGTAAAAGCGCACGCCCACGTCCTGGATGTCAAAGAGCAGGATGTCCACATCAGCAAGCTGGGCGGGGCTTGGCTTCTTGTTGTTGCCATAGAGGGAAACCAACGGCAGGCCGGTGCGCCCGTCCCGCCCATCGGCCACGTGCTCACCGGCGCTTGCATCGCCGCGGAAGCCGTGCTCCGGCGCGAAGACCTTCACCACGCGGATACCGATGGAAAGCAGGGAATCCACCAAATGCACCGGGCCGATCATGCCGGTTTGGTTGGTGACCACGGCCACGCGCTTGCCGTGCAGCAGGGGGATGTACTCACCGGTACGCTCCGCGCCCACATGAATGCGGCCATTGGCGTAATCGCCGAGCTCCTGTGCGCCCTTGGGCGGCACTTGCGCCGGCACCGGGCCCTGGCAGGCTGCGAGGGTGGCCAACACGCCTGCCAGCCGCAAGGCACGGGCTATCTTCGCCGCGGACCGCATGGGTTTTGCACATTTCATTGCGCGCCGCATCCTCAGCGACAAGGACCGGCAGGACCGGCTTTCCCGGCCCATTGTGCTCATTGCGGTACTGGGCATTGTGATCGGCATGGCGGTAATGATCCTCACGGTGGGGATCAGCACGGGCTTCCAAGGCGAAGTTCGGGCCAAAGTAACAGGTGCGGGCGCAGCCATCGAGATCGTGCCCCTTACACAGACCGACGTGAAGGAATCACAACGGGTGAAGATCGCCCAATCCTTTTACCCCGGTTTGGACAGCGTGCCCGGGGTCAAACATATCCAAGTGTTCGCGCTGAAGCCGGGGATCGTGGAAACGGACAAAGAGATCCAGGGCGTGATCGTGAAAGGCGTGGGCGCGGACCATGACTGGAGCTTCATGCGCCAACACCTTGTGGCAGGGGAAGTGCTGTCCATCGGGGACAGCGTGCGCCCGGAAGCGTTGATCAGCAACTGGCTGGCCAAGCGGCTGCGAACGGGGGTTGGCGGCACATTGACCATCTACTTGGTGAAGGGGCGCGAAGAACTGCGCCCCCGCAAGTACCGCGTGGCGGGCATTTATGAAACGGGCCTTGAGAAGGTGGATCACCAGTTGGTGTACGTGGACATCGCACATGTGCAACGCTTTTCGCAATGGGGGTTGCAAGCGCAGATCGACGTGGCGGACAGTGCAGGGCAGCTCTGCATCAAAGGGCTTGGATTCGGGGGCGACGGGCAATATAGCTACGCATGGCCGGGCACCAATTGGCGCGGCAAAGGGCCACACGCGTTGTGCGCCCTCACAGACACCACGGTGATGCTGGTGATCAATGATAACGGAGGCACCATACCGGACACCGCGTGGATTGATGTGCAGCCCTCCTCCCCCATTCCGACCGGTTCCTGCGCAACGCTGTCATCCGCTGCCATCATGCGGCGCGGAGGCAAGGGCAGTTACGGTGATTACTGCGGCGGATTCGAAGTATCGCTGGACAACATCAGCAAACTCAACGCGATGGACGACTTGATCTACCGCGACAAGCTGGGGCCAGGGATGCGCACCGTGACCGTGCGGGAGAAATTCCCGGAGATCTTTTCCTGGCTGGAGCTGTTGGACACCAACGTGATCGTGGTGATCGTGCTGATGGTAGCGGTGGCCATCATCAACATGACCTCGGCGCTCCTGATCATCATTCTGGAGCGCACCAACATGATCGGCGTACTGAAGGCGTTGGGCACCGGCAACCGTGCCATCCGGCGCATCTTCCTGATCGATGCGGCGTACATTCTTGGCATCGGCATCGTGTTGGGCGATGTGCTTGGCATCGGCCTGGCATTGGTACAAAAGCATTTCGGGCTGGTGCGCCTGCCCATTGAAAGCTATTACGTGGACAAGGTGCCCGTGGACCTTTCCGTGTGGCCGATCGCGGCATTGAACATCGGTGTACTGGCCGTATGCGTGCTGGCCTTGGTGGTGCCGAGCATGTATGTATCCCGGATAGCACCGGCGAAGGCGATCCGGTTTGATTGAAAGAGAAGGTGGTGCCTCACGCGAAGACGCGAAGGGATGGTGACGAGGCACAGGAGTGTTGGGGTCAACGAACTGCTCCGATTGGCGACCACCTACCTTCGCGGCGCATGAAGATCCATGACAACATCCTCAGTACCGTGGGCAACACGCCCCTGGTGAAATTGAACCGCCTGGTGGCTGAACTGCCGTGCACGGTGCTGGCCAAAGTGGAAACGTTCAACCCGGGCAACAGCATCAAGGACCGCATGGCCTTGAAGATGATCGCCGATGCGGAGAAGAGCGGCAAGCTGAAGCCCGGCGGCACCATCATCGAGGGCACCAGCGGCAACACGGGCATGGGCCTGGCCATGGCCGCGATCATCAAAGGCTACAAGTGCATCTTCACCACCACGGACAAGCAGAGCAAGGAAAAGGTGGACGCGCTGCGCGCCTTCGGGGCCGAGGTGATCGTATGCCCCACCAACGTGGAGCCGGAAGATCCCCGCTCCTACTACTCCATGAGCTCGCGCTTGGAGAAGGAAACACCCAACGCCTGGAAACCGAACCAGTACGACAACTTGAGCAACAGCCAGGCGCACTATGAAAGCACCGGCCCGGAGATCTGGGACCAGACCGACGGCAAGGTGACGCACCTGGTGGTGGGCGTGGGCACCGGCGGCACCATCACGGGCACTGGCCGGTACCTCAAGGAGAAGAACCCGGGGATCAAGGTGTGGGGCATCGACACGTACGGCTCGGTATTCAAGAAGTACAAGGAGACGGGTGAGTTCGACCAGAACGAGATCTACCCGTACATCACCGAGGGCATTGGGGAAGACTTCCTGCCGAAGAACGTGGACTTCGGCGTGATCGACCATTTTGAGAAGGTGACCGACAAGGATGCGGCGGTGTACACCCGGAAGATCACGCGGGAAGAGGGCATCTTCGCGGGCAACAGCGCCGGTGCGGCCATGGCCGGGTTGATGCAACTAAAGGACAAACTGAAGCCTACGGACGTGGTAGTCGTGATCTTCCACGACCATGGCACGCGCTACTTGGGCAAGATGTTCAACGACGACTGGATGCGTGAGCGCGGCTTCCTGGATGAAAAACCCAAGGCAGCCGATCTGTTGCGCGGCAAGGAACTTGCGCTGGTGAGCGTGGAGGCGGACGAACCGGTGCGCAATGCCATCGACAAGATGCGTGCCCACAACATCGACCAGTTGCCGGTGTTCGAGAGCGGAAAACCGGTGGGCACCATCACGGATGCACGCTTGTTTGATGCGATCCTGGAAGACAGCGACGTGCGCCTGCAGGCCGTGCGCGTACTGATGGGCCCTGCCTTGCCTGTGATGCAGCCCGATACGCGGCTTGAAGAGATTGCGAAGCAGCTCGGCAACGGAAGCCCCGCCGTGCTGGTGGAGCAGCCCAATGGCTATGGGATCATCACCAAGCAGGACATCATCGGGAAACT
>JAFDZG010000289.1 GCA_018267065.1 Bacteroidota bacterium
CGCGTGAACCTGCGCAGCGCCAACCGCAAAGCGCTGGAGAGCCTGGCACTGGCCGGTGCCTTTGACAGCTTCGGCACCCTGCACCGCGCACAACTGTTCCACAGCGGCGGCGAAGGCAAGCCGAACTTCCTGGAGACCATGGCGCGCTGGGGCCAGCAATGCCAGGACAGCGCCGACAGCGCCCAGGTGAGCATGTTCGGCGACAGCGAGGAAGGCGCCTCCATTCCCGAGCCTCCTGTACCGGCGGTGGAGCCATGGAGCGCCTTGGAACAACTGCACCACGAAAAGGAAGTCATCGGCTTTTACCTCAGCGGCCACCCGCTGGACGACCACCGGCTGGAGATCCAGCACCTCTGCAACGCACAGCTCCCCCAGCTGGACGACCTGAACGGCGTAAAAGGGCGCGAGCTCACCTTGGCGGGGATCGTCACCAAGGCCGAGCACCGCATTGCCAAGAGCGGCAAGCCTTTCGGCAGCTTCTCCTTGGAAGACCACATGGGCAGCCACGACTTCATGCTCTTCAGCGAGGACTACCTGAAGTACAAGGTGTACTTGCAGGCAGGCACCTTGTTGCTGCTGAAAGGACGCGCCACGGAACGCACCTGGGGCCGTGATGAAGGGCAGCTGGAATTCAAGATCGGCAGCATGGACCTGCTCAGCGACGCCCGGGAGAAATACATCACCAAACTGATCCTGAAACTGGAGGCCGGCCGTGTGAGCCAGGAGCTCAGCCGGGAGCTGGCAGGCATTCTGGCATCCAACCAAGGGAAATGCAAGGTGGTGGTATCGCTGATCGATACGGAGGAAAAACTGCACGTGGACGCCACGAGTAAACTGCACAGCGTAAGCATCACCAGTGCACTTACCGGGCAATTGGACCGGCTTTCTGGCGTAAAATGGTCACTTAGCTGACCAATTGTCGTGGAAAACCGGTTCGGCAAGGAGGTTGATAACTGCGCGTGACTTCGGAACTTTGCGAAAAGCAACTCTCCAAGGACGAACACAAGGAGCGTATCCAACGCCACAAAAACAACAGCACACATGGCACTTGAACTGACCGACAGCAACTTTGAGGAACTCGCCCTGAAGAGCGACAAGCCCGTAATGGTGGACTTCTGGGCGGAATGGTGCGGACCCTGCCGCATGGTGGGCCCCGTGGTGGAGGAACTCGCCAAGGATTACGAAGGCAAGGCCGTAGTGGGCAAGGTGAACGTGGACAACAACCCGCAGACCGCCATGAAGTACGGCATCCGCAGCATCCCCACCATCCTGTTCCTGAAGAACGGTGAAGTGGTGGACCGCAGCGTGGGCGCAGTGCCCAAGACCCAATTGGCCACCAAGCTGGACGGCCAGTTGAACTGAGGCCTTTTCGTACGGATCAAGGGGGCTGTCCTGAAGCGGACAGCCCCTTTTGTTCTTCTCCCGCCCCGCTGGGCGGACATGGGCTCCCCTTCGTGAGGGGCCACTCTCCCGTATTTTCACAGCGGATCAGTCCATGAATGATGCAAAAGGCCCGCTTTCCCGGCATAGTGCCTTGGTTCACGGCCTTGGTCTTGGCTATTGGCATTGCCCACGAGGCATCGGCCCAGGATGCAAGCCGTGTACCTGCCATCCGCAAGGAACTGGCCGCGGCCACGGATGATACGGCCCGCGCTGACGCATTGGCCCGCCTCTGTTTCAACCTGATCCGCACGGCACCGGATTCGGCCTTGGCCGCAGGTGAGGCGGCAATGGCCATCGCGAAGCGGATCCAGAACCCCAAGGCCCTGGGCGATGCCCACAACAACCTGGGCTGGCTTGCCGCGGAGCAGGGCCAGTACCAGCGGGCGGACAGCTTGCTGGGTGAGGCGTTGACCATCTTCAACAAGATCGGAGATCCCGCCTACAAGGCGGTAACACTCTCCAATCTGGGCTGGTTGGAGGCTAAAAAGGGCAACGATGCCGCAGCCGTGGTGCGCTTCCAGGAAGCCTACCGGCAGAGCGGGGCCGCACAAGACAGTGCCACCATGGCCGGATTGCTTTATGCCTTGGGCAGCACCAACCGCAAGCTTAAAGACTACGCCAAGGCCAAGGAATACCTCACCGCAGCCTTGGCGATGGAACGCGCATTGGGCCGCCCCGGCAATGAGGCCAACTGCCTCTTGGCCATGGCAAACACCGCACGTGAGCAGGGTGATCCCGCGCAGGTGATGCCCCTTTACGCACAAGCCGTGATGATCTACAAACGCCTGCGCGACCACGCAGGCATGGGCCTGGTGGAAGAAAACATCGGCGATTTCCGCATGGACGGCGATCCCCGGCAGGCCCTTGCACACTATGCCATTGCCTTGGCCCAATATGATTCCATCGCCAGCGATGCAGACCGGGCCTATGTGCTGAAGAACATGGGCATCGCACAGACAAAGCTTGGCAAATTGGCCGAAGCACGGACAGACCTGGACAGGGGCCAAGCGCTGGCCCGGTCTGTTGGGGCCGCACAATTGGTGATGGAATATGAACTGGCCCTTGCTGAACTGGCTTCGGCCCGGGGGGATGCCGCTGCGACACTGGGCCACTATGCGCGCTACACCGCCATGAAGGACAGCCTTCAAGGTGCGGACACCCAGCATGAGATCGCCCGCCTGCGCACCCAGTTTGAAACCGAGCGCAAAGAGCGGGACAATGCACTGCTGCGCGTGGAGAACCAGGCCCAGCAACAACAATTGCACAACCGTTCACTGCTGCTGTATGCAAGCACCTTGTTGGCCTTGCTGGCCATCCTCGCGGCGCTGCTCTTCCGCCGCAATTTCCAACAAAAGCGCAGGCACACGGCGGTGCTGGAGGAACTGAACCACAAACTGGCCGCCAGCAATGCGGAGATCAACGAGATCAACGGCCTGCTGGAATCCAAGCTGCTGCGCAGCCAGATGAACCCGCACTTCATTTACAACGGGCTGAACAGCGCCATGCGGCTGGCCCAGGCCGGCCACACGCCGGAAGCCATTGGCTACTTGCAGGGATTTGCTCGGCTGCTGCGCATGGTGCTGGACCACAGCGTGAACGAGACCGTCCCGATCGGTGATGAGCTGGATTTCCTGCGGCAATACCTGCAACTGGAATCCAAGCGGCTCGAAGGGCTCGCGTACAGCGTGGAGGCAGAACCCGATCTGATGGAAGCGGAAGCGGAACTGCCGGCCTTGGTGGTGCAACCATTCGTGGAGAACGCCGTGTGGCATGGGCTCACCGAAAAGCCGGGTGAACGCCGGGTCCATGTGCGCTACGTCCGCAACGGTGACACCATCCGCTGCACCATCACGGACAATGGCAAAGGGCGCGGCATTGCCACCGGGCGGAAGGCGGGAACCGAACACCGCTCCTTGGGCATGCAGCTCACGGATGAGCGCTTGCGCCTGCTTTCCAGAAGGCTTGGGTCGGGAAATGAATTCGAAGTGGAGGACCTGCTGGATGCCAGCGGTGCCGCGGCAGGCACGCGGGTAACACTGCATTTGCGCACCATGGATCAATAACCCCGGCTATCTTGGTTGCATGATCAGGGCCATCCTGGTGGATGACGATGCGGAGGTCCGCGGTTATCTGCGCGAGCTGCTCGCGGTGCATTCCGATGTGGAAATAGCAGCGGAGTGCAGCAACATTGCAGATGCCGGCACATCGATCGCGCAGCACCGGCCCCATCTCCTTTTCCTGGACGTGGAAATGCCCGGTGGAAGCGGGTTTGAGCTACTTCGGAAAATGGGCAGCTGGCCGTTCCGGGTGATCTTCACCACCGGGTTCCAACGCTACGCCATCCAGGCCATCCGCTTCAGCGCGCTGGACTACTTGCTGAAGCCGGTACAGCCCGACGAACTGGCCGAGGCCCTGCAACGTTTCCGGGACCAGCAACCCGGCATGGACCGCCTGCCGATGCAGCGACAGTTCCTGAGCAACCTGGCCCAAGCGGATGAAAAGGCCATGAAGCTTACGCTCTCCCACGGCGACCGCACCTACTTCATTTCCCCATCCGAGATCACGCACTGCACTGCGGACGACAACTACACCGAGCTGCACGTGGAAGATGGACGGCGCTTCGTTTCGGCCCGCACACTGAAGAACTACGAAGAGATGCTGTTACCGATGGGCTTTTTGCGCGTGCACCGCTCCAGCTTGGTGAACCGCGCCATGATCACGCACTTGGACGGGATGCACGTGGTGCTGCGCAACAGCGCACGTGTGGAAATGAGCCGCCGCAAGCGCGACGAGGTGCAGCGCGCCTTGGCCGGTTGACCGTTCGCTCAGGAATCCGCCCGCCCGATCGATCCACTTGGTGAACCGGGCCGCAATGCCACAGCTTCGTGCCATGTACCAAGCCGTTCATTCCATTGCAACCACGACGCTCATGGCTGCATTGACAAAGGACAGCTTTACACGCACCTTGAGAACCTGAGCCATGAACACCAACTTGACCCTTGAACGCAACTGCCGAATCGGCCTGTTGCTTGCCGCCCTCGGCCTCACCGCTCTGGCCTTCGGCCAATGGAGCACCGACCCGGCCAATCCCTTACAGTTGGCATCGGGCAATATTGCGCAAGACGGCCTGGTGGCCTTTGGTGACGGCAACGGAGGATGCTATGCCTTCTGGCGCGACAAGCGCGGCAATGGCACGCAGCATGAAGTGTACGGCCAACACTTGGACAGCACCGGCATGGCGCTTTGGGCACCGGGTGGCGCACTGGTTCACGGCATGGACAGCTGCGACATCACCGAGTTCGCCATTGCGCGCATGGGAAACGGCAACTTCATGCTCGCCTTCATGGGGCGCCCGGCTTTATACCAGGACACCCTGAAAGCCCTGCTGCTTTCACCGGACTGCCTTCCCCTGTGGGACCACGCCACATACATCACAAAGTCAGGATATCCAGTATTGGGCTTGGGCGAACTGACCTTGACACCCACGAGCGACGGGGCCATCATCGGCTGGTACGACACCTATTTCGGCGGAAGCAATGGCGTGAACGTGGTGCGCGTGAACGAGAACGGAGATCAGCTCTGGGCACCGGAAGGCTTTGCCATTCCCGGCGCAGCCTACGGACCCTTCGGCCTGCAACCCGATGGGGCGGATGGTGCCCTGGTGTACTGGCGTGACGGCAATGGCCTTGGTGCAGGCTACCATGGCATGCGCGTAAATGGAACGGGCGCCCCGGCATGGGGAAGCAATGTACTATTGAATGCTGGCGGGCCTGGTTTTTCAGGAAGCCACCAGGCCATCGTCGGGGCAGCCAACTCCGTGCTCATGGCATACGCCAGCACCCATATCCGGCTCATTCAAGTAGACACCTCAGGCAACCAGGTTTTTACCCCTTCACCCATAGAGGTGTGCGCCTTCAACAGCTCACAAGACAGCCCTAAACTAACCCGCAAGGGTGCGCAAACCGTGGTGGTGTGGACGGACAACCGTCCCCCGGCCAACTACCAGGACCTGTACATGCAGGTACTCAATGCCTCTGGCATACCCCAATTGGACCCGGATGGCGTGCCCGTGATGCAGACCAACACCTACATCCCTACTTCCGGTCTCATCAACTCCACGGGCAATACCGTCATTGCTACCATGGACGGCACCGTGGCAGGCTATTCGGCCATGCGCATGAACCTGGACGGATCACCGGCGTGGCCCGCCCCAACTGCCTTCTGCACCCCTGCCAACAATCCGGCCTACTCCCGTCAGCTCCAATTGCCTGACGGTGAAGGAGGCATCCTCAGCGTGTGGCAGACCTTCGATTCCAGAATACTTGCTGCGCGGATTTACTCCAATGGGGACCTGGGATCCCTGTCGACCAGCGTGGCAAATTTGTCCGCGGAGGGGACCAAGGTCTTTGCATGGCCAAACCCGGCCAAGGACGTGCTGCACATCGACCTGCCCGGTGGGGCTGCGATCGTGGAAGCCACAGTGATCGGCAGCTTGGGCACCCGGACTCCGGTGAAGAGCTGCAACGGATCCATTCGCGTTGCCCAATTTCCGGCTGGGCATTACATCGCACGTGTTGCAACGGCTGATGATGCCGTGCATCACATCGGTTTCATAAAGGAGTAATACCAATTACGCATTCACAATCGGCCGATCTGCTTGCCCTCCTTCCGGATGACTTCTCCGCAGAACAGGTTCCGTAGGCCCCCCCGGCTCGAAGGCCGGGGCAGGCTGCTACGCAACCTGTTCCGCGTATCGTCCTCCGAAAGTGCTTCATCCCGCTCGCGGGAGATCGCGGCGCATCTCTTGGCCGACCTTGAATGCGTAAATGGTATAATCCGGAAGAGGCAGGACCGGTCTCCTGGTCATCGGGACCGGAAGCGCATGCATGCATGACTGGAAACTCCGAATGCGATCCTGCCCAACGCGCCCCATTGACCAAAACGTGAAAGCGCGATGCAGGCAGGTGTCCAGTCCGGTGAACGGCGACTGCAACGCGGAACGCAGCATTGCAGAACAAGCACATGACCGCCGTGGTTATTGGGCGAACTGCAGCTCGTACAACTTCCGGTAAGCCCCGTCCATGGCGAGCAGTTCCTGGTGCGAGCCCTGTTCGATGATGTGGCCGTTGCCGATCACCAGGATCTTGTCCGCTTTCTGCACGGTGCTGAGGCGGTGCGCGATCACAATGCTGGTGCGGCCCTTTGTGATCTTTTCCGTGGCGGCCTGGATCAGTTGCTCGCTGATGCTGTCCACGCTGCTGGTGGCCTCGTCCAGCACCAGCACCTTGGGCTTGTTCACGTAGGCGCGCATAAAGGCGAGCAGTTGGCGCTGGCCGGTGCTGAGCACCGCGCCGCGCTCCCGCACATCGGTATCGTAGCCTTGGGGCAATTGCATGATGAACTCGTGCGCGCCCACGGCTTTGGCGGCCTCCACCACATCCTCCCGCGTGATGGTTTCATCCTTCAGGGTGATGTTGTTGTGCACCGTATCGCTGAACAGGAACACGTCCTGCAGCACCACGGAAACGCTCTTCCGCAAATCGGCCACCCGGTACTCACGAATGTCCGTTCCGTCCAGCAGCACGCGGCCGTGCTGGTATTCGTAGGCACGGCTCAGCACGTTCACGATGCTGCTTTTACCGCTGCCGGTGGCGCCCACCAACGCGATCATTTGACCAGCTCGCGCCTTGAAGGAGATACCCTTCAGCACGTCCTCCCCTTCGATGTATGCAAAGCGCAAGTCCTCAAAGGCAATGTCCCCCTGCACATGCTCCGTGCCCAGCGTTCCATGGTCATCGATCGCGGCATCCGTGTCCAGCACGCCAAAAACACGTTCGCTGCCCACCATGCCCATTTGCAGGGTGTTGAAGCGGTCCGCCAACTGGCGCATGGGCCGGTACAGCATGCCGATGAACTGGATGTAGGCGATCAGCTCACCGAAGGTGGCCACATTCCGGAGCACGTCACCCACGCCGATCCAGATCAGGAAGGCCAGTGCCACCGCGCTGAGGACGTCCACCACCGGGAAGAAGACCGAATAGGCCAGGATGGAGCGGATGTGTGCGGCACGGTGCTCCTTGTTGATCAACTTGAACTTGGCATGTTCCTGCTTTTCACGCCCGAACAATTGCACGATGGCCATTCCCTGGATGTGCTCCTGCACGAAGGCGTTGAGGCGTGCCACCTGCGTGCGCACGTCCTGGAAGCTGCGCTGGATGGCGTTCTTGAAGATGTTGGTGGCCCAGAGCAACAAGGGTATCGGGATCATGCTCCACAGGGCAAGCTCCCAGTTGTACACGAACATCACCACGATCACCACCACCAGTTTCAGCAGGTCGCCCATGATCATGAGCAAGCCTTGGGAGAAGATCTGCTCGATGGTGCCGATGTCGCTGATAACGCGGGTCACCAGCGTTCCGATGGGCGTGCGGTCGAAATAGCGCATGCGGAAGCCGACGATCTTGGCGAAGAGCTGCTGGCGCAGGTCAAAGGTGACGGTCTGGCCCAGCCAGCTGGTCCAATAGGCCTGGTAGAACTGCACGATGGCCTCCACAAAGAGCAAGCCCACCACGATGGCCATCAGGATGTACAGGCCGGTGAAGTCGCCCTTGGCGGCATGGTCGTCAACCATCTTGGCCATCAGCACGGGGCGCACCACGCTTACCAAGGAAAGGAAGATGGTGAGCCCGAAGGTGATCCAGAACAGCCTGCGGTAAGGCCGCACGAATTCCATCACCCGCCGGAA
>JAFDZG010000028.1 GCA_018267065.1 Bacteroidota bacterium
CGGCGCTGCTTTCCGCCAAGGAAGGCGTGGTGCAGGGCATCAGCGGCGAACTTTTGGCCACCGACCTGCGGCAGGCGCAATATCACTTGGGCGAGATCACCGGCAAGATCACCGCGGACGACCTGCTCGGCAGCATCTTCAGCAAATTCTGCATCGGGAAGTAGGGCAGCACGCGCAGGCCTGTGGTATAGCCGTCCTTGCTGCCGTGGATGAAGGAATTGAACATGTTGGTGCCATTCTCCGTGAAGAAGCGCTCGTGCAGGAAGGCGTAGCCCACGATCGTCAGGATAATGGCCAGTAGCAGGCCGTTGCCGAGGTTGTCGGTGAAGTGGAACTTGGCCGCGCCGGCCAGCCCGCTGATGTAGGCCATCAGCCCGCCGATGGTGATGCTGATGCCGAGCACGAAGGCCATCACCGGCACATTGAACAGGTTGATCTTTTGCCAGATGCCCACGAAGAACATGGCCGCCAGCGTGCCCACGAAGCTGGTGACGATGCAGGGGGTCATGATGTCCGCCGGGTTGGCCACGCCCATGGCCGCGCGGTAGCCGATGATGGAGGTGGGCAGCAGGGTGAGGCCGGCGGCGTGCAGGCAAAGGAACATGATCTGGCTGTTGTGGCCTTGTCCGGCGCGGGATTGCTTTCCTGCATGCTCTCCATGGCTTTCAAGCCGAAAGGCGTGGCCGCATTGTCCAGGCCCAGGAAGTTGACGGCGAAGTTCAAGGTCATGTAACCGTAAGCCGGGTGGTCCTGGGGCAGGTCGGGGAAGATACGGCGGAACACGGAGGAGAGGAAGCGGGCCAGCTTTTCCATGGCGCGCGAGTCCACCAGCAGGTTCATCAGTCCGCAGAAGAAGGTGAGGTAGCCGATCAGCGGCAGCCACAGGTCCACAACGGTGTTCTTGCAAGTCTCGAACAGGCCGTCCGCCGCCTGGTGGCCTTGCTGTAGCGCACCAGGCCGCCCTAGCCCAAGGTGATCAGCGTATTGCCGCGAATCACGCCTTCATCTCCCGCCGCCCGCAGCTCTCTCAGAAGCGGGGTGCCTCGCAGTTCAGCGCTGTCCTTCTCTGCCACCACCAACGGATCGCCTTGAATACCGTTCACCAGCGGGCCGAGGCTGTGTTGGCGGCTTGTGGCCAGCATTGCCAGCGCGTAGCCGATGCTGAGGATGAGGATGAAGGTCCAAAAACCGCTGAGGGCCATGGGCGGAGGATTGCTGCAAAGAAGGAGCGGCCGAGGGGGGATTTCCCAAGATTGATCCAAGCTCGGTCAACAATGTCCTGTGCATGGACGCATTGGTGCCCATCTGCCGCACATCCGGTGGCTTTCGTCGTCTTTTCCACAAGCAGGCTCTCCAAGCACGGAATTTGCCCGGCCCACAACGCTTGCGTACCGTATGGGCTGGTCACGATCCTGTGCAAGTCTGGTACTGAATAACGCGCAACGGATAATGCGGTTCAAGTATCTTCTTCACACTGCGGCCCAGACCGCATGGAAAAGGCATGTATCTTGGCCGGTGATGATGTTAGCAGGTGCTCCAATGCCGAGGGACCGTGTATCGCAACGCTCACCATTGGAGGCGGTTTGCGGGTTCACTTCAGCATGGCTTCGGGCGCTGATCATATTCGGAAAGGCCAAGGCAAGAAGTTTGTGGGGAATATCCGCCACCGCTATTTTCCTGCTCTTTGCCAATTACATGCACGCCCAATGCCAGTATGATGTTTGCGGGTATTGGTACAGTGAAAGTTATAATTCAGGGGTTCAGGTCGAGTATTTTTCAATTGACATGGTCGGCGATCAAATGGTGTGCATGAAAATTCTAGGGGATGCATTTGTGCCAACCGGGCACGCAACCTGGCAAGGTCTCCCCAGTTCGTGTGCATTTGGTGGCGTGGTGTATGGCGCCAGTGGCCCAGGGACTGCCATAGTTTCCTTGCCCTGCACGGTCTCGATTATTTCGCAGGACTATATAAAGGTAACAAGCGCATACACTGTTCCCCTTGATTTTCACCGATCCAATACGGGGCACTTGGATTTCGTTGGAGTTGACTATTCCAATTTTCCCGTAAGTTGCATCGCCTGTGATAATTATTTCCCCAATGTATTTACGCCAAATGACGATGGGGTGAATGACTTGCTGCAACCGGCATGTTCCAGTGCCTCTCATCTCTGCAGCATACGGGACAGAAGGGGGTGCATGGTCTTCCAAAGCAATGAGCCGAGGCCGGTCTGGGATGGCCGGGAGGGCCGAACCTGGGCCAATTGTCCCCCTGGGGTGTATTTCTGGTCCATTCTTTTGGAGGAACACCGGACCGGCAAGGTATTGCATGGAACGGTGCAACTTCTACGCTGAACTTGACCCAGGCCCCCGCAAATGAACCTCGCTGCATCCAGCGCTGGCCTCAGAGAGCGGTACTACCATCTCTTCAGGCTAATTTGGTTCATTTCGGCTTGTGTGGCTCCTCTTTCGGTGAGGATTTATTTCCCAAATATAAACATGGAGGTATTGTTTCCAGTAGAGCCATTAATGGGTATACTTTTAATAATGTTCATTATTGCCTGTGCCAGCAAAAATCTGAGACCAGATTTTCCGAAAGGTTTTTTCTCCAGCCGGACTTCCATTTTAGTCCTATCCCTGATGGCCTCAAGTTTCGTTTCCCTCGTATTTTCAACAAATGCCGTTGTCTCGTTAAAAGCGGTCCTGGTTCAAGTTGTGTACATCTGCATCTATTATTTTACGGTATCCTCTTCCATTTTCGGGGATCCCAGAATAGTGTGGAAGCGTGCCTTTCTCATGTATGGCGGATCTTTTCTGCCTGTGATGTTCTTTGCCATGGCCATGCAGGCCACGTTAGGGTTCGACAGGGCCGGTTCAAACCGGAGCGCATTCCCATTTTTCACCGACCATACAATGTATTCTGCCGCGCTAACATTCGTGTTACTGGCGTTCATCTTTCAAATGATCGCTGCCTTTGGGGCAAAACCTGTGAATGGGCGGCGAATATCCTTTGTGTTGCTCTCCGTGATCTGTGCACTGGCGCTGTTCCTGGGGTATTGCCGGGCGGCATGGCTGGCTTTTGGGGCCATTGTACTGATCGGATCGTTGCTTTGGCTCAGGTCATGGAAAGTCGTTGCAGTCGCACTGATTGCTGCCGGAACGCTTGCACTGATGCTGTTCGGCAGGGCAGGGGCTTCCCTGCCGAATGCGAGCGCGAATGGTGCCGGTATAAAGGAAATGTTCCTGTCCATGGCCAATACGCATACCGATCCGAGCAACATGGAACGCTTGGACCGGTGGCACGGTGCCTTGCTCATGGCCATGGAAAGGCCATTTACCGGTTTCGGGCCGGGAACCTTCCAGTTCAGCTACCGATCTGCATTGAACAATGGCCCCTCCAACACATTGAGCACAGGGGGACCCATGAATCCAGATTATATCACAAGAGATTGGAGCGTGGGCAACAGTGTGATGGTAAGAAGCAACCCCCAGGTGCTCTTCAAGAACGGAGGAACAGCCCATTCGGAGTATTTGTTGGCCTTGTCGGAAATGGGCTTCCCCGGTGCCATGGCGTTCACATTGCTAGTAGTTGCAACCATCTATTCGGGCATTCGGCTTATGCGCAAGAAGTCAAATGCAAGGGGGATTGAAGCCATGGCCTTGGCGGCGTTGACTGCTTACGCCATACACGGTGTCTTTAACAATTTCTTGGATGATGCAAAAGTGGCGTTCCTTTTTTGGGGTTGTGTGTCCATTATCGGGTCAGCGCAACGCAAAGCAACCGATTGTTAGATTGTATTATTCCACTATGGATGATCAAATCTGTTTGTTGTAAGTGATTCTAAAATGTTGTTTGAATTGAAATGCCAAAATGTCAATATGGAAATAACCATAATGACTGAAGATATAGTGCAAATTGTGACTGTAATAATCGTGGTTTTCATTTTCGATGTGTGAATGTCGCGTACGGCAGTATTTAGTATCTTTACCTTTGGTGGATGTGGACTTTCCAACAGAACATTGGCCATTTCATAATAGTCTGATTTTTGACCCATATTATTCTGCGCTGAGGAGAGTTGCGCGGAAAGATTGTCCAGTTGAAATTGCAGATTACCACCATTGGCGCTAATTTTCTCTTGCTCTAATTCATTCTTCAACTGCTCAAGCAATTTATTGAACCAGGCTTCATACTGCCTCCTGTCCTTATCAATAAGCACGGAATACATCTTCTTCAACGATTGAAGGCGATTATTCTCCTCATTTTGCGAAAACTCCTGTAGTCCTTTTGCAATGGTATTTGCCATTGCTGCGGCAACAACCGGGTTGGGGTCTGATGCTTCAATGGAGACAGTGCCGATCCCATTTTCTGAAACATGGACCCTGCGGTTCAGGATGGTGTACAACTTTTCTTTGTAGTACGGATCGCCCCTGCTGATGGAATAGTGCGTGTCAAGGTTCATTTTCCTGATCACTTGATCGAATGAGTTCGTGGAAACAGCCTGTTGCAAAATGGACCGGACAGAAGGTGAACTTCCCATCAGGTAGGTTCGGGGATCCTCCGGGCCATTCCCCGTTTCAATCACTTGGACAGTGGCCACCGAATGGAACAGTACCGGGTAGATCCAGCGAATTAGGACAGCGATCATGCCACCAGCCAATGCCGCGATCAACAGGAGGTACCTGGCCTTGAACAGAACCGACAGGAGCGAATGTTCTTCCGCTATTCTGCCTGCGAACCGAATGGAATGGCGGTCATTCTTCCGAACGGCGCCGCCGACCTCGTCGCATGCCTTTGGGGCTTCCCGCATAACGGGCATGACCTTACTGTGTGTTGTCAACATCCGCTAGATAAGAAGTTTGGTATGTACGGGTTTAATCCTGGCAATGTACTGATTTGATCTTTCCAAGCTAGACGGCGGCAGGCACAATATCACTTGGGCGAGATCACCGGCAAGATCACCGCGGACGACCTGCTCGGCAGCATCTTCAGCAAATTCTGCATCGGGAAGTAGGGCAGCGGCCATCGCGGCCCTTGCTTGCCCTCACCAGATCTTCACGCGCACACTGTCCGCCCGCCACATGGGCTGGCCTTCCCGGATGTGGAAGGCCCCGTAGAACTCCGGCACGTTGGCAAAGGGTCCGTTCACGCGCCACTGCGCGGGGCTGTGCACATCGCTGAGCAGGCGGCTGCGCAGGCTTTCCTCTTTTTGCTGGTGCAGCCAGCCCAGGGCATAGCCCAGGAAGTAGCGTTGCAGCGGCGTGTACCCGGCGATCTTCCCGCCCTCCCTGTATTGTTCCGTTTTCTTGAAGGCGTCCAGGCCGAGCTCGATGCCGCCGAAGTCCGCGATATTCTCGCCCAAGGTGGCGTGGCCGTTGATGTGGATGCCGGGGATGGGTTCGTAGGCATCGAACTGCTTGGCCATCACCTCGGCCCGTTGGGTGAACCGCGTGCTGTCTTCCGCGGTCCACCAGGACACCAGGTTACCGCTGGCGTCGTACTGGCGGCCTTCATCATCAAAGCCATGGGTGATCTCGTGCCCGATGGTGCTTGCGGCGGCATAGCCGTACACCAGGGCATCATCGGCCAAGGAGTCCGGCAGGCCGGGCAACAGGAAGATGCCTGCCGGCAGCACGATCTCGTTGTTGCTGGGGTTGTAGTAGGCGTTGTAGGTCTGCGGCGTCATGTCCCATTCGGTGCGGTCCACCGGCTTGCCCCACTTGGCCACCTGGTCATCAAAGTGCCAGCGGTTGGCGGCAAGCACGTTGGCCGCGTAGCTGGCGGTGTCCACGCGCAGGGTGCTGTAGTCCTTCCACTTGTCCGGGTAGCCCACCTTGGCGGTGATGGCGTTCAACTTTGCCAGTGCCTTTTCCTTGGTGGCGGCGCTCATCCAGTCCAGCTGGTTGATGCGGTTGCGGTATGCGCTGCGCACGGCTTCCACCAGTTTGGTGTAGCGCTGCTTGCTGCGCTCGGGGAAGTAGTCCTTCACGAACACCTTGCCCACCACCATGCCAATGTCGCCGCCTTCACTGTCCAGTACGCGTTTCCACCGGGGGCGTTGCTGCTGTTGGCCATGGAGCCGGGTGCCGTAAAAGCTGAAGGATTCCTTGTCAATGGGACCGCTGAGGGCGTGCGCGAAAGCGCTGAGCAGGTGGTAGCGGTAGTAGTTCTGCACGGTGGTGGCGGGGGTGCGCTGCAGGAGCGCGTCCACGGCGGCCAGGAATTCCGGTTGGCCCACGATCACCGTGTCGCACTGGGCCAGCCCGTAGCTGTCCAGCTGTGCGCGCCAGTCCAAGCGGGGCGTGGTGGCTTTCAGTTTGCCGGCCACGGCCATCTTGTTGTAGTTGGCCCAGGGGTCGCGCAGTTGGTCCAGCGTGCGGCTGTTGCGGGCCAATTCCGTTTCAAATGCGAACACGGCCGCACCGGCCTTGGCCGCGGTGGCGCTGTCCTGCCCCAGGAACATCAGCATGCGGGCAATGTGGCCGGGATAGGCGGCGCGGTTCCTGGCCACGCCGGCTTCGGTATTGAAGTAGTAGTCGCGGTCCGGCAGGCCCAGGCCGCCCTGCCCCAGGCTCACGGCCATCACCGTGCTGTTCTTCGGGTCTTGCTCCACGCCGCCGCCATAAAGCACGCCGGCACCGGCCCGGTTCAGCTCCCCGGCCACGGCAAAGGCTTGCTGCGCGTTGGTGATGCCGTCGATCCGTTGCAGCAGTTCGTTCAGCGGTGCGGTGCCCAGGCGGTCCGCCTTGGCGCTGTCCATGCCGGTGCCCCAGTAGTCGCCTATCTTCTGCTGGTCGCTGCCGGCGGGCGCGTGGGCCTTGGCGGCCTCCTCATTGATGGTGCGGATCTTGGTGCGCAGTTCTTCCACCACCAGGTTGCCGATGCCCCAGCTGGATTCTGATGCGGGGATGGGGTTGGCCTTTAGCCAGGCACCGTTGGCGAAGAGGAAGAAGTTGTCGCCGGGGTTCACGGAGCTGTCCACATGGCTGGCCAGCAGGTCCGGCAGGGGCGGGGTGGTGGCTGTTTTAGGGCTTTCAGGTCCGCTGCAGGCGGCCAGGAGAAGCAGGGCGGGAAGACCGGGATGGATGCGCATGGGGTGCGAATGTATATGGGGCCGGACGGGATGGAAGGATCTTGTTTGGCAGGATGATCAGGATGGGGGGAAAAGGACGGGGCTATCTTGGCACACCATTTCAAACACCCATGCGTACCAAGACCCTTCTATTGCCAGCCATGGCGGCCGTTCTGCTGCTGGGCTCCTGTGTTTCCAAGAAAAAGTACACGGCCATTCAATTGTCCAACCAGAACCTGGTGGACAAGCTGGCCGATGCGAAGCGCGCCTTGGACGATTGCAATGCTGCCAAGGCTTCCATGGAAGGCAGGAACGCCAACTTGCAGACCAGTGTGGACCACCTCAAGGAACAGGTGGCCGAAATGAGCGTTACCAACCAAGCCCTGCTGAACAACGTGGGCAACATGGCCACGCTGAGCCAGAAGGAGGCCGCCAACCTGGAGAAATCCTTGGAAAGCATCAAGGAGAAGGACCTGCAGATCCGCACCATGCAGGATGCCTTGGACAAGAAGGATTCCGTTACGCTGGCGCTGGTGGTGAGCCTGAAGAGCTCGCTGGGCAACCTGAACGACACGGACGTAACAGTGAACGTGGA
>JAFDZG010000290.1 GCA_018267065.1 Bacteroidota bacterium
CCTTCATCCTGTACATCTTGTTCATCCTGTCCAAATCGCTTGGCCTGTCCGAATGGATGAAGCCTTCATCCTGTACATCTTGTTCATCCTGTCCAAATCGCTTGGCCTGTCCGAATGAGATGAAGCCTTCATCCTGTACATCTTGTTCGTCCTGTCCAAAAGCATCCTGTATTCCCCGATCTTAGCGCCATGGAGCATGCCCACTGGATGAAACGCTGCCTGCAATTGGCCAGCAACGGGGCCGGTCTTGTTGCCCCCAATCCCATGGTGGGCGCGGTACTTGTGCAAGGCGATCGCATCCTGTCCGAAGGATGGCACCGCGTATACGGCGGCCCCCATGCAGAGGTCAATTGTTTGCAAGCATGGGGAGATCAACCCATCCCTGCTGATGCCATTATGTACGTCTCGTTGGAGCCATGCTCACATACCGGCCTAACACCGCCGTGTGCGGAACTGCTGATCGCGCGCGGCGTGCGCACGGTTGTGATGGGTTGCACCGATCCGGACCCGCGCGTGGCGGGGCGCGGCATTGCGCGCTTGCGCGATGCGGGCATCACTGTGATCACCGATGTGTTGCAGGATGAATGCAGATGGGTGAACCGCCGGTTCATCACCTCCATTGAACAACAGCGTCCGTACATCATCCTGAAATGGGCGCGCAGCTCCGATGGCTTCCTGGACCGCCATCCGCGCGGGGAGCGCGGGGTTCAGCGCATCAGCTGCTATGCCACGGACGTGCTGGCACACCGCTGGCGCAGCGAGGAACAAGCCATCCTGGTGGGCAGCCGCACAGTACTGAACGATAACCCGCGATTGGATGTGCGGCACGTGGCGGGGCATTCCCCCTTGCGCGTGGTGCTGGACCGCCAAGGCATTACGCCTGCCGCTTCCCATGTTTATGATGGAAGCACGCCAACCTTGTTGATCACCGGCAACACGCGTGAATTGCCGGATGTGGGACAAGCGCTCATTCCGGCCGGAGCCGAACCACTGGACTTCCTGCTTGCGGAGCTGTACCGCCGAAAGGTGCGCTCGTTGCTGGTGGAAGGCGGCGGAGAGCTGCTTGGCCGCTTCATTTCAAGAAACCTTTGGGACGAAGCCCGCGAGATCGCTGGTGAACCGCTCTTCCTGCAAGGCACACCAGCGCCGCACCTCCTGCGCCAACCGCACCGCACGCTGGCATCCGGCGGCGACCGCATCCACTTGTACACCCGCTCTTCCGTGCCGGAAACCGCATGGCCCTGGTGATCCTCTCCTCCCTGTTCAACGCGGCGATCTATGCGCTGTTCAAAGTTTTCGGCAACCGGCGCATCACCTTGCTCCCTGCCATTGTGGTGAACTATTTCGTGGCCTTCCTCTTCGGCATGGCACATTCCCGTCCGTGGACCATGGACGACATCAGCCTGTTGTGGCTGCCTTCCATGATCGAAGGCGCGCTCTTCATCATGCTCTTCCGCCTGATGGGCCTCTCCACGCAATGGAACGGCATCTCCCCCACCACGGTGGCCAGCAAGATGAGCTTGGCGCTCACCGTGCTTGCCACGGTGCTGATCTTTCGCGAACAGCCCGCGCCATTGGCCTGGTCGGGGATCATCCTCGCCATGGCGGGCGTGGTGCTCAGCAGTTGGGGCGACCGCTCGGTGCAGGGCTCCAGGCGCTGGGCATTGCCGGTGATCTTCGTGGCCAGTGCCTTCACCGATGTGCTGCTCGCAACCGCCCAACGCACACGCCTCACCCCGGTCACCGAAGCTGCGTTCCCTACCATGATCTTCGGCTTCGCCGCGCTGTTCGGCTTGCTCTGGCTTGCATTCCGGACCGAAAGGCGTGCGCTCGCCGTGCCTTCCACATGGATCGGGGGCGGACTGCTCGGCGTGCTCAACTACGGATCCATCCTCTTTCTCGTGCTCGGGCTATCACGCAGCGGCTTGGCGGCCAGCAGCGTGTTTCCCTTGGCCAACGTTTGCGTGATCATTTTCGGTGCGGCAGCCTCGCTCCTGCTGTTCCGCGAACGGCTGCGCCCCGTGCATTGGGCAGGCATTGCGCTGTCCATCGCATCGCTCATGCTCATCCTTGCAGCAAGGGCATGAGCGCGGACCAATACTTTACGCTGGGAGGTGAAAGCTTCGGCGAAGTACGCGAGAAGGCCAGTAAATTCCTGGCACATGCTTTTCCAATAGCGGATGAAGAAGCGTTCAGGGCGCGCTTGGCGGCTGTCGCCAAGGAGCACCACGGCGCGCGCCACATTTGCTACGGTTGGGTGCTTGGCCCCGCAGGCGAAAGATTCCGTGCATTCGATGCGGGTGAGCCGGCAGGCAGCGCGGGCAAGCCCATCCTGCGCCAGTTGCAGGGTGCCGGCCTTACCTGTGCCGCCATAATAGTGGTGCGCTATTTTGGAGGCACGCTGCTTGGCAAGGCAGGATTGGCGCACGCCTTTGCGGATGCCGCCAAGGCAGCCTTGGCATGCAACACCGTGGTGCAATGCACCGTGATGGCAGCCGTGGAGGTCCAATGTGGATATGCCGCCGTGGAGGAAGTGAAGCGGCAAGTGAAGGCCATGGAAGGTGCACTGGTGAAAGCAACATACGCGGGCCGGTGCGTGCTTCACGTGCACATTCCCCGTAGCCGCGCCACCGAACAAATTGCCAAGTGGACAGCCCAGGGAATCACCGCCAGGGTGCTTGCAGGCGCGTGAAGGTCACTTGAAGAACTGCACCAGCGCCCGCAGCAACTCTTCCGGCGCGCGCCTTGGGCGATTGGTTGCGCGGTCAATGAAAACCAGCGTGGTGGCGGCCTCCGTGATCAACTCGCGCGCCTCGTTGAACACCGCATAGGCAAAGCGGATGCGCACCGATGGCAGCTCCACGATGCTTGTGCGCACGGTCAACAGATCATCGTAAAACGCAGGTTTTCGGAACTCCACCTGCATGTCGTGCACCGGCAGCAATACACCTTGCTCCTCCATCCTGCGGTAAGGAAAACCCAAGCTGCGCAAGGCTTCCACGCGGCCAACCTCAAAATACTGGGCATACGTTCCGTAGTACACATAGCCCATGCGGTCGGTTTCGGCATAGCGCACGCGGAAGCTGGTTTCATGGCTGTACATGGGCCGGGAAGATAGGCTGCGAATACCTGAGATCGGGCATGGACAAGCGAATGCACTTCCCCTAACTTCACCGCCCGGCCCAACCGCTGCCATGATCCCCCGGACAACCTCAATCGCACCTGTTGGGCGGACTTCGCCGAGAGGCGTTGTACACCCGGCTGCGCGCTTAGGCTCACCAATGGTTGGCAACTTTCCTCCCAACATCCCCCATTCTTGGAAACCCTTGGTGGGCGCGGGCTGTAAAAGGACGGCCAAATCGATCGCCTTGGTCAAAACTTTCGATCCAAGCAAGCGCGAACAAACTTTTTTTTTCACTTCAACGTGCTCATATTTGCCACCCTTGCAACGCACCCGCAGTTGAAGAAACCGCTACCGATCCCACCTGAAAATCCACCGGAACCCCGCTATGAAGAATGACCATGAAAAGACCTGGGAACGGTGCCTCGATGTGATCAAGGACAACGTCAGCCAGCAGAGCTTCAAAACCTGGTTCGAACCGATCCGGGCCGTGAAGCTGGCTGACAGCGTGTTGACCATCCAAGTACCGTCGCAGTTCTTTTACGAATGGCTGGAGGAGCACTACATCGGGCTCCTCAAGAAGATCATCCGCAAGGAGGTAGGGCCTGAGGGCCGCCTGGAGTACTCCATCATCATGGAGAACAACTTCAAGAGCACCAACCCCTACACCGTGCGCGTGCCCACCAGCAATGCCCGCGAGGTGAAGAACCCTGCGGTGAGCCTGCCCATCGACGTGGCCAACAGCCCGATCAAGAACCCGTTCATCATCCCGGGCTTGAAGAAGATCAAGGTGGAAAGCCACTTGAACGCGAACTACTCCTTCGAGAACTTCATCGAGGGAGACTGCAACCGCTTGGCCCGCAGCGCCGGCTTCGCCGTGGCGCAAAAACCGGGAGGCACCGCCTTCAACCCGCTGCTGGTATACGGCGGCGTGGGCTTGGGCAAAACGCACCTGATCCATGCCATCGGCATCGAGATCAAGAAGAACCACCCGGAGAAGACCATCCTCTACGTGCCCGCCGAGAAGTTCACCCAACAGTTCATCGAAGCGGTGAAGAACAACACGATGGGCGACTTCCAGCAGTTCTACCAGATGATGGACGTGCTGATCATTGACGATGTGCAGTTCCTTGCGGGGAAAGAGAAGACGCAGGATGTCTTCTTCCACATCTTCAATGCCCTGCACCAAAGCGGCAAGCAACTGGTGATCTCCAGCGACAAGGCCCCTGTGGAAATGAGCGGCATGGAGCAACGCCTGCTCTCCCGCTTCAAGTGGGGCCTCAGCGCAGACCTGCAAACACCCGGCCTGGAAACGCGCATCGCCATCCTGCAAAAGAAGATGTATGCCGAGGGCATCGAACTGCCCAAGGAAGTGGTGGAATACCTGGCCTACAGCATCACCACCAACATCCGCGAACTGGAAGGCGCCATGATCAGCCTGATCGCCCAAAGCTCACTGAACAAAAAGGCGGTGACGCTGGAGCTGGCCAAGCAGATGATCGACAAGTTCGTGAAGAACACGGCCCGCGAAGTGTCGATCGATTACATCCAGAAGGTGGTTTGCGATTACTTCGACCTGCCGATCGAACTGCTGAAGAGCAAGACGCGCAAGCGCGAAGTGGTGCAGGCCCGCCAGATCGCCATGTACTTCGCCAAGAAGATGACCAAGAGTTCCCTGGCAAACATCGGCGCGCACTGCGGCGGAAAGGACCACGCCACCGTGCTCCACGCATGCCGCACCGTGAACAACCTGCAGGAAACCGACAAGCAGTTCCGCGGCTACCTGGAGGACCTGGAGAAGAAGTTGAGCATCCACTAAGTAAAGCATCATAACCACATGGAGGGCCATTCCAGCGAAAGCGGATGGCCCTCTTAATTTTCCACCCGGCATGAACGTGCGAATGCTTCCGTTGGCGGCCCTGCTCCCCGCCTCGCTTTCGGGTCTTGCGCAATCACCGGTTGACAGCACGGCCGCCGGGCGCTTCAGCCTTCACTTCCAGGCAACCTACATCGTGCAATGGAAACCTGGCTTCGCGGCCACTTACAGCGGTGCGAACAGCTTGATGCCCGAGGAGGAAACACGGACCTCCGTTACCAGCACGATCTTCGTTGCCTTACGCGCATGGAAAGGCGCCACTTTCTGCTTCAATCCCGAAATGGCTGGTGGATCGGGGCTCTCCGGTGCGCTCGGCATAGCTTCATCAACCAACGGTGAAACCTTCCGGGTGGGCGACCCCCAACCGCAGTTTTACAACGCCCGGTTATTCCTGCGCCAAGACATCGCACTAAGCAGTACCATGGAAAAGGTGGAAGAGGAAGCAAACGAACCGGCGTGCCTGCGACCCATCGAACGCATCTCCATCACTGCAGGAAAAATCTGCCTGGCCGATCTGTTCGACCTCAACCGGTACAGCCATGACCCGCGGACACAATTCCTCAGTTGGGGATTGATGAGCAATGGTGCTTGGGACTATGCCGCCAACGTGCGCGGTTATACACCAACGATCGCCATTGAACTGTTCAAGGGGAAGAATGAATTCCGTTACGCCCTCGCACTACTGCCAAAGGAAGCCAACGGGGCCACCATGCAATGGGACCTGGCCCTCTCTCGTGCACACGTGTTCGGGTACACGCGCCACTTCATGTTCAAACGCCGTCCTGGGGCGGTGCGCCTGCTTGCCTTCCATAATACGGCCCCCATGGGCAACTATTTGGAATCCTTGGCCAACGCGGGGCCAGGCCAGGTTCCGTCCATTGTTTCCGACAGGAAGAACGGCCGCACCAAGTACGGGTTCGCATTCAACATGGAACAACAACTGGCCAAGGACATCGGCATGTTCTTACGGGCCGGTTGGAACGATGGCAACAATGAAACTTGGGCGTTCACCGAGATCGACCATACCTTGAGCGGAGGTATTTCGCTTGCCGGCCGGGCATGGCACCGCCCCAGTGATAACATGGGGCTAGCGTTTGTACTCTCAGGACTCTCCGTCCCGAACCGCGAGTACCTCAAGAACGGCGGCGAAGGCTTCATGCTTGGTGACGGCAACTTGAACTATGGCTTGGAACAGGTCCTTGAATTCGATTATAGTTGCCAGCTGAAGCCGGGGGCGATATGGTTCAGCGGCGCATACCAATTCGTAATGAACCCGGGGTACAACACGGACCGCGGGCCTGTCAGCGTTTTCTCATTGCGCCTGCACCTGGAGATCTGAAATGATAGGAACGACCCTAAGCGATCCACCGTGGAGCCATTGACCCAGCCACAGGAACCTGTCCAAGGCCCGCAAAAGGAACAAGCCTTCACCATTGCGATGCTTTTCCATTTCCCACCTTCGCGCCCATGAAGATCCTCCTGGTTTGCCATGGCAACATCTGCCGTTCCCCCATGGCCGAGGGCCTGCTGCGCGACATGGCCCAAGCGCGCCACCTGCCTGTTGTTACGGATTCAGCCGGCACCAGTGACGAACATGCCGGAGAGCCGCCGCACCGCCTGGCGCAGGCCACCATGCGCCGCCATGGCCATGACATCAGCGACCTGCGGTCCAGGCCGTTGGACGCGGAGGACTTCAATCATTTCGACCTGCTGCTCGCCATGGATGACGCCAACCTCCGCAACATGCGAAAACTGGCCCCCGATGCGGAACTTGCGCGGAAAGCACATGCCGTAATGGAATATGCCCGGCACCACGGGGAGCACGAAGTGCCCGACCCTTATTGGGGCGGCGCTGCGGATTACGAACACGTGTACGAACTGCTCACGGATGCCCTGAAGGGCGTGCTGGATGATGTCCAAGGCAAACGGTGAAGGCGTGCTGTACCTGCTCCCCGTGTGGCTGGGTGAAAGCGGCGGCGTTGAATTGCTCCCACCGCACAACATCGCCGTTGCGGAACGGGTGAAGCTGTTCTTCTGCGAAAACGAGCGCACCGCCCGACGCATGCTGCGGAGAATGTCCGGCACCATCGACCTGAACGCCATCAAACTCCATTTGCTCAACAAGGACAGCACTGGGGAAGAACTCGCCACCATGGCGGCCTTGCTCGGCAAGCAGGATGCGGCCATCCTCAGTGAGGCGGGCATGCCCTGCATCGCAGATCCAGGTGCACGCTTAGTGGCGGAAGCGCACCGCCGCAACGTGCGCGTGGTGCCGCTCACCGGACCTTCCTCCCTCCTGCTGGCGCTGGCGGCCTCCGGGTTGAACGGCCAGCGGTTCACTTTTCACGGCTACCTGCCGCGTGATGGCGCGGAGCGGAAGAAGGCCATCAAGGCGTTGGAACAGGACGCACGCCGCACGGGCGGTGCCCAGCTCTTCATTGAAACGCCCTACCGCAACGACGCCCTGCTTACTGACCTGTTGGCCACATGCGGGGCCAGCACGCTGCTGTGCATCGCCATCGACCTGGAACAACCGGGCGGCAGCGCGGAAACACGTCCGGTGCGGGTATGGCGCAGCCAGGTCCCGGCTCTGGGCAAACGCCCCTGCGTATTCATTCTCGGCAGCAGCCTTCCGTAGTTTCGCGCACCATTCATTCCCCATTCTGTTTCCCGATGAGCGCCACTGAAGGCTATGTGAAAACCGGCATTTCCGGCGGCATCGCCACCGTCACCTTCCACCACCCCAAGAGCAACAGCCTGCCTGCGGCCATCCTGTCCTCCTTGGCGCGGAACATCGAAGAAGCAGGCGCCAACAAGGACGTGCGCGTGATCGTGCTGCGGAGCGACGGTGAAAAGGCCTTTTGCGCGGGGGCCAGTTTTGATGAGCTGGTGGCCATTGACAGCGAAAAGGCGGGCCTCACCTTCTTCAACGGATTTGCCTTGGTGATAAACGCCATCCGCACGGTTCCCTGCTTTGTGATCGGGCGCGTGCAGAACAAGGCCGTGGGCGGTGGCGTGGGCTTGGCCGCAGCAGTGGATGTGTGCTACGCCCACCAAAGCGCATCCGTGAAATTGAGCGAGCTCGCCATCGGCATCGGCCCGTTCGTGGTGGGCCCGGCAGTTGAACGCAAAGTGGGCACAGGGGCCTTCGGCTACATGAGTGCCGCGCCCGCCGCATGGCAAACCGCGGAATGGGCGGAGCGGAAAGGGTTGTACGCCTCCGTGTTCGAACGCGTGGAAGACCTGGACGCGGCAGTGGAAACCCATGCCACGGAACTGGCCGCATACAGCCCGGAGGCCATGGCCGAACTGAAACGCGTGATGTGGCGCGGCACCGACAACTGGGCCACCCTGCTGCCCGAACGCGCCGCCATCAGTGGCCGCCTGGTGCTTTCCGCGTTCACGCGCAACGCCATCGCGGAGTTCAAGCGAAAGGCCGCCGCCCGCTAACGGCGGTGGTATAGGGCCTGCCCGGTGGCACCACCGGTCCAGGAATCGCGCCATAGAACCTGGTTGGGATCTCTTGAATGATGGGTTCCGAGACCATTTTTCGGCGAGGCGAGCCAGGAAAAATTACGCGTAGCGGTGTCTACGGGATCATTTTTCCGGTGGAGCATGGGCGGAATAGTGCTTGCGTCCCGATCCATCGGGGAGACCAGAGAACGCATTTGAAGAAATCCGAAACAGGCTCTTAGGCTTCCAGCAGCTCCGGGCGCTTGAAGAAGAGCTCGCCGCACGTCCTTGAATCCTTCATGGCCGCGATCACCGATGGCAGTGGCGCGGTGAACACCTGCGGATAATCCACTTCCCCCATTTCAGGGCGGATGGGATACGCGAGCTGCTCATGGTCCGTGGTGAACTGCGAATCGATCCCCGGCTTGTTTCCGCGCGGGTCCACGCGGAACCAGCCCACCTCCTGCAAATGGAGCGCGTTCAAGCCGTGCAGGGCATGGCCGGACCCCACGGTGCCTTTGCGCACCACCCGCTGGTAGCAGAAGCCGCACGGAATGCCCATGCCGCGCAGCAAGGCAGCCAATAAATGGGCTTTGGCAAAGCAGATCCCTTCGCCGTTTCGGAGGGCCTCCTCCGCCCCTATGGACACCACCGGATGGCCCGTGTCAAAGCTGTGCGCCACGCCATCACGCGCCACTTCAAAGGCCAGGCGTGCACGCTCCGCCGCCGACCGCGTGGTGCCCATGATCCCGTCCACGTGGCCTTTCACCAGAGGCGAATGCCATTCCACATAGGGCGGCAGCTCCACGAGGTAGTCGCCCAACCTGTTCGATTCCAATTGCAGCTTCATGATGCGATGATCATTACCGGAACACGAACGGCCCTCCGATGTTCGGCATGGCCCCGTCGGCCCGTGGTCCCACAGGTCCAAAATATAACCACAAGCACCGCTTGGGGTCAATTAGCGCCGTCAGGCCCCAGCCTTCTATATTTGGTCGCTCTGCCCGGAAAACCGGGCCGGTACACTTAGCGCATGGCAACGAAAATTGAATTGATAGCCCGGATGGAGGAGCTGCTCCACCAGGAGGATGTGGAACGTTCATCGGAAGCGGTGGAAACCATCAAGGAAAACTACGAAGCCTTGGTGGCCGCTGAACAAGCGGAGTCCGAAGCGCGTGCCGCTGCCGAAGAAGTGCAGGCGGAAGCCGAGGTAAAGGAAGAGGAGGAACCCAGCGTAGGCCCGCCCCCAGCGGCAGAGCCCAAGCTTCCGCAACAACGCATCGAATCCGCCCCGCTGACCAATGAAGAGGACAAGAAATTCAAGCAATTGCTGGATGCCTTCAACACCAAGGTGAACGACATTCGGCGCAAGCGGCAGAAGGAAGAAAGCGACAACCTCGCGGCCAAGCAGGCCGTGATGACGGAACTGCGAACGCTGATCGCCAATGAGGAGAACATCGGCAATGCCTTCCAGCACTTCAACGAACTGGGTGAAAAATGGAAGCAGATCGGGCCGATCCCTGCACAGAGCTACCGCGAGCTGCAGCATGAATACAGCCAACTGCGTGAAGAATTCTTCTACCACATCCGCATTTACAAGGAACTCCGCGACCACGACCTGCGCAAGAACACGGCCCTGAAACAGGCGCTGGTGGCGGACATGGAGGCGGTGCAACGCGTGGACAGCGTGCGTGAAGCGGAGCAACTGGTGAAGGAATACCAGGACAAATGGCACCAGATCGGGCCGGTGACCCAGGAGGACCGCCAAACCGTGGGCGATGCCTTCTGGAACGCCACGCGCCAGGTTTACGACCGCATCAACGAGTATTACAAGGCGCGCCGCGCGGAGCATGAAACCAACTTGGCATCCAAGCAAGCCTTGGTGGAAAAGGCGCTCGAGCTGGCCAAGCAGGCGGAAAACATCAGCGCCGCGGAATGGAAGAAGCTCACCGACCAGGTGCTGGAGCTGCAGAATGCCTGGAAGAACATCGGCTTCGCCACGAAAAAGGACAACGAGCGCGTGTGGAAGGAGTTCCGGGAGGCCTGCAACGGCTTCTTCGACAAGAAAAACGCGTACTACAAGGAACTCAAGGACCAGTTCAAGGCCGTGCGGGACAAGAAGGAATCACTGATCGGGCAGGCCCTGGCACTGAAGGACAGCACGGCGTGGCGCCAAACGGCCGACAAGCTCAAGCAACTGCAGTTGGAATGGAAACAGGCCGGCAGCGCCGGGCAACGCGATGAGCACAAGTTGTGGGGCCGCTTCCGGGAAGCGTGCGATGCATTCTTCAAGTCACGGCACGATGCCTTTGAGCAACAGGATGCCGAGCAGGCCGTGAACGCCAAGGCGAAGGAAGACCTGATCGGTGAAATAGAAGCCTTCGCGCTTACGGGCGACCGCAATGCGGACATTGAACGCCTGAAGGCCTTCAGTGCAAGATGGCTCAATGGGGGCCGCGTTTCGCCCAAGCAGTACGACCGGCTGAGCGACCGTTACCGCGCCGCGCTGGACAAACAATACGGCCAACTGAAATTGAACGATGCCGAGCGCGGCCGGATGAAGTTCCAAACCCGCCTGCAGGACCTGAGCAGTGCACCGGACGGACGCGACCGCATGGAGCGTGAAGGCCGCTTTGTGCAGCGCAAGATCGAGGAGCTCGAGTCAGAGGTGCGCCAGTCCGAGGAGAACATGGGAAAGTTCAGCTTCAAGAGTGCCGCAGGCGAAGCGATGAAGAAGGAAATGGAGAAGAGCATCGAACGCACCCGGCAGGAAATACAGCGCCTCGTGGGGCAACACAAGCAATTGATGGCGGAGCTGCGTGCCGACAAGGCCAAGGAACCGAGTCCTTCAACCGCTGGGGAAGGCAAGTAAAAAAGGCTAATTACCAGGTTGCACCCCAAGGGGAACGATAAACTTCGTCCTTTACCAAAAACCGACACAACATGGGAATGCTCAAGGAGTTCAAGGAATTCGCGATGAAAGGCAACCTGATCGACATTGCCGTGGGCTTTGTCATGGGTGCCGCGTTCACCAAGCTGGTCACTGCGTTCACCGGGGGCATCGTTTCCCCGTTGATCAGCTTGCTCACGGACAAAGTGAATTTCCAGGACCTGAAGTGGGTGCTGCGCCCCGGCGTGGCTGAAGTGAAGGATGCCGCTGGGGCTGTCTCTGTTCCAGGTAGTGCGGAAGTCGCGATCACTTACGGCAACTTCCTGCAGTCCACCATCGATTTCCTGATCGTGGCATTCGTGATGTTCATGGTGGTGAAGGCGGTGAACGCCATGAAGAAACCCGAAGCCGCTGCACCAGCGGGCCCCACCGAGGACCAGAAGCTGCTGGCGGAGATCCGCGACCTGCTGAAAAAATAAGCGTTAACCACGCGACGGGAAGAGCCCTTGCGCAAGCAGGGGCTTTTTCTTTATGGCATGAAGCGGTGGGTGCCGCCAACCGGATCAAACTGCACGCCCGCACTTGCAAAGGCATGCGCCAGCTCACCGGAAGCCAAGGCTTGGGCGGGCGTACCCTGCCATGGCACATCACCGCTGCGCAACAGTACAAGCTTGTCACAAAGGTCCATGGCGAGCTGCAGATCGTGCGTGCTGAAAAGCACGGCCTTGTTCCCGCCGTGTGCAATGGCGCGGAGCAACCGCACCACGGCCGCCCGGTTGGGAAGGTCCAGGAATGCCGTTGGCTCGTCCAGCAATAACAGCGGGGTATCCTGGGCCAGTGCGCGTGCGATCAGCACCTTTTGGCACTCGCCGTCACTGCAGGAGCGGGCCTGCCTATGGCGCAGTTTCGCAGTTCCGGTAAGTTCCAAGGCACGTTCCACCGCTTCCCGGTCTGCCTCCGAGGCCCGCCCCCACCGATCGGTCCACGGGTGGCGGCCAAAGGAAACCAGGGTTTCCACATCCAATTGCCCGGTATCCGGCCTGCCCGTTAGCACCACGGCAAGGTGCCGGGCCCGTTGGGCAACGGACAGGTTGCAAAGATCCGTTTGGCCCAGCCATACTTTTCCTTGCACAGCGGGCAACAAGCCCGCCAACGTGCGCAACAGTGTGCTCTTCCCGACACCGTTGATGCCGATCACTGCGGTGAGGCTTCCTGGTTGAAGTTCCATCTGCACATAGTGCAGCACGGCCTTCCCCGCATGGCCCACTGCAAGGTCTTCCGTGCGCAACAGCGCCTGCTGCCCCATCACTTGCGCACCCATGATCGTCCACCAATGAGAACCCAGATCACCACCGGAACGCCCAGTAAACTGGTTACCGCATTCAGCGGGAGCACCACGCCGGCCCATGCGGAACGGACCAACAGGTCGCAGGCCAACGCCAATGCGGCGCCCAAGAGCACCGTGGCGGGCATCAACAAGCGGTGGTCCGCCGTGCGCGTAAAGGCACGGGCCACATGCGGCACTGCGAGGCCAAGAAAAGCGACCGGCCCGCAGAA
>JAFDZG010000291.1 GCA_018267065.1 Bacteroidota bacterium
GCGCCCAAGGCGGGCCACGTCATCAACATCAGCCGCGCGCCGATGGTTTACGAGGGCGATGCGATCTTCAACCTCGGACTCCAGCAATGATCTTCTGATCCCCTGATCGTCTGATCCTCACAAGTTGACCACCCGCTCCACAAAGCTCCGTTCCGCCGTGCGCACCACCACGATGTAGGTGCCACTGCCCGGCAGGCGCATGCTCCAGTTGCGGTTGTTGCCGTCGCGGCGCTCGCCCACTTTGCGGCCACCGGCATCATACACTTCGATGCCCGTGACGCGCGCATCGATCCCGGTGATGTTCAGCAGGCCGTTGCGCACGGGGTTGGGGAACACATGCACGCCCAGTTCGCGCAGGTTGTCGATGCCCACTGTCATGTCCGTTTGCGAAGTGCTGCGCACCAGGACCGGTGAATGGTCCGCCGCGTTGAACATGCCTGCGAAGAGGTCGATCTCCGGGCTGGACTGCGTGAACATGTCGGCCACGGAACGCGGCGGTACGCTTTGGTACCACACGTTGGCGGTGATGTGTATCAAGCCGGCATAGCCGCCTGTGGGCACATGGTAGTGCACCACGTCCGCCCCGTTGCCCTCCACGCCGTTTTCATCGTGGTTGAAGTCCGGGTCGGTGAGCGCATTGCCCACGATCTTCGTGGTATCGTAGGCATAGTGGTTCACGCTGAACCCCTCGGGCACCAGGCGGTTGTCCTTCAGCGGTTGCTTGGCGCGTTCCAGCACGTGCGTCAAGTTGCCGTTCACGTCGCCCATCACCATCTCGTAGATCTGCACCTGGCCGGCATCGGTGATGGTGTCGTAGTGCGGTTCCCAGAGCGGGTCGTGCCCCACGATGTCGCCATCCGGCGAGGGTGCGCCGTTGTTGTACAAGGTGTCGCCCGTGGCGTTGGTCACCACCAGTTGCACCCAAGCGCGGCGCGACGGGTAGCCGCTGGGGAACTTGTGGCCGGCCAGGTTGGTGAGCTTCACATCAATGAAGGCCGTGTCGGCATCGCGCCAGGGCACACTGGTCTCCAGCATCAGCGTATGCTGCTGCAGCATGCGGTGGGTGCGGGCAATGGAACTGTCGAACTGCGCTTCCGTGGCGGTTACGCGCAGGGTGTCGCCGTTGTTCTTCAGCATGGTGAGCATGAAGGCGTTGCCACCGGCGAAGTGGTGCTGGCCAAAAGGTGATTTGGGCTGGAGGAATACGTAGTTGGCGGAGAGCACCACGCCTACCGTGTCATCCAGCAGCGGAACATGGCAGCCTTGGCAGGTGATGCCGGTTTGCGGATGGGTGCGGTTGTCGAAGGAGGAATTGTTCCACTCGTGGTAGGTGGCCTGTTCCACGAACTCATCGCCCGTGGGGTTGCCGTCCAGGTCCACGGTTTCGGTGATCAGGCTGTGGCAGCCCGCGCACAGGCCGGCATCCAAGATCTGTGCGCCATACTGGGGCACGTAGTGCACAAATGCCTCCATCGGCGCCCCGAAAATGTCATCCGTGGCATAGGGTCCGTAGATGGGCCGCCCGGCGGTGTCCAGCCGCAACTGGCCGGAAAAGAACTTGCCGATGCTGTCGCCTTTCTGCATGTGGCAGGGTACGCAGCTCACACCGTCCAGGGCAATGTCATCCTGCTCCATGTAGGAGATGGAATACGGCCCTTGCCCGGTAAAATGGTGCTCGAAGTTGCCCATGGGCGCGTGGCAGGTGGTGCATTTGTCCTCCAACTGCACTTGGTGCGCGGGGTTCACCAGCACCTCATGGCTCACCTTGGCGCGCCAGTAGGGATCGCGTGCGGAATTGGCCATCATGCTGCTGCGCCAGGCATCCACCACGTTCACGTCCTGGCCGTTCAAGGTGGTCATGGCATAGCCGGTGGGGTCGTGGCCGTGGCAACCGTTGCAATGGGCACTGCCCACGAAGTAGGTGTTCTCGGTGGAATCCAGTGGATGGCTGGCCATGTCCCGGAAATCCTTCAGCTCGGCCGCGCTGTGGAAGGAGGCGTGGGCCACTGGCACATCGCCGTTGGACCAGGCCACGGACAAGGCAATGGTGCCGCCCAATCCGGCCAGAACAAGCGATTTCCAAGCAAATGAGTTGAATTTCACCATGGTGCGCTTCTTACGGAATTAATGCAAGATAGATGCACCGGGAATTCGCGCATTGACCTTGGTCAGGAAGATTTTCCACCGTCCCGGTAAAAAAGCTTCCTGCCCGGGCAATGAAAGATGCCGTGGCTGAGCAGGGAACTGCTTTCAGTTCGGGGGTCAGCTGCCGCGCTGGGAACCCTTGTGCATGGGCTGCACCTTGGCCTTGGAACCGCCGCCGCCCTTGGGCGCGGCACCCTTTGCGGAAGGTGCTTTCGGCTTGGCTGCCGCCTTGGCCGCAGAAGGCTTCTTCGCTTCCTTTACCTCCTTCTCTTCCTTGTCTGCCTTCTTTTCCTTGGCCTGCTCCTCAAAGATCCCGGTATCCACCAGGATCTGGTACCAGGTAAAAAACTTGCGGACATCGCTGGAATAGATGCGGTCGCGGTCATAGTTCGGCAGGGCCTCGCCAAGCTTGTCATACAGGGCTTCCAGATCACCCTTTGGGTCCACCGACAACTTGCCTTTTTCCTTGGCGTGCAGGGCCTCGAACACTTTGGAAAGCAACACGTCATCCCC
>JAFDZG010000292.1 GCA_018267065.1 Bacteroidota bacterium
AGGGCTGCCCAATACCCGAAATATTCTGTACGCACGCCCCGGATGTAGTATGTTCAACTCTCCTAACACAAAGGCCATGGCCCCCAAACCCCGCGTCCGTGTACTTCCAGTATTGCTTTTCGCCGCACTGCTGGCTCATGCACAGCCCGCCTTGGAATGGCAGCACACTTTGGGCGGAACAAGTGACGAGGAGGTCTATGCCATTCAACAGACCACCGATGGTGGGTACGTCATGGTCGGGTATGCCTATTCCAACGATGGGGACGTTTCTGGAAACCATGGTAGTCGGGATGCCTGGATGGTAAAACTCGACGGCAATGGCATCCTCCAATGGCAGCACGCCTTCGGCGGAACAAATGACGATGAGGCCTATGCCATTCAACTGACCACCGATGGAGGATACATCATGGCCGGGTATACCCGATCAAATGACGGGGATGTGTCAGGGATCCATGGCTCCCTCACTCACCCTGATGCCTGGGTGGTGAAGCTCGACACCGCCGGCACTCTCCAATGGCAGCACGCATTGGGCGGAGCAAGTGATGATTATGCAACTGACATTCAAAAGACCGCCGATGGAGGTTACATCATGGCCGGGTTTACTGCTTCCAACGACGGGGATGTGTCCGGGAACCATGGTTTAAGTGACGCTTGGCTGGTAAAGCTCGACGGCGCCGGGACCCTCCTGTGGCAGCACGCCTTGGGTGGAACAGGTGGCGATTGGGCTTATGCCATTCAACAGACCACCGATGGCGGGTACATCATGGCCGGGTTTACTTCTTCTAACGATGGGGATGTATCCGGAAACCACGGTAGTGAGGATGCATGGGTAGTAAAGCTCGACGGCGCCGGCACCCTCCAATGGCAGCACGCCTTGGGCGGTACCGGTAGCGATACTGCAATTGACATCCAACAGACCACCGACGGCGGGTACGTCATGGCCAGGGAGACGGGATCCAACGACGGGGATGTGTCAGGAAACCATGGTTCTCAAGATGCTTGGGTGGTAAAGCTCGACGGCTCCGGCATCCTCCAATGGCAGCACGCTTTGGGTGGAACAAATAATGAGCTGGCAGATGCCATTCAACGGACCACCGATGGCGGGTACATCATGGCGGGGTGGTCCAAATCCAACGACGGAGATGTGTCCGGAAACCATGGTTATTATGACGCTTGGGTGTTGAAGCTCGACGGCTCCGGCACCATTCAATGGCAGCGTGCCTTGGGCGGTACAAATGATGACGAAGCAAGTGCCATTCAACAGACCACCGATGGAGGATACATCATGGCCGGGTATACCAACTCCAGCGACGGGGATGTGTCCGGGAACCATGGTCTTTATGACGCTTGGATCGTGAAGATAGGCCCGGTCCCGACAGACATTGCGGAGCAACAGGCACCAGCCCATGTTGCCCTCTACCCAAATCCAGCAGAGGACGCGGTACACGTCCAATTTCAATTGCCTAATGCCGCACCGGTGGCCATGAGCATGCTGGACGCAGCGGGGCGCATAGTGGGCACATACCCTGAAGAGCGCCTTGCGGCAGGGGCACACGAACTGAGCTATTCCCTGAACGCACTGCCGCCGGGTGTGTACGAACTGCGGCTTTGGGTGAACGGACAGCGTGTTGCGCGGAAGGTGGTGAAGCGGTGAACTTGCGTCGCGCTGGGTTCAACTCGCGCGGGGGCCTCCGCTCGAACTCTTGCGCGAATGGATCCGTGCCCATGCGTTCGGATAGCTCGTGCATCACCGTGGGTGTAGGTTCATGGGGCGTAGTTGTTAGTTGTCCGCTGTTCGTTGTCAGTGGAACTCCGCAGGTGACCATATGCCCGCTGCTCATGTCCGGTCTCCCCTACCTTGGCTCCACCCACGTCCGGCCCATGAACCACCTCCCACCGCAATACCGCGAGCCGCTGCTCAGGTCATTCTCCCGACTGCCGCATTGGGTGACCGACCTGCAACCCACCTGGTCGGACTTCGACCACCCCAGTGAATACCACGGACTTTTACACACCAACCGGGTGATGATGCACGTGCTGCTGCTGGGCCATGCTGGCGGCATGGACGACAACTTGGTCCGTCGCGCCTATTGTGCCGCGGTGATCCACGATCAGGCACGCAGGCATGATGGCTGGTGTACCCAGCATGGGGCTTGGTCCAGGGAGACCAAATTGCCGCGCTGGACGGAGCGTTTCCTGAATGCCGGGATCACCGGGGACGAACTGGAGCTGATCGGCGACGCCGTGGAGTTCCACAGCAAGAATGACCTGCCCGGGGAGCATCCGGCCTTTGCCACGATGGCCCTGCTGAAGGACGCGGATGCCCTGGACCGATTCCGGCTCGGCCCCGGCGAACTGGACCCGCGCTACTTGCGCCATGGCCACACCCGTGCGTTCATCCCCTTTGCCATGACGCTCGTGGAGCGCTACTGGGAGGTGGAACGCATTGAAGTGTTGTTGGAGCAGGGTTTCTGCACCTGACGGGAACTTGGATTACCCGGTTGTTGAACCACCCTACCCCACCCCCCCAGCATAAGCCGAAGACCACCTCCACTCCTACTTACGCTTCACCAAGCCCGCCTTCACCGGGTTGTTGTGGATATAGTCCACCGCGTTGGTGTAGTGCCCGGCATCGCGGATGTAGCGGTCGAAGTAGTCGCGGTGCCAAACCGGCGGTAAGCCAGACTCCAGTCTGGCAGAAGCACCCGTTGGCACCGCACCCATCCCCTGTTCCTTCAAGTAGCTGTTGATCCTCCGCGCCGTGAACTTCTTCCACGAGCCTACGATGCTGCCCATGGTCCAGCCTTCAGCAACTTGGAAGAGCACATGCACGTGGTTCGGCATCACGCACCAGGCATGCAGCATATAGCGCTCGCCATGGAAGTGCAGAATGGTCCGCTGCACCAGTTCACCCAATTCCGGAATGCGCAGCACGCAACTGCCAATGCCCGCATCCAAATATGCCGCAACCCGTTTTTCCTTCTCCGTGTCACGGAGCGACGGCGGAATACGTTCCAGTTCCGCAGCCATCTTCTCCACCACTTCCCTCGGCAGGCTATCGGCCAAATGGAACGTCACGTGCTGGATCAAGCGCGGGCTTTCCACATGCGGGTGGTAGCCCCGGTCCCACCAGACCGGGTCGCCGGAGTTCCCGGCTGCTTTCAAGCCCTTGCCCAAGCGGCCATAGCCGGGTGCCTTCTTCTCCTTCAGCCTTCGGGCTGATGACCTGGCATCCCCACCAGTTCCCGATATATCGTAACCATCGTCCATTTCCTCTGTCATCACGCACCGATCCGGGCAGTAGCCCAAAGTAGCACACAACGGGTTTTCTCGCCGGACTGGAGTCCGGCAGCACCCAGTGTGTGCTACTTTGCAGCGATACGCTCACCTTTCTCTGATGG
>JAFDZG010000293.1 GCA_018267065.1 Bacteroidota bacterium
ACCTATACGAGCAAGGAACTGGTGAAGCTTATCGCCGCGAACGCGCGTGAAAGCCGGAAGGAATGGATGTTGCGGGTGTTCCGGGAGCATGGCGCGACGAATCCACAGAACGTACACCATCAGTTATGGCAACAGAGCAATCGTCCGATCATCCTGGATAAGCCGGAACTCTTTGAGCAAAAGCGGATCTATCTTCGCGAGAATCCATTACGCGCGGGCTTGGTCAATGATGAATCGGCATACATGTGGAGCAGTGCGAATCCACACTTGGACTTTGAATGCGATGCGGCGTAAGGGGGATGCGGCACGAGCGGAGGACGCTCGCGCCAGACGGGGGGGCTTCAACGGAATGCGCAAGGATGATGAGATCCACGGCGCTACAGGGACCAGCTACGACTTCGGCGCAAGGCTCTACGACTCAAGGATAATGAGGTGGTTGAGCTTGGATCCGTTGGCAGTTGACTATCCAGATCAGTCGCCGTACTCCTTCGCTGGCAATAATCCAATCTACTTGGTCGATCCCAATGGCAAGGAGATAGTGCCCTCGTCCGCTTTCTCATCTAACCTCCGTGCCTCATCTGTTTTCAATCAACTCAAGGGCACGTCTACTTTTCAATCTGGTTTGAACCAGTTCGACGGACCCAAGCCCATTGTGCATCTCTATCTCGATGTTCAAGCTTGGGAGCGAACGCGCTTCGCTGAAACCGCACCGCGATCTCTAAGTCCTTACCCATTCTCGATTTCTATCACGTTCAAGCAACAGTATCTAGCCAGCGCCACGGATATCTCGATCGCGGCCACGTTCCTGCACGAGATGGTTCATGCAAAGGTGTTCAGGAAGTTTGAGGCCAGTGGCGGTTCTGTAGATGCGAAGAACTTCCCAGGGCTACAGGACTACGGCACGCGACATGCTACGGCTTCGACCGGTTGGCAGCACGAGATGATGGCAGTGCATTACCGTGGAGAGATAGTTCAGGGCCTGAGAGAGATGGATGCTAACAATGGCATCACGGATCGTTCTGGCACGATGTCGGTTGGTGGTGTTGATGTGGCATACAGTACTGATCAGTTCTACGAGGCTCTTTCATGGCAAGGGCTCTATGGCACCAAAGCCTATGAGAAGTTGGACGCTTCTACGAAGGACCTGTATCGCGGAATCATGCGCAAGGAGGCTGGCGGCGGTGCTGATGAAGTTGCGCCATACGTGCTTCCGTCAATCGAGGTTAAGCCCGAATGAAGGCTCTGCTTGTGATATGCACTGCTTGGTCGTTCGTGTCCGCTGGCGTTGCCATGGCCCAGCAGGAAACGGCGTTCGTGCTATCCAAGTGTGAGATTGTCACTTGGGTTGAACGCCCGGCCATTATCCAATCGCACTGGATCAGGACTCAGGTTGGCGACCTGCTGTTCGAGTTCAAGATCGAAGCCTCCCAAAGAGTTGAATCGCTGCCCCAGCTTGTTCTTCCTGCGGACTCTCTTCCTAACGTGGCAGGCACCAAGCTCTCAGAACACGGCGGGGTCTACCTCTTTCTCCATGATGACAAGGGCTACATCCGTTATCGTAGTTCATATTACGACGTGTTTCGGTTCAATGAGGACGGCGGAATTTTTGTTCAGGGACCATATGGCTGGGAGCAAGACGGCGACTACGGTCTGACAATTAGCGCTACACGATCACATAAGAGCGTCAAGAACACGATTCCAACCACTGTTGAACTAGTCGCCCTTTCCAAACAAGCGAACGAGTTCACGTTCAAGGTGGATCTTGGTACATCAACGGGGCCTAGGCTGGTCCGCTACCGCAAGGGGTATGGGCGTGTATTTGTTCGGTATCCAGCCGATGACATCGAGTACGAGCTAACGCAGGTCGAGGCTGTCTGTCCCTGACTCGCGCTCTCACGCATACGCCTTCCTGGCCTTGGCATCCCTGAGCAACCCATCGAGCGCGAAGAAGATGCCTTGCCGATCGGCCTCGGATAGTTGCTGGATCTCGGTGATGCGCTTGATCAGGTCCTTGTCCAGGAGCACCTCGGAATTGCCCTCCCGCTGGCGCAAGTGTTCGGCGCGGGACGGAATGAGCGGCGGCGGGCCGGTCACTTGTGCCATACGTGTTCAGTCACCCCCCCAACTAGCGCGAGCATGTGATTTTTCACTGGCGCGTGCGTCCACGCACGTGCCTTGGCCCTGCTGCTGCGGATCTGTGATCCTTGCGCTCACTTTTTCTTCTCCGAAACTAGCGTGAGCTTGTAGCTCATGCCTTCCCTGCTTCCCCGTCCTCACTTTGCGTATGCCCGCCGTGGCGGTAGCCGCGCAACCTCCACGAGAAAACCGGAATCAACGCTTCGAAATTTCGAACTGGCTGGGTTTGAGCCACTATTGGCCACGAGGAGGCGAATCCAATTTGACCAGCAACCTGCGGTCGTTTTGGGGATCAAGTGGAACCTGAGTTCAACCAAGCAAGCGACAGCTCTTACTCTGGCGCGAGCGTCCTCCGCTCGTGCCCTTCTTCACACGTCCTCCCAAAGCCTCTGCCTTCACCACAATGAGCGAACGCTACAAGTTCGTGGAAGGCCATGCACACTTCATCACTTTCGCGGTGGTGGGCTGGGTGGATGTGTTCACCCGAAGGGAATATGCCGAGTTCCTGTTAAAGAACTTGGCGTATTGCCGAAAGAACAAAGGCCTGCGGCTTTATGAGTTCGTGATCATGCC
>JAFDZG010000294.1 GCA_018267065.1 Bacteroidota bacterium
GCCGTGTCCGATGCGCTCACCATCACCTTCGGCGGCGGGCTTTCCGCACAGGCCGGACAGGACGTGACCACTTGCAGCACCAGCCCGAACGTGGGCCTGGCGGGCAGTGTGGCCGGTACCACCACCGGGGTGTGGACCACCAGCGGCACGGGCTCCTTCAGCCCCAGCGCCACGGACCTCAACGCCACCTACATCCCCGGTGCGGCCGACTTCGTGATCGGCAACATCAACCTGGTGCTCAGCACCACCAACAACGCTGGATGCCCCGCAGGCCGTGACACCTTGGTGGTGAGCTACCATGTGCCGCCCACGGTGAACGCCGGAGCCGACCAGCTGATCTGCAACGGCATCGAGCCCATCCAGCTCAACGCCATCGCACAGAACGATAGTGCGGTGCATTGGGTAAGCGCGGGCACGGGCACATTCAGCCCGGATGCGAACTCCGCCAATGCCACGTACCTGCCGTCGGCGCAGGACAGCATCAACGGCGGCGTGTACTTGATCATCACGGCATATGGCACCGGCACCTGTGCCAATGCAGCGGATTCGCTGTGGATCGGTGTGGGCCCCACGCGCATTGCCAGCGCGGGCAATGACATGGACCTCTGCGCCGACGGCACCCCCATCGCCTTGGCGGGCAACATCACCGGGGTAAGCGGTGGCACCTGGACCACCAACGGAAGCGGAAGCTTCCTTCCGGATGCCACGGCCCTGAACGCCACTTATGTACCCAGCGCACCGGACCTGATGTTCCCCCAATTGAGCTTCGTGCTCACCACCACGGGTAATATGGGTTGTCCGGCACACAGCGACACCATGCAAGTGAACTTGCACCAGCCTTCCACCGTGAATGCCGGGCAGGACATCACCACCTGCGATGCCAGTGCCGACGTGCAACTGGCAGGCACCTTCACGGGAGCCACCGGCGTGCAGTGGAGCACCTTGGGCAGCGGCACCTTCACGCCCAACACCACCACCGCCAATGCCGTGTATCAACCCAGTGCGGCTGACAGCGCGCAGCAGCATGTGGACCTGGTGCTTACCACCACGGGCGACCTGTATTGCGCCGCTGCCGTTGACACCGTGCGGATTTCCTTCGTGAACCCGCTCAATGCAGCGTTCACGATCGGCCCCGCCTGCGCGGGCATGCAGACCGCCTTCACCGATGCAAGCACAACCAGTGGGGCTCCCATCATCGGCTGGAATTGGGACTTCGGCAACGGGTCAACCGGTGCTGGCCAACAGGCGGGCACTCCGTACGGTACGGCCGGCCCCTATACCGTAACGCTCACCGTCTTCGCCCAGAACGGCTGCAGCGCCACGGCCAGCCAAGTGGTGAACGTGATGAACTCACCCACCGCCGGCTTCAGCATCAGCGGCGACGCTTACGTGGATGAGCCAGTGGTGATCACTGACGAATCCAGCGGTGCCAGTGCTTGGCAGTACGACTTCGGCGACAACACCGGCTCGCTCATGCAGCAGCCGAACCACAGCTATGGGGAATCCGGCCAGTACATCATTGTGCAAACGGTAAGCAACGCCGCAGGATGCAGCGCACAGGATTCCATCCTTGTGTCCATCAAGGACAACAAGATCGTGCCACCGAAACTGCCCGATGCCTTCAGCCCGAACGGCGACGGCGTGAACGACATCTTCTACGTGCGCGGCGGGCCGTTCGAAACCATCCACTTGCGCATCTACAACGGCTGGGGTGAAATGATCTTCGAGACCGAAGACCCTGAATTCGGCTGGGACGGCACCTACAACGGCAAGCCGGAGATCAACGGGGTGTATGTGTACTCCGTGGTGGCCACCTCGGTGGACGGCCAGGACTACGACCGTTCGGGCAAAGTGACCTTGATCCGCTAAAAGAGAACAGACCAAAATGCAAACGAAAACCTCCCTTCTGTTGGCGGTCACCCTCTTCGGGGCCGGTGCCATGCGCGCACAGGACGCCCAGCTCTCGCAGTACGAAGCGGCAGCCGTCATGCTCAACCCCGGCCTCACCGGAATGTTTGAGAACAGCGACTTCCGCGTGAGCAGCAACCTGCGCAGCCAGTGGAGCAGCCTGGGCAACAACTTCCTCACCACGGCTTTCGCGGTAGACATGAACGTGGACCGGCAGTACGGCTTCGGGGCCTACCTGAACAACTACAACATGGCCGGCACCATGAACAATTTCTCCGCTGGCATAACCGGCGCGTACAACGTTTCCTCCAGCAAGAACTACACGCTCTCGGCCGGGGTGAACCTGGGCTTGATCTACAAGAAGGTCAATGACGACAAGCTGGTGTGGGACGCGCAGTATGACCGCGACCATTTTGACAGCGACCTGCCCAGCGGCGAACTGTTCCAGAAGATGGGCCGGTTGATGCCGGACCTGGGCCTTGGCGTGGCTTATCGCTCCACCAATCACAACAAGATGATGAACCCGTTCGGCAACTTCGCGCTGTTCCACGTCACCACCCCGGATGAATCCATCTTCCGCAATGAGGAAAGTGACCTGCCGATCCGTTATTCCGTGAATGCCGGCGCCCGCATTACGGTGAGCGATGGCGTGGACATCATCCCGCAAGGCCTCTTCATGCGGCAGGGTGCCGACCAACAAGTACAAGTGGGCGTGATGGGGCAGGTGGCCCTGATGAACAACATCTATGGCGTGGTGGGAGGCGCCTCCTACCGCTTGGACGATGCGATCATTGCGCAGCTCGGCATCAAGCACGGCAACAACTACTACCGCGTGAGCTACGATGTGAACACCTCACCGTTGCGCAGCTACACGCACAACAACGGTGCGTTCGAGTTCTCCATCGTGTACATGGGCACTGTGTCCGGCCGTGCACGGAGAATGACGAGCAGCGCTTTCTGAGTGCAGCTTTCACAGGGTTCAAAGCCTGCGCGTTCCCTGCAACAAGGGGGGCAAGCAGGCTTTGGCCGTTCAACAGCCCTGCCCCTACACCTCGCTCAGCTTGATCATATTGGCCATGCCCTGCTCAGCAATGGGCATGCTTGCGATGTTGGCCACCAGGTCGCCTTTTTCCACCAGTTGCTTGCGTCGCAGGATGTGCTTGATGTCGGCAACGGTGTGATCCGTGCTAACGGTTTTGTCGTAGTACTGGGCGCGCACGCCCCACACCAGATTGAGCATGTTGAGGATGCGTTTGTTGCTGGTGAACGCGAAGATGTGCGCCTTGGGGCGCATGCTGCTGATCTTGAAGGCCGTGTAGCCGCTGTGCGTCATGGTGATGATGGCCTTGATGTCAATGGCGTCCGCCATGCGCACGCTGGCCATGCAGATGGTGTCCGTTACCATGCGGTCATTCTTTGTCAGTGCAGGTTCCGGCACGTTGTACATCACTTCGCTCTTCTCCATTTCCAGGAGGATCTTGTTCATGGCCTTCACCACCTCCACCGGATACCTGCCCACGCTGGTCTCGGCGCTGAGCATCACTGCATCGGCATGGTCCAGCACGGCATTGGCCACATCATTCACCTCGGCCCGGGTAGGGGTGCTGTTCTGGATCATGCTCTCCATCATCTGCGTGGCCACGATCACGGGGCGGTGCTGCAGCAGGCAACGGCGGATGATGTCCTTTTGCAGCAAGGGCACTTGCTCCATGGGCACTTCCACGCCGAGGTCACCGCGGGCCACCATCAGTGCATCGCTTTCCCGGATGATCTCGTCGATCTCCAACATGGCCTCCGGTTTTTCGATCTTGGCCACCACACGGGCCGCACCGCCCTCCGCCTGGATCTGGTGCTTCAGCTCAATGATGTCCCGCGCACTGCGCACAAAGCTGAGGCCCACCCAGTCCACGCCTTGCGAAAGTGCGAACGTGAGGTCCTTGCGGTCTTTTTCGGTAAGACAGGGCAGGCTCACCTTGGTATTGGGCAGGTTGATGCCCTTGTTGCTGCTGAGCATTCCGCCGTTTACCACGGTTGTGGTGACGCGCTGTTTGCCGTCCGTTGCCTTTACTTGAAGGCGTAGCTTTCCATCGTCCAGCAGCACCAATTCGCCCGGTTTCACGTCCTGCGGGAATTGGGCGTAGCTGGTGCCAACCAGGCCGGGAACGCCTTTCACGGCCTCGGTTGTGATCACCAGCTCCGTTCCCTCCCTAAGCTCAATGGGGCCGTCAGCCATTTCCCCCACGCGCAACTTCGGTCCTTGCAGATCGGCGAGAATGGCCGTGGTGAGCCCGAGTTCCTCGTTGAGCGAACGGATGGTGGCGATCAGTTCCTTGTACGCGTCGTACTTGCCATGGCTGAAGTTGAGCCGGCATACGTCCACGCCGTTCAACAGCATTTCGCGCAGCACCTCGCGGGCGGAACTGGCCGGGCCCAGGGTGGCCACGATCTTGGTCTTCGGGTCTTGTGCAGGGGTCATTGCAAAAGCTTATATGCCCCTTTGATGGAGCGGATATCCAGGGTAAAGGCAGCCAGCACGAATTCTGCGGCACGCACGCGACCAAGCAGTTCAGCCGCTTCGGGACGATTTTCGCCTTCGGCCACCAGAAAGAAATCAGCCTGGCGCTGGCTGGCGATCAAGACGCCCTCCTGTGCGTGGTTTCCGATCAAGGAGAACAGGGCGGCCCCATCTTCCTCTTGATGGCTGAACACCGGATAAAAAGCAGGGTGCTCCGGTCCTTCCTCCTCAATGTCGGAGCGGTTGCGGGACAATGCGATGCCAAGGCTCCGGTTCAGCGACCAGCAGAGGCGGTAGTCGTTCACGTGGCTGCTGATCGCGATCACTTGGGCATCGGGCAGAATATCGTTCTCGAGCTTCAGCTTGGCCATTCGGCGTGGGGCCGATAAAGGTAGCGCCGAAGCATGCCCCAAGGGATGCTTATTCACCATCCTTGGCACCGTCCTTCCGCGGTGCGGCCTTGGGCCTTGCACCCTTGTCCCGCACCTTTTCGCCACGGCGCTGCTGGCCATGCCTGTCAGGGTTCCTTCGTTTCGGCGCGGCTCCCTGTCCGCCTTCACGGGAATCAAGCTGCAGTTCCCGGGTGGCATTGCGGGCCGCCTCTTGTTCCGCCTTTTTCTTGCTGTGGCCCGTGCCGGTGCCCAACACCTTGCCGTCCACCTGCACCTCCGCCGAAAACTTGCCCTCGCGTCCGCCGCGTTCCTTGTCCTCGTTAATGAAGAACTCCACCTTGCGGTGCTGCTTTTGGCCCCATTCCAGGATGCGGCTCTTGCTGTCACGGTCCTCCTGTTCCACGGCCTTGAGGTCGAAGTGCGTGGTGATGAGCTTGAGGACGATGGCGTTGGTGCGGTCAAAGCCCTTGTCCAGCAGCAGCGCGCCAATGAGCGCTTCCATGGCGTTGCCCGGCACGGAGGTGTCCTGGTTGCGGCCGATGTTGCTTTCCATGACGCGCTCCACTTCCACGCGCTTGGCCAGGATGCTCAGCTGGTGGCGGCTCACCAGTTTGCTGCGCATGCGGGTAAGGAAACCCTCGCCCTGATCGGGGTAGGTGCGGTATACAAACTGCCCCACGATGGTGTCCAGCACGGCATCACCGAGGAACTCCAACCGTTCGTTGTCCGGCAGGTCGGGCCGGTCGTCCGGTACGGAACTGCTGTGGCGCAGGGCTTGGCGGTAAAGCGGAAGGTCCTTGGGGTTGATGCCAAAGGTTTTTCGGCACCAGGCCCGGATGCGGCGTTCCTCCGGCGTGGAGGTTTTCTTGAAAAAAATGGAGAACAAAAGTGGTCAACGGTACTTGCGGAAGATCACCGAGGTGTTGTGGCCGCCGAAGCCGAATGTGTTGCTCATGGCGGCGTTGACCGTGCGTTGCTGCGCTTTGTTGAACGTGAAGTTCAGCTTGGGGTCGATCTCGGGATCGTCCGTGAAATGATTGATGGTGGGCGGCACCATGTCCTTGTAAACGGCCATGATGGTGGCAATGGCCTCCACGGCGCCGGCGGCACCGAGCAGGTGGCCCGTCATGCTCTTGGAGGAGCTGATATTGAGCCGGTAGGCATCCTCCCCGAACAGTCGCTGGATCGCCTTCACTTCCTGCGGGTCGCCGATGGGTGTGCTGGTGCCGTGGGTGTTGATGTAGTCGATCTCCGAAGGCTTCATCCCGGCATCCTGCAGGGCGTGCTTCATGCAAAGGAATGCACCGAGCCCTTCGGGGTGCGGCGCGGTGATGTGGTAGGCATCACTGCTCATGCCGCCGCCCACCAGCTCGCAATAGATCTTCGCGCCACGTGCCTTGGCGTGTTCCAGCTCCTCCAACACGATGATGCCGCCGCCCTCGCCCAGCACAAAGCCGTCGCGGTCCTTGTCATAGGGCCTGCTGGCGGTGGCGGGGTCGTCGTTGCGGGTGCTCATGGCGTGCATGGCATTGAAGCCGCCCACGCCAGCCTCGTGGATGGAAGCCTCGCTTCCGCCGGAGACCATGATGTCCACCGTGCCCAGGCGCACATAGTTGAACGAATCGATCAGTGCGTTGTTGGAGCTGGCGCAGGCACTTACCGTTACGTAGCTCGGTCCGCGCAACCCGTGCCGCATGCTGATAAGCCCCGAAGAGCTGTCAGCGATCATCTTCGGGATGAAGAACGGATTGAAGCGCGGTGAACCGTCGCCCTTGGCGAAGTTGATGCACTCTTCCTGAAAGGTGAGCAGCCCGCCGATGCCTGAACCCAGTACCACGCCGGCGCGTTCGCGCTCGGCATCGGTCTTCAGCTCCAGGCCCGCATCGCGCACGGCCTCATCGGCTGCGGCCACGGCATATTGGGACACAGGGTCCATCTTGCGCGCCTCCTTCCGGTCCATGAAGGCCGTAGGGTCAAAACCCTTCACCTCGCAGGCGAACTGGGTCTTGAACTTCGATGCGTCAAAATTGGTGATGGGCGCAGCTCCGCTGATGCCGTTCACCAACCCCTCCCAATACGCCTGAAGCGAATTGCCCAAGGGCGTGAGGGCACCCAGACCGGTGACTACCACTCGCCTGAGCTGCATCCTTCAGGGGGTTACTTCGCGTTCTTCTCCACGTAATCCACGGCCTGGCCCACCGTTTGGATCTTTTCGGCCTGGTCGTCAGGGATGGCGATGTTGAACTCCTTCTCGAACTCCATGATGAGCTCGACGGTATCCAGGCTGTCAGCGCCAAGGTCGTTGGTGAAGCTCGCCTCCGGGGTTACTTCAGCTTGGTCCACACCGAGCTTGTCCACGATGATGGCGATGACCCTTGACTTGATATCGGACATATCCGTTGGTTGTTGGTTGAACAGGCTGCAAAGGAAAGA
>JAFDZG010000295.1 GCA_018267065.1 Bacteroidota bacterium
AGCCCGCAAAGCGAGATCGAGGTGAAGCTTACCGAGGACGGCGGTGCAGCCGTGGACAAGAACACCGGCATGCTCACCTGGAAGCTCAACTTGGTGCCCAAGGAGACCAAGAAGCTGGGCTTTGCCTACACGGTGAAATACCCGAAGGACCTGCCGGTGGTGCTGGAGTAGGAGGCATCCAACAGCCAACAGCCCAGGCATTGTGTAAGGTGGTAAATTCGCCATACGGTCTACACCATGTCCTTGGTTTTCCATCGCTCCATTTCCGCATTCCTAACCGCATGCCCGCTCTGGCTGGCCGCCCAAACTTTCACCGGCAACGGTGCGGCCATACCGGACAACGGCAACACCTTGGAAATCCCCCTCGGCGTGAATGGTCTTTCCGCCGCTTTGGACACCACCACCTTCGGGCTGGAGCAAGTGTGCATCAACATTGACCATAGCTGGATCTCTGATCTGGAAGTGAGCCTTGTGGCCCCGGACGGCACCGTGGTGGTGCTTGTTTCCGGCCAAGGCGGGGACAGCGACCACTATACCAACACCTGCTTCCGGCAGGATGAAGCACTTTCCATTGTGCAGGGCACGCCGCCTTATACCGGCACATACCGCCCGCAAGGCGACATGGGCCTGATCAATAACGGGCAGGACGGCAATGGCGAGTGGCTGCTGCGCGTGCTGGACCTATATCCTTTCGCGGACCAGGGCAACGTCCTTTCGTGGAGCATCACCTTCGGCAGCGACCCTGCCGCGCCGTTCAGCCTGTCCTCCTCCAACCTGCCGATCGTAGTGATCAATACCAACGGGCAGGACATCCCTAACGATGTGAAGATCACCGCGCAGATGGGCATTGTGGACAATGGCCCGGGCAATTTGAACCACCCCACGGATCCGTTCACCGATTACAACGGCACCATCGGTATTGAGGTGCGTGGAAACAGTTCGGACGGGCTTTCACCGAAGAAGTCCTACACGGTGGAACTGCGGGACGGCACTGGGGCCGACTTCGATGCGCCCATCCTGGGCATGCCTTCGGAAAGCGATTGGGTGCTGCTGGCCAACTACTTCGACAAATCGCTGATGAACAACACGCTCACCTACCACCTGGCAAGGGCCATGGGGCGCTATGCCCCGCGCACCCGCGATGTGGAAGTGGTGCTGAACGGCGAGTACATCGGCGTGTATGCCGCTGCGGAAAAGATCAAACGGGGCGCCAACCGCGTGGACATTGCCAAACTGCAACCCACGGAGATCAGTGGCGACGACCTCACCGGTGGCTACATCCTCAGCGTGGACCGTTACGAAGGCCCCGGCAGCGGGTTCACCTCCCCATTTCCGCCAGCGGAGAACGGCAATGGACAGTCCATCTTCTTCCAGTACCGGTATCCCAAGCCGGATGACATTGCGCCCCAACAAAAGACCTACATCCAAGCCTATGTGGACAGCTTTGAAACGGCCTTGGCCGGCCCGGATTTCATGGATCCCGGTTCCGGTTACCGCACCTTAGCCAACGACTCCTCCTTTTTGGACCTCTTCTTGATCAATGAGCTGAGCCGCAATGTGGACGGGTACCGGCTAAGCAGCTATTTGTACAAGGACAAGAACAGCAACGGCGGAAAGCTGCATGCGGGTCCGGCCTGGGATTATGACATTGCGTGGGGCAATGCAAACTACTGTGATGGGTCGGACACGGCAGGATGGGCCTTCCAGTTTGGGGATGCTTGTCCTGATGATGGGAACCAAGTCCCCTTCTGGTGGCAGCGGTTCATGGAAGACAGCAACTTTGTGAATGCCGTGCGTTGCCGGTGGGATGAGCTGCGCTACAATGTGCTTTCACCCGCAAACGTGGCAGCTTACGCGGACTCCGTGGCCGCCTTGCTGGATGGTGCACAGCAGCGCAACTTCTACCGCTGGCCGATCATGGGCACCTATGTATGGCCCAATCCGGAGCCGGTGCCCGGCAGTTATGCTGGCGAGGTGCAAGAGTTGAAGAACTTCATGAATGCCCGGTGGGCTTGGCTCGACGCGAATCTACCGGGTACCTGTGCAACGGCAGGGATGACGGAATCGCTACCGGCAGGGCTGGCAGCTCCTTGGCCGAACCCGTTCAGTGATGCGATCATGTTCCGCACCACCGCCACCGGAAACATCCACGTGAAATTGTTGGACGCATTGGGCCGCACGGTGCTGCAAGGCGGGCCTTTCAAGGGTCACGGTGAAGTGGTACGGATCGGAACTCCTGAAAATTTGGCGCCTGGCCCGTACCTGTTGATCTTCCGTGATCAGGGCGGAAGCACCGCTTCCTTCAGGCTCTTTCATTGATTTTTGGGTGGCTCGAAGTACCTCGAACCTGCCTTCCGGCAGGCAGGCGGATGGCACGCGAAGCAATCGTTCGCCCAGACAAGGCGCAGCGAAGCGAGCATACTGGAACGAAGTATCCGGCTGAGCTGCAACGCCGTATGAGCGAACGAGGGCGAGCATCCAAAAGAACCTTCATGCCCGGTCGTGCCGCCGGAGCGAGGTACTTCGAACCACCCTTTTATCAATTTCAGCCGTTGCCTGCTGGCGGCGCGCCATTGGAGCATTTACTTTCGCAATAAGTAGCGAAACCGCCGTTCAGTGAAACGGCATGCTCATTCCATGCCGCTCTTGAAGAAAGAACCGCCACCACGTGCAGTGCAAGCCGCAGAAAGCCAGCCAACGATGCGACGATCATTAGTTCACCGGGCCCTTGCGGCACTACCGGCATGGATTCCCGTGGTGGTGGCCGCGCAAACCTTTCAAGGCACGGGCGCCGCGATCCCCGACGATGGGGACACCTTGAACATCCCGCTTACGGTGGAAGGACTTCCCGGGCCTTTGAACACCTCCTCGTTCGGGCTGGAGGAAGCCTGCGTAACAATAGACCATCCGTGGATCGGTGAATTGGCGATCAGTTTGGTGGCACCGGACGGCACGGTGGTGTTGCTGGCTGCGGCGCAAGGAGGCCCGAACAGCCAGTACGGCTACACCTGTTTCCGGCAGGACGCCGTCACCTTGATCACCCAGGGCATTCCACCATTTTCCGGCACCTTCAGGCCTCAGGAAGACCTGGGCACCATCAACAACGGACAAGATGGGAACGGCACTTGGCACCTGCGCGTGCTGGACATGAACCCCGGCGCAAACTCCGGATCGGTGGCCACATGGGACATCACCTTTGGAAATGACCCGGCCGCGCCGCTGACCTTCACCTCCTCCAACCTGCCGATCGTGGTGATCAACACCAATGGCCAGGACATACCTGATGACGTGAAGATCACCGCCAACATGGGCGTGGTGTACAACGGGGCCGGAGTGCCGAACTACCCGGCGCCGCCCTATACCGATTACGATGGATTGATCGGCAT
>JAFDZG010000296.1 GCA_018267065.1 Bacteroidota bacterium
GCGATCAGCTCCACCAGCGCTGCTAACGGTTATGCCCTGTTCGATTCCGGCTTGCCCTGCGGCCCGGACAACGGATATGTGGCGATCAACGATCCCGTGGACCTGAGCGGCCATGCACATGTGCAGCTTCAGTTCGAGCAGTTTTACCGCAAATTCCAAGGCCGCACCTGGGTGGATGTAAGCAACGATGGAAGCACGTGGACGCCCTTTGAGGTGAACGTGCAGCTGAACGTGGGCCAATACACCGCTAACCCCGAAGTGTTCCGCCTGGACATCAGCTCGGTGGCGGCCATGCAGGATTCCGTGTGGTTCCGCTTCCGCTACACCGGCAACTGCGATTACGCCTGGATGGTGGATGATGTGGCAATCGTGGACCAGCCCGCCCACGACCTGCAGCTGGTGACGGCGGCCACCACCATCTGGAACTACAACACCAATGCGAGCTTCGATTCGGTGTACTACAGCGCTTTTTCTTACTATGAAACAAGGCCACGGGCACTGAACATGACCTATTACAATGCCGGGTACATGCCCGCGATCCATGCAACGGCCAGCATCACCACTTCGGATGGCTATAATGAGAGCCAAGTGCTGGACACTGTTGCCCCGGGTGATACAGTGGTTTGGAACGCACCTTTATGGACACCGGCCCAACCAATAGATTGGTACATTTCGGAAAGCCGCTACTTCTACTATGCTGTGCATGCTGACGACAGTGATGCATACAGCCTTGACAACTTGGACACGTTGGTATTGAAGGTCGGAGGCCCCACTTTCATGCGGAATGACACAGCCAGGGATGGTGCAGTGGGCTTGCCGGGGCAACCATTCAAGGTGGGCAACTGGTTTCATAATGCAGTTGATCAAGACGCAGTGGCAGTTGGAGTTGAATTTGCTACCGGATCCGCAGTTGGCATTGAGGTGGATGCCTTGGTGTATGATGATTCGTTGCATGTCGTGGCGGGAACCGTCTACCATGTAGTCAGTGAATCGGAGCTTACACCCATGGGTGGCCAAAATGTTGTGGACCTTTGCGTTTATCCACCGGCCAGTCTACAAGCAGGCAAGGATTACTTAGTTGTGCTCGAACACTTCGGAGGGGCGGATCTTCTTGTGGCCACCAGTGGCTACAGCGCCCCCCAGAGTTCATTGCTCTATAAGTGGAATGAGGGTACATGGCAGTCCATTTCCACTACGCCCGTCGTGTTCCTGGATTATATTGACTCAAAGTCATGTTGGGGCGGTGTGGATGAAACTGCAGGCATGAACGGCATTGACTTGTATCCGTGCAACCCGAACCCTTCGGCGGATAAGACCACGGTACAATACAAACTCGATGCCCCCGCGCGGGCCGTTCTCACTTTGCACGACCTGCACGGCAAGCGGCTCCGCACCTTGGTGGACGGGCCCATGGGCACCGGCCAGCACCAAGTGGAAGTGGATACACGGAGCATGGACGCGGGAGTTTATTTCTACACGCTTCGCACACCTGCGGGCATGGTCACCAAGCGGATGGTGGTGATGCACTGATCCATACGCATTGCCATCTGGCAGTGCTGTCCGGAATGCATCCACAGCTCACTTGAACTTCGCAATCAGCATCGGTGTATATGCCACCCTGCTGCCTGACAACTGGGGCAATTGCCAACCGGGAAAACCCACCCCCTCACTTCACTTTCGCCGCCACCTTCTTCTTCACCGCAGGCTTTGCAACCTTCTTGGCCGGAACGGATTTCACCGGTGCTTCATTGGGGAACAATCCATGGATCTCCGCGTCAATGGCGTTGATGATCTTGCCGAGGTCTTCCGGGTTGGTGTGGAAGGCGTTCTCGTCCACGTCGATGATGAGCACCTTGCCCTTGTCGTAGGTGCTGATCCACGCCTCGTAGCGCTCATGCAGCCGCTTCAGGTAGTCAATGCTGATGGTGTTTTCATACTCACGGCCGCGCTCGGCGATCTGGCTCACCAGGTTGGGCACGCTGGCGCGCAGGTAGATCAGCAGGTCGGGCGGGGTTACCGCGCTGTCCATGTTCTGGAACAGGCGGAAGTAGTTTTCAAAGTCGCGCGTGGTCATCAGCCCCATGGCATGCAGGTTGGGGGCGAAGATGTACGCATCCTCGTAGATGGTGCGGTCCTGGATCACGTTGCGGCCGCTGCGGCGAATCTCCAGCAATTGTTCGAAGCGTGAGTTGAGGAAGAAGATCTGGAGGTTGAAGCTCCAGCGCTGCATGTCCTTGTAGAAGTCGAACAGGTACGGGTTGTTGTCCACGGCTTCCTCCAAGCGGTCCCACTTGTAGTGCTTCGCCAGCAATTGGGTGAGGGTTGTTTTTCCTGATCCGATGTTTCCTGCAATGGCGATGTACATGTCCGGTGTCTCTGTTCTTGTTGGGAAGGATCGCGAAAATACCCCGTGCCCCGGAAGATCGGGCGGTATGTGGAAAAGTGTTGCTTCCTCCCGTTGCGGCGCGGGCCCCGGGCAGGTTCCGTTGTTCACGGCCCCAGCGGCTCCACCTCCAAACGGTCCGGCAGCAGGCGGTACAACCTGCCGTGCTCAATGCGCGCATCCAGCACTTGCAGGGAGGGCTTGCCGCCCGGCCAAGGCACGGGTTCCTGCGTGAAGGCGCGCAGGTTGTAGCGGTGCAATGCGCCATCCTGCACGAACCACAGGAAGCCGTCACGCACCTGCACCCGTTGCACGCCGATGATGGGCAGGGTGCGCACAAAGGTGCCGAAGAGGTCGAACACGAGCACACCGTGCGCGGGGTCCACCAGGTACAGCCGCCCGTCGGCTTCTTCCATGTAGGTGGGCTGCGGGGTGAAGCTCAGCACCTGGTCAAGCCGGCCGGTGTTTGCCACGGGTTGCAATTGGTCGTCCACGCGGAGCAGGGCCAGGTCGCGGTCGTCGAAGAACCACATTCTGCCCATCACGCCCATGCAGGCCAAGGTTACCTGGGGAAAACCGCTGCGCGACAAGTAGATCGGTGCGCCTTGGATGCTGAGCGTATTGTCCAGCAATGCCAATTGGCCTTGCGCGCGGGAAAAGATCAAGGGCTTCAACGAGGAGAAGGCATCCATCCGGCTGATGGGGCCAAAGGAGTTGAAGCTGTTGTGGGCCAGGTGCGTGCCGTCACGACTGTAGAGGTCTATGTCGTTTCCGCTCAGGGTGTAGAGGTTGCCCAACTCGTCCGTGGTGAAGCCGTCCAGCGGATGGTCCACGGTCCAATGCCCGGGATTTGCCTGGGGCAGCACCGTAAACCAAGGTGTTGCGGCGAACAGGAAGGGAAGCAGGCGCCTCATGCGGATGTGCCTTGCAACAACTGGTCCAGAAATACGCGGTCGTTGCACAGCCGCGGCACTTTGTTCTGTCCGCCCAGCTTGCCGCGATCCTTCATCCAGCGGTGGAAGGTGCCGTGCGGAAGAGCGTGAACCAGCGGACGCTTCAACACCATGCCCGTGCTGCGCTTGGCATCGTAGTCGCTGTTCAGGCTGCGCATGGTTTCATCCAGCACGTCGGTGAAGCGCTCCATGTCCTTGGGGGCTTCCTCAAATTCAATGGCCCACTCATGGCAACCGCGTGCTTCGGCATCCATGTACACGGGGCCGGCGGTGTATTCGTGCAGCACCGCGCCCGTGGCCATGCAGGCAGCCTGGATGCCCCGGTCCGCGTTCTCCACGATGAGCTCTTCGCCGAAGGCATTGATGAAGCTGCGCGTGCGGCCGCTGACGTGGATGCGGTAGGGCATGGTGCTGGTAAAGCGCACCGTGTCGCCGGGCATGTAGCGCCACAGGCCCGCGTTGGTGCTGATCACCAGGGCGTACTCGCGGCCTGTTTCCACCTCGTGCAGCAGCTTGGTGGGGGGCTGTTCGCGGTCCATGTCCTCAATGGGTATGAACTCGAAGAAGATGCCGTAGTCCAGCATCAGCAGCAGTTCATCGGAGGCATGGCGGTCGGTGATGCCGAAGAAGCCTTCGCTGGCGTTGTAGCATTCCAGGTAGTTCACCTTGGGGGAGGGGAACAGGTGGCGGTACTGGTCGCGGTAGGGGCGGAAGCTCACGCCCCCGTGCATGAAGAGTTCCAGGTTGGGCCACACTTCCAGCATGTTCGCCTTGCCGGTTAGCTCCAGCACGCGCTTCAGCACCACCATGGTCCAAGAGGGCACGCCCGCAATGCTGCGCACGTCCTCCCGCATGGTTTCGCGCGCCATGCGTTCCACTTTCTCCTCCCAGTTCTCCATCAACGCCGTTTCGATCACCGGCGTCCGCCGCACCTCCACCCAGATGGGCAGGTTGCGGATGATGATGGCACTGAGGTCGCCGGTGTAGGCATCGGCGCGCAGCGGCTCCATGGCGCTGCTGCCGCCCACCACCATGCTCATGCCGTAGTACAGCTTGCTCTGCGGGTTCATGCCGTAGTGCAGCGCAATGAGGTCCTTGCCGCCCTTGTAGTGGCATTCCTCCAGGGCCTCGCGGCTCACCGGGATGAACTTGCTTTTGGCGTTGGTGGTGCCGCTGCTCTTGGCGAACCAGCGGATGTCGGTGGGCCAAAGCAGGTTCTGCTCCCCGGCGCGCATGCGGTCCACCCAGGGCTTTACGTCCGTATAGTCCTGCAAGGGCACACGGTCGCGGAATTGCTCCGGTGTGTTGATGCTGCCGTAGTCATACCGCTTGCCCCACTCGGTGTAACGGGCGGCTTCAATCAGCTTGTGGAATACCTCCAATTGCGCCTCATGCGGATTGTCGCGGAACAGCTCGATCTGCTGCAGCCGCTTTTTCATCAAGAAGGAGAACAGCGCGTTGACGGGCATGGGGCGGGGCGTGCGCCTACTTTCGTGCGGGAAGGTACTGATCCCTGAACGATGAACGCATTTCCATTGCACAAGATGCTTGCAACGCTGAATCCGCCCGCAGCGCCCTGCGAAGCCGGTGAAGTGGCCTACGCCATGGATGCCGGAGCGGAACAGGTGCCGATGGAACCGTTCATCGGGCAGGCGTTCACGCTGCGTTTTTCCGGCGTGCGCACCTGTGTGTCCTGCGGAAAGCAGGTGAAGAAATTCTATGGGCAGGGACTCTGCTGGCCTTGTTTCCAGAACGCGCCGGAGGCCAGTCCGTGCATCATTCGGCCGGAGCTTTGCGAAGCCCACCTCGGCAAGGGGCGCGATGTGCAGTGGGAACTGGACCACCACAAACAGGAGCACATTGTGTACCTCTCTTACACGGGAGGCGTGAAGGTGGGCGTAACGCGGAGCACACAGGTGCCGGTGCGCTGGATCGATCAGGGCGCTGTGCAGGCCCTGCCCATTGCCCGTGTGCCATACCGGCAATTGGCCGGAGTAATTGAGGTGGACTTGAAGCAGCACTTTGCCGATAAAACCGATTGGAGGCACATGCTACTATTTGACAGCCAATACATAGGCAGCGATCCATTGGTGGCGGCGAGGCAGCGGGCCGGTGAGGTCTTGGACCCGAACTTGCGGGAGTTCTTTCTACCGGAGGAAGCCGTGGTGCGGCTAACCTACCCGCTGCATAGCGTGCCGCCCAAGCTGGTAAGTGTGCAATTGGACAAATTGCCGGAAATCTCAGGAAAGCTGCAAGGCATTAAGGGCCAGTATCTTGTGTGGTCCGACGGAAGAGTGTTGAACGTGCGGAATCATTCGGGCTACCATGTGGAAATGAATCTGGTGTAACCTTTCCGGCAACGCCCCGTTCAACTGTCCGGGTTTGGGATTTTGGGTTATGGGTGGAAGGGCCTGGCGCAAGCCGGGCTCTTCTTTTTTATGCCAACTGCATCGGGAGATTCTGCAATAGATAAATACCGCAAAGGGCGCAGAGGACGCAAAGAACACAAAGGGCGTAAAGAAATACAGATGGCCCATTTGCGTACGTGTTGCATATCGGCAGGCGAAGCCGAAGATCAATCCTTCCTTTGTGTTCTTCGCGCCTTTGCGGTAGGCGAAGCCCGAAAAGCCCTACATCCCTTCGTGTTCTTCGCGCCTTTGCGGTAGGCGAAGCCCGAAAAGCCCTACATCCCTTCGTGTTCTTCGCGCCTTTGCGGTAGGCGAAGCCCGAAAAGCCCTACATCACTTCGTGTTCTTCGCGCCTTTGCGGTAGGCGAAGCCCGAAAAGCCCTACATCACTTCGTGTTCTTCGCGCCTTTGCGGTAGGCGAAGCAAAATCTTGTACGCCTCTACAGTTTCGTGGTAGGCAACGCACATTTCAATACACTTCCACCTCAAACGGCATGCGCGCCTGTATCCCGCTCATGGCGCGGGCCTTGCGCACTTGCTCAAAGCGGTCCAGCAGCTCGGCATCTTCGCCGAAGGCCTCCTTGGCCACCCAACTGCGGGCCTGCGCATTGAGGCTTTCCTGGATCTGTTGCAGCAGGTCCTTCTGTTCCGGGAATCCCACGGTGCGGTATTCACCTTTGCCCAGCTTGGCCAGCTTGGCGGCCTCCGCAGTGGCTGCCTCCAGCCCGCCGATCTCATCCACCAGCCCGATGCGCTTGGCGTCCGTGCCGGTCCACACGCGCCCTTGTCCGATGCTGTCCACGTTGGCCACCGGCATGTTGCGGCCATCGGCCACGCGCTGGGTGAAGGTGGCGTAGAAGCGGTCGATGAATCCTTGGATGATGCCTTTTTCCTCTTCGGTGAGCGGGCGCGTCACCGTCATCATGTCGGCGTACTTGTGGGTCTTCACCCCATCGAAGGTGAGGCCCAGCTTGTCGTTGAAGAAGCCCTTCATGTTGGGGATGATGCCGAACACGCCGATGCTGCCGGTGATGGTGTTGGGCTCCGCGTAGATCTTGTTCGCGGCGCAGCTGATGTAGTAGCCGCCGCTGGCCGCCATGTCGCCCATGCTCACCACCACGGGCTTCACGGCCTTGGCCAGGGTCACTTCGCGCCAGATCACATCACTGGCCAGGCCGCTGCCGCCGGGACTGTTCACGCGCAGCACAATGGCCTTCACGGTGCTGTCCTTGCGGGCCTTGCGGATGGCCTCGCTGAGCGTGGCCCCGCCGATGGCGCCGTCCTCCCCGTCACCGTCCTGGATCTCGCCCTGGGCATATACCACGGCCACTTTTGGCAAGCTCCATTTTGTGGTTGCACTTCCGCCGGGATCCTTCGTGGCCACGTATGCCTTGGTGTATTTCGGGAGTTCCACGAAATCAATGTCCTTGTCCGCGTCCAGGCCCATGGTGGCCTTCAGGTTGGCCAGGACTTGGTCGCGGTAGAGCAGGCTGTCCACCAGGCCGGTGGCCACGGCATCTTCAGCCTTGCGCACGCGCATCTGTGCGGCGATGGTGTCCAACAGTTCCGGCGCCAATTTGCGCCCGCTGCCCACGTCGGTGATGTAGTTCTTCCAAACGCCGTCCAGCAGTTCCGTCATCTGGAGCTTGTTGGCGGGGCTCATGTCCTTGCGGGTGAAGGTTTCGCCGTAGCTCTTGAACTTGTTGTCGCTGCCGCGGATGAATTGGATGTCCACGCCCAGCTTATCGAACAGGCCCGCCATGAACATCATCTCGCTTTGCAGCCCGCGGAAATCCAGGTCGCCTTGCGGCACTAAGTACACTTTGTCCGCCACGCTGGCCAAGTAATAGGTGCGCTGGGTGTACACATCGGCAAAGGCCACGATGGGCTTTCCGCTTTCCGCCTTGAATTCCGCCAGTTTGTTGCGGATCTCCTTCAGGGTGGCCATACCGGCCGGCACCATGCCGAGGTCCAGGAACACGCCCTTGATGCGGTCGTCGTGCTTGGCTTTTTCAATGTCGTCCAAAATGTCGTTCAGGCCCAGTTTGGAGGTGCCCTTGAACGGCCCGAAATCAAAGTTGAACGCATCCTTGGGGCCGCGGTCCACGATCTGCTGGTCCAGGGTGATGTGCAGCACCGAGCTTGCGGGAACCGCAGTGGGCTTGCCTTCCATGCTGAAGGCGCTGCCAATGGCCGCAATTGCGCCGAAGAACAGCACGAGCAGCACCACGCCGATCAGCAGGGTGCCCAGCATGGAGGCGAACATGAATTTGAAGAACTGGCGCATGGGAGAGGGCTTTGGTTGGGCAAAACTACCGGAATGCGGCCCGGTTGTGGTGGCGTTTACATGAACGGCGGTGCGCGGTGCTGGCCGGGAATTAGTTCCATCAGGGTCTCACGCACTGCTTGCACTATCAGGGTCTCACGCAGTGGACCCTGATGCCAACGTGATCACCGTGATCTCCGGCGGCATGCCCACCCTTCCCGGAAAGCCCAGGAAGCCGAAGCCCCGGTTCACGTAGAGCTGCGCATCGCCCTTGCGGTACAGTCCGGCCCATTCCTCGTAGATCCATTGCGCCGGGCTGTAGGTGTGGCCGTTGATCGTGATGCCGAACTGCGCGCCGTGCGTATGGCCTGCCAGCATCAGGTCGATCCCGGTGGCGCGCACTTGGGCATCCCAGTGCGTGGGGTCGTGGCTCATCAGCAGGCGGAACTGCGCGGGGTCCGTACCGGCGATGGCCTTGCCCAGGTTGCCGTACTGCTGGAAGCGCGTGCCCCAGTTCTGCACGCCGATCAATGTGAAGTGTTCGCCGTTCTTGGTGATCGGCACATGCTCGTCCAGGAGCAGCCGGAACCCCATGGTGCGGTGGTGGGCTTTGAGGCGTTCCAGGTTCGCGGCCTTTTCAGCGGCACTGGGCCAGCTGGAATAATCGCCGTAGTCGTGGTTGCCGAGAATGGAGAACTTGCCCAACGGTGCATGGAGCTTGGCCACGGTGTCCAGCCAAGGCTCCACCTCCTCCGCAAAATTGTTCACCAGGTCGCCGGTGAAGAGGATCAGGTCCGGCTGTTGTGCATTGATTAAATCGATGCCGTGGCCCACCACATCGGTGTCCGTGCTGAAACTGCCCAAGTGCATGTCGCTGATCTGCACGATGCGCAACCCGTCGAATGCCATGGGCAACTTGGGGGCCTTCACCGGCAC
>JAFDZG010000297.1 GCA_018267065.1 Bacteroidota bacterium
CGGATCGGCGGTGCAACCACCGCCGCCGTGATCACCGAAACTGAGGCTTACATGGGTGCGGTGGACAAGGCCTCGCACGCCTATGGCGGAAAGGTAACCCCGCGAAACAAGGTGATGTACGGCGAAGCCGGCCATGCCTATGTGTACCTCTGCTACGGCATCCACCACCTCTTCAACGTGGTGACCAACGCGCATGGCGTTGCCCACGCAGTACTGGTCCGGGCCGTGCATCCGTTGGAAGGCCTGGACGTGATGCTGAAACGCCGCAACGTGAAGAAACTAACTACCGGCGGGCCCGGCACGCTGACCCAAGCCTTGGGCATCGTTACCGCGCACACCGGCACCGACCTGCTCGGAGACCTGATCACCATCGAGGACCGGGGAATCACCGTGCCGCGCAACGCAATTATCACCGGGCCGCGCATCGGTGTGGACTACGCCGGTGCGGATGCGCTCCTTCCCTACCGCTTCCACTTCGACCCATCCATCCTAAAATGAACCAGCGCATCATCTTTATGGGAACGCCGCCATTCGCCGTGGCATCACTGAACGCCCTGATGGCAGCTGACATGGAGGTGGCTGCCGTGGTAACCGCCCCGGACCGGCCTGCGGGCCGCGGGCAGCAATTGCGCATGAGCGCGGTGAAAGAGCGCGCATTGGAACTGGGGCTGCCGGTGCTGCAACCAACCAACCTCAAGGCGCCCGAATTCCACGACCAGCTGAATGCCTTCCATGCTTCCTTATATATAGTGGTTGCATTCCGCATGCTGCCGGAACTGGTATGGGCCAGGCCACCGCTCGGCACGGTGAACCTGCATGCCTCGCTCCTCCCCGACTATCGCGGCGCAGCGCCCATCAACTGGGCAGTGATCAATGGCGAACAACGGACAGGCGTCACCACGTTCCTGCTCAATGGCCGCATCGACACGGGCGACATCCTGCTTCGCGAACAGGTGGAGATCGGCGCGGGGGAATCCGCAGGCTCGGTGCATGACCGCCTGATGCACATCGGCGCGGCACTGCTCACCCGCACGGTCAAGAACATCTTCGATGGCACCAGCACACCGGTTCCCCAGGATGAATTCGTAGGCGGTGCCTTGCACGCTGCACCGAAGCTTACGCCGGAAAACTGCCGCATCGATTGGAACGCAAGCGCGCATCGCATCCATGACCATATCCGCGGCCTTTCACCGTACCCGGGAGCATGGACGCGGTGGATGGAAGCCGGACGCCCCGCGCAACAGTTCAAGATCATAGCGGCTGCTCCCGCACGCCCGCAGGGCAAACTGCCGGCCACCGGCGCAGTGGAAATACACGGGGAACAGCTCTATATAGGATGCGGCACCGGATGCATCCGCGCCATGGAGGTGCAGATGGAAGGCAAGCGGCCCATGGAGGCCGGTGCCTTTGCAAGGGGCCTGCATCGCCGCGAAGGGATCACGGTGGAATAGCGCCAAGCGCCGATGCCGCAGATCGTTCACCCCTGCATGGATGGACGCACCAACAAGAAATCACCCATCCTCCCCTTGCTGGAACCCTTGGTATCAGTACAAATCCGGCCGACTTATGAACAAACACCCTGATTTTTCAACATTTTCCGGCCATTGCCTCGGAAACCCTTGACAGCAGGGGCTTCGCGGATACATTTGCGATGAGTACCGAAAACAAACCAACACTCAAAACCAAAACGAACATGGGACTGAACAAAGCTGAACTGATCGAATCCATGGCCGCTGAGGCCAAGATCTCCAAGGCTGACGCAAAGCGCGCCCTGGACGCTTTCGTGAACAACACCACCAAGGCCCTGAAGAAGGGTGACCGCGTGGCCCTCGTGGGCTTCGGCACCTTCAGCATCTCCAAGCGCGCCGCTCGCAAGGGCCGCAACCCCCAAACCGGAAAGGAGATCAAGATCGCTGCCAAGAAGGTGGTGAAGTTCAAGGCCGGTGCCGACCTCGCCAAGAAGGTGAAGTAAGCGCCCCCCGAATTATTGAAAGGGTCCTCCATTCCTGGGGGACCTTTTCTTTTGCACTTGGTTCAACACTTCACCATGGCCACGGACGCCGAACTCTACGCCCAACTCGCCCCGTTCATCTCCGACAACAAGCGGGCACTCTTCGACCGCATATCACGGGAACGCACCCGCCACGTCACCGTGGTATTGGAGGACATCTACCAGCCGCACAACGCCAGCGCCGTGGTGCGCACCGCCGATCTGCTCGGGGTCCAGGACATCCATATCATAGAGAACCGGAACAAGTACACGATAAACCCGGACGTCACCTTGGGATCATCGAAGTGGACGAACATGATCCGTTACCGCGAGCGCGGCGCTGACAATGCACAACGGTGCGTGGATGCATTGAAGGCAAACGGCTACCGCATCGTGGCCACTTCACCGCGCGCGGACAGCGTGACCCCCGAATCCATTCCACTGGACCAACCAATGGCCTTTTGTTTTGGAACCGAGCTCACCGGGCTGAGCGATACGATGATGGCGAGCGCCGGCACCTTGCTCCGCATTCCCATGCACGGCTTCACCGAGAGCTACAACATATCGGTATCAGCCGCCATTGTGCTGTACACCGTGGTGCAGCGCCTGCGCACAAGTGATGTGCCCTGGCGCTTGGGCAGCGCGGAGCGTGATGCGCTGCTGCTGGATTGGGCGCGCAAGACGGTGCATTCAGCGCAGCACATTGAAGCGCTCTTCAACAAGGGCGATCAAGGTGAAGCATCAACGCGCGAATAGCGGTTGGTGCGCGCATTGAAGTGCCTGCCATGCACATCATCCGCCCTTCATCACGCACTTTCCAGATCGTGGTGATGCATTCGCAACATCGCTGATGAAGTGTTGCAACCTGCGTGAAACGCATGTCGACGGAAATTGCGAAACCTTCTGAACATGGCCGCCACCAAGGCTTTCAGCGCAACCGCATTTTCATTCACGCGATCATCCCCAACGATCGGACGATGATCGCGCAACGCGGTTCTCAACACATCGCCGTGGAGAAATGAAACCATTGCATAGCCGATCGCGTTGCAGCATCCCGGTAGATTTGGATCAAATCCTAAACACTCCACAACAATGGGTAAAGGTGACATGAAGACGAAGAAGGGTAAGCGTACCGCCGGCAGCAAGGGCAAGTCCCGTCCTGCAAAGCGCACGGTAGCCTCTGCCAAGAAGGCTGCTGCCAAGAAGGCCGCGCCGAAGAAGAAGGCCGCGCCGAAGAAGAAGGCTGCCGCCAAGAAGAAGGCCGCGCCGAAGAAGAAGGCTGCCGCCAAGAAGAAGTAAGCAAAGCGCGACAGAAGCAAAGACCCCCGATCATTCGGGGGTCTTCTGCTTTTGGGCCCTTCCCCTTCGTTCGGCCGAAGTGGTTTTCCGCCCCGGATCACGGTTGCAGGCGCATGCGCTGCCAGCTGCCATCGCTGAAGCGCTCATACACGATCCTGTCGTGCATGCGGTTGGAGCGCCCTTGCCAGAATTCAATTCGCACGGGCTTCACCACCACACCGCCCCAATGGTCCGGCCGGGGCACATCGTGGCCCTTGAACCGCTCCTCCCAACGGTTGAACCGTTCTTCCATCGTCTTCCGGTCCTCCACCACGCGGCTCTGATCGCTGCTCCACGCACCGATGCAACTCTCCCGCGGGCGCGATGCGAAGTAGGCATCGCTCTCTTCCGTCGGAAGGTGCTCCGCCTTTCCTTCTATGCGCACCTGGCGCTCCATCGCCGGCCAGAAAAAAGTGAGCGCCGCACGCGGGTCGCGCTCCAGGTCCATGGACTTGCGGCTGTTGTAGTTGGTGTAGAAGATGAAGCCCCGATCGTCCACATGGCGCAACAGCACCACGCGGCAACTGATGCTTGCGCTGCCCGCGGTGGACAACATCATGGCGTTGTGCTCCGGCACCTTGCCCTGTTCGGCAGCGTCCAACCAGGCCACGAACAAATGCATCGGGTCCATCCCCGCATCCTTTTCCTCCAAGCTCATCTTGTGGTAGTCCGTCCGCGTTTGCACGATCCTATCCCCGCTCATGGTTGTTGTATTTCCACCGGCGAAGTTATCCTCCGGCAGGCCAGCACCGCATGCACTATCTTTCATGCGCCAGCAGATGTCAAAAGACCCGCTTGAACTTTCACCGCCCAACCCGCTCGCACCATCACCGGGCACCCTGCTCGTGAGCGGGCCATACTTGTCCGACCCGTATTTCCGCCGTACGGTGGTGCTGCTGTGCATGCACGATCCCGCGGGCTCCTTCGGCCTGGTGCTCAACCGGCCCTTGGACACCAACATCGCCGACCTGATGGCGGAACTGCCCAACCTGCCCTCCCCCGTGGGCATCGGCGGGCCCGTGCAGAGCGGCAACCTGTTCTTCCTGCACACGCTCGGACCGCGCATCACCGGAAGCCTCAATGTGGTGGACGGCATCAGCATGGGCGGTGATTTCCAGCAATTGTGCGCGGTGCTCAATGCCTCACCGAAGCTGGCCAGGCACGTGCGTTTCTTTGTGGGGTACAGCGGCTGGGGTGCCGATCAACTGGACAACGAGATCAGCAACAACTCCTGGCTTGTAAGCCCCGCCAACAAGCGGTCCGTTATGGGCACGGATCCCAAGGACCTCTGGGCCGGCACCTTGCGCGGCATGGGGCCCAAGTATGCGCCACTTGCCAATTTCCCCGAAGATCCCTCGCTCAACTGAGCACCTTCTTCACCAGCAGGTCCTGCAGCCGCAGCGCCATGCGGTGCCCGTAACGCTTGGTGCGGTACGAACCCACCCACTGCACGCCCTGTGCGGCATTTGTAAAGAACAGCTCGTCCGCAACCAGCAGGTTCTGCGGGTTGAGCGAGCTTTCGTACACCTTGATGCCGTTCTCAAGGGCCAGGTTGATCACCTGCATGCGCATGATGCCGCCCAGGCATCCATCCGCCAGGGAAGGCGTGTACAGCACGCCGTTGCTTACTATGAAGATGTTCGCGGAGCTGCTCTCAATGATGTTGCCCCGATCGTTCTGGATCAGGCAATCGTCCAAATGCTGCGCGATGCTCCACAAGCCGGCCATGATGTACAACTGCGAACCGAGCGTTTTGTGCACGGCCAGCATGTTCACCGGCTTGCGCATTTCCGGGTATAGGTCCACCGCGTATCCGCGCTCGTTCAATATGTAGGTGTCGCGATCCACCGCCGACAGCTCGATGGTGAAGGCACCCTGGTTGCTTTCCGGCTTGAAATAACCGGGCGAATCCCGGAACACGGTGAGCCTGCACCGCGCGTTGGGCATCTCGTTGCGCCCCACCAGTTCGCTGATGGCCCTTTCGAGCTGCCCGCGGCCCAGGTTCGGGGGCATGTTGATGCGGAGCACCTTCAGGCTTTCCTCCAGCCGAAGCCAATGCGCATCCAGGAAGCAGGTGTGCCCGCGTACGATGCGCATGGTTTCAAACACCCCGTCGCCGTAATGGAATGCGCGGTTGTTCAACGTGATCACCGGCATGTCCGCCGGGCAAAGCGCACCGTTCAAATTGACGAACGCAGCCATCAGATCATCTGTTCCTGTTGAAGCAAGGGAAGCAACGGCGCGTCAGGCGCCACCAAGATGCCGCGCACTCCGGCCGCGTTGGCCGCTTCCACGTCGCGTTGGCGGTCGCCCACCATCAAGGAGCGTGCTGCATCGATGCCGAAACGCGCAATGGCCCGTTGAAAGAGCAGGTTTCCGGGCTTTCGGCAAAGGCATCGGCCTTGTTCCGGGTGGTGCGGGCAGTAGTACACGGCGTCCAGGTGCGCGCCTTCTTTGGCGAGCTGCCGGTGAAGGTAGGCATGGACGCGCTCCACATCGGCATGGCCATACAGGCCCAGGCCAATGCCGCTCTGGTTGGTAATGACCACCACCACCAAGCCTGCGGCATTTGCTGCGCGCACGGCCCCCGGAACGCCGGGCAATACCTCAAACTCATCCAGGCGCCACGTGTGCATGCCTCGCTCGCGGTTGATCACGCCGTCGCGGTCCAGGAAGAGCGCAGCCTTTCCGCGTTCCATGCCTCAGAAGCCCACGCTATTGAAAAAATCGGACACCACATGGGGGCCGAGCATGGCGGTGAACGCGATGCCATACAGCGCGCCGAAGTAGTGGGCATCATGCGCAATGCCGTCGCGCCCGCGCTTGCTCATGTACCACTCGTAGGCCAGGTACAGGCCGCCAAAGATCCATGCCGCCATGGGGATCGGCAGGAAAATGAGCATCAACTTGGAATCGGGGTGCAGCAGGATGTAGGAGAACACCACGGCGGATGTGGCCCCGGAAGCACCCACGGCCCGGTAGCCTGGATCGTGGCGGTGCTTGTAGTACCCCGGAATGGAGCTCAGCACAATGCCGCCGAGGTAAAGCGCGAGGTACGGGGCAAGGGGATCGCGGCCGGTGAGCTGGGCAAGGGCTTCCTCCACGGCGGAGCCGAACATCCACAGCACGTACATGTTCACCGCCAGGTGCATCACACTGCCGTGCACAAAGCCGTGCGAAAGGAAGCGGAACCAATCGCGCCGTTCGTGGATCACGAACGGTTCGAAGAGCAGGTTTTCAAAAAGTGCACGGTTGTTCAGCGCCGCAAGCGAAACCGCCACGGTGACCGCAATGATGACCAAGGTGATGGACATGGGCGCAAGTTAGCCGCACCGTTCAGTACGTATGGTCCCGCAAGATCCGCCACCCCGCATCGGCATGCCCCCACAACAGGCTGAAACCGCCAGACAGGGTATCCGCCGAACGCACCAGCCGCCATGTACCCGTGCACCAGGCATGGTCCGCCCCGGCAGGGAGCACTTCCAGGTTCCCGAAGTCCAACCGCCCCATTGCTGAGGCATCCGGGTACCTTTTCATATAACGCGCGGTCACCAACGCCTTGCCGCAGGTGCGTTCCTTCAATGAAATGAAACAGGCCGTGTCCGCGTAGGCCGCCATGAAACCCGGAATGTCGCCCCGGTTCCATGCATCAGCCTGCCGTTGCATCTCATCCCTTATGGAGGCTTCCACCCCCAAGGCAGCCGGGGGCGGGCTGCACGCCTGCATAACCAAGAGGGCGCAGGCAACTACGCGCAGGAGGCGCACCATCCCACGCCGCAGTGCCGATCCCCGGCCGATCACGGCAGGCACCTCCTTCAGATCCGGGGAAATGCCGCATGGAAAGCACGGCAAACTTGAAGCGCCATCGTGCAACTGCAGGGGTGCCGGCATCAATGCGTGGTTGGTAAAGGCACGAAGCTAACCGCCAAGGCCGGGGCCGCAAAAACGACAAAGCCCTTCAACCCGTGCTGAAGGGCTTGCCATTACCAAGGAGTAGCGCGAGAGTGACTTGAACACTCGACCTCGTGATTATGAATCACGCGCTCTAACCAGCTGAGCTACCGCGCCATTTCGGGGCGCGAATATAGCACGGTCAATTTCTCCTGAAAATCAACTTTCCCTTGCCTGATATGGAGATCTACTTATCTTTCCCCGCACCCACACCCGCGCATTCCCACCATGGCAAAGCAAAAGACCAAGGCCGGCAAGAAATCGGCAAAGACGGCCAAACGCACCGGAAGCACCACCCCTCAAAAGCGGAAAGCTACCCCTGCAAAGGCCACCGGAAACGCCGCGGGGAAGTCTGCGGGCAAAGCCGTGAAGGTGAAGCGTGCGGCAGGAGGAAAAGTTGTTGCGAAGACAGCCGCCCGGAAGAAGCGGCCCGTTCGGAAAGCCGCCGCTAGGCCCAAACCGATCACCTTGAAGAAAGCGGCCCCCGGAAAAACGGTGAAGCAGGTACCGGCAAAAAAGAAGGCTGCGAAAAAAGCAGCCGTGAAGAGGCCGGCGCCCAAGCCGGTGGCGAAAAAGAAGGCCCCGGTAAAAAAGCAAGCAGTACGTGGGCCCGCCAAACCGGCGGTGGGCAAAAAGACCGCGGTGAAGAAGGCTGCTGTTTCAAAACCAACGTCAAAGCAAACCGCCGCGAAGCATGCACCGGCGAAGCCCATGCCCGTAAAACCGGTTGCTGCCCCCAAACCGGCCAAAGCAAACCAGCCGATCCCGGCCCCTGCACCGCAAACCTCCGGGCCGCAACAACCCGAAGCCCGGCCCAAAACGACCAAGGCGGCGCTGAAGCAGCGCTACCAAATGGAGTTCTACCTGAACGCCACGCCCTCCTCCCTATTCGACCTGATCAGCTCGCCCAGCGGCTTCAGCGAATGGTTCTGCGATGACGTGAACGTGAAGAACAACATGTACACCTTTAAATGGGGCGATGAATCCGAGACCGCCGAATGCCTGAACCAGCAGGTGGGTGAATTCATCCGTTTCCGGTGGGCGGAAGATGCCGTGGAAGACCCCGGCGCCTATTTCGAACTGCGGATCCGCGTGGACCCCATGACAAATGAGATCTGCCTGGTGGTAACGGACCATGCCTGGCCCATGGACCTGGAAGAGGAAAAAGCCCTTTGGGCCGCACAGGTCCAAACGCTGATCCGTGTGCTGGGCGCCTGACCTGCGTTCAAGACGGACCGGACAACAGCATGGGGCCAGCCCATGATCCCCTTGCACGCGGATATGGCGATCTTTGCGCACCGCGCATGAAGCGTTTGCACCGCATGATCCTCGGGGTCTACGTCGGCCCCCTGGTGGTTACGTTCATCATCGTGCTCTTCCTCTTCAGCATGCAATGGCTGTGGAAATGGGTGGACGACCTGATGGGCAAGGGCTTGCCATGGGACGTGCTCACCAAGCTCATTGCCTTTGCCACCTCCGCCTTCGTGCCCGCCGTGCTGCCCTTGGCCGTGCTGCTCAGCTCCATCATGACCATGGGCGGGTTGGGGGAGCGATCGGAGCTCACCCCCATGCGGTCCGCCGGCCTCGGCTTGTTCAAGATCCTGGCCCCCCTGCTGGTGTTCGTGCTGGGCCTCGCCGCATTCTCCTTCTATTTCAGCAACAACGTGCTGCCCGTGGCCAACCTGAAGTTCCAAAGCTTGCTCTGGGACGTAACCCGCGCCAAGCCCGCCCTGAACCTGAGGCCGGGCGTGTTCTACGGCGGCGTGGACGGCTTCTCCATCCGCGTGGGCGACAAGGACGATGCCACCGGCGCCCTGCGCGATGTGCTGATCTACGACCATCGCAAACCCTTTCAAGGCAACAAAACAGTGATGCGCGCCGAGAAAGGCACCATGGGGCGCAGCACCGACGGGCACTTCCTTGTGCTGGTGCTTGAAAACGGCAGGATCTACGATGAAAAGACCGACGGGCCTTCCAATCGCAAGCCTGGAGCACCCTTGTTGCGCGGCCGTTTCCAACGCGAAGAGATCCGCTTGGACCTCTCCGGCATGGGCATGAAGCGCACCGACGAGGAACTCTTCAAGGACCATTACAAAATGCTCACCCTGGGCCAACTGCAATATGCCGGGGACAGCCTGCGCAAGCGCCTCGCTGTGCGGATGGACGAACAAGGGCAGCGCATGCGCGGCAGCCTGCAGGTGCTCCGCGACAGCACGGGCAACGGCCCCGGGGCCGTTCCGGCCGGTGGCCACCCGGCCATGGCGAACGCGTTTGCGGCAAGCGTGTATCCCGCAGCCATCGAAATGGCACGCAGCTCCATCAATGAACTGGACCAGATGGGAATGGAGCGCAAGGACCGCGCTGAACAGATCGCCAAGTTCGATGTGGAATGGCACCGCAAACTGATGCTCGCCTTTGCTTGCGTGGTGTTTTTCTTCATTGGCGCTCCGCTCGGCGCCATTGTGCGCAAAGGCGGCATGGGCCTGCCTGCGGTCATCGCCATCATCTTCTTCCTCGTCTTCCACATCCTGAGCTACTCCACCGAACAGATGGTGAAGGCCGGCACCCTGGGCGCTTGGCCCGGCATGTGGATCAGCACCATGGTCCTGCTCCCCATCGGTATCTTCATCACCTGGAAAGCAGCCACCGACAGCCCCTTGTTCGACCGCGACGCTTACGCACGTACGTGGCAGCGGCTCCGCTCCATCATTCCATTCCGCCATGCGCATCCTCCAGCTGTGCAATAAACCGCCCTACCCGCCCATCGATGGCGGCGCGAAGGCCATGTACAACATCACACAGGGACTGCTGGACGCGGGCCACCAAGTGAAAGTACTTTGCATCAGCACGCAAAAGCACCCGCTGAAGGTGGCCACGGTGCCCGACAGCTTCCGCGAGCGCACCCGCATCGAAGGCGTGTTCGTGGACACCTCCCTCAACGTGGTGGATGCCTTTACCGACCTGGTGACCGCCGACAACTACAACATCAGCCGCTTCTTCTCCCCCGACATGGACATCCGGCTGATCCAATTGCTCAGCCAGGAACAATTCGACGTCATCCACCTTGAGAGCCTCTTCGTAACCCCGTACATCCCCACGCTGCGCCGGTATTCCAAGGCCCGCATCGTGCTGCGCGCGCACAACCTGGAACATGTGATCCAGGAGCGCATTGCACAGGGCGAGCGCAACATCATTAAAAAGCCTTACCGGAAATTCCTGGCCAAGCAACTGCGCAACTACGAGCGCGAAATGATCAACCGGGTGGACGGCGTAGCCGCCATCACCGGGGCGGATGCCCGGGAAATGGCCTCCCACGGAAGCAAAACGCCCATTGCCACCATCCCCTTCGGCGTGGACCCCGCCGAGTACGAGGCAGCATATCCGCCCGGTGCACCGGTCTTTTTCCACCTTGGCAGCATGGATTGGCTGCCCAACGAGGACGGCATCCGCTGGCTGCTCCGCACGGTTTGGCCACGCATCATCCGGGACCATCCGCAGGCCAAGCTGCACTTGGCGGGCAACCGCATGCCCAAGGACATGATCCGGGCCAAATTGCCGGGCACCACCGTGGTGGGCCGCGTGCCCGATGCCAAGCGCTACATCGCGCAGCGCCATGTAATGGTGGTGCCCTTGTTCAGTGCGGGCGGCATGCGCGTAAAGATCATCGAGGGCATGGCCATGGGCCGGTGCATCATCAGCACCAGCATGGGCGCCGAGGGCATAGACTACCGGCGCGGTGAAAACATACTCATTGCGGACACTGCGGCGGAGTTCACCGAGCGGATGGAGCAATTGCTCGCCGAACCCCGGCTTGCAAACCAGATCGGCGCCAAAGCCGCCGAACTGGTGCGCAAGCGGCACAACAACGCCGCCATCATGCAAGACCTCACCGCTTTCTATGAGCGCCTGCTGAAACAATGAAGTTGCTGGTGGTTCTCTCCCGCATGCCCTTTCCACTGGAAAAGGGGGACAAGCTGCGCGCCTACCATTTGGTGAAACGCCTGGCAAGCCGCCACGAAGTCTACCTGTTCTGCCTGAGCGACCAGCGTACAGCGCCGCAGGATGAAGCACACCTGCGCAGCTTCTGCAAGCACTTGCAAGTAGTGCACCTGCCCCGCTGGCGCATCCTGCTGCGCATGGTTGCCGCCGTGTTCTCGCGGCTGCCCTTCCAGGTAAGCTACTTCCACCACCGCCATGCACAGCGCGCCATGGACCGGGTGATCGAGTCCTTCAGGCCGGACCATGTGCTCTGCCAACTGGTGCGCACCTCAGAGTATGTGCGCCGCCGCTACGCCCTGCCCAAGACCCTGGACTTCATGGACACCCTGAGCAAGGGCATGGAACGCCGCGCCGAAACAGGGCCCCTCCATCTGCGCCCCTTCTTCAAGGCCGAAACGCGCCGCCTCATTTTCTACGAAAACCTGATGCTCGACCTCTTCGACCACCAGGCCATCATCAGCGCGCAGGACCGCGACCTGCTCTACCACCCGGGCAGGGACACGGTTGCCGTGATCCCCAATGGCGTGGACACGGATTACTTCAATGCCGGCCACCTGCCGGGAGATGCGTCCGCCGCGGACAAGCCGTACGACCTGCTCTTCACCGGCAATATGAATTACCCGCCCAACATCGACAGCGTGCTGTTCCTGGTGCAGCGCGTGCTGCCGTTGGTGCAGGCCAAGCGCCCGGGCACCACCCTGCTCATTGCCGGCGTGGACCCCGACCAGCGCGTGCGCGACCTTGCCGGGCACAACGAAAACGTGACCGTAAGCGGTTGGGTGAAGGACATCCGCACCTCGTATGCTTCCGCCCGGATCTTCGTGGCCCCCATGCAAATAGGCACCGGCCTGCAGAACAAGCTGCTGGAGGCCATGTCCATGCGCATGCCCTGCGTTACTTCCGGCCTTGCCAACAACGCCGTGGGCGCCACGCCGGGCGAATCCATCCTCATCGGCCACCAGCCGCAGGATTATGCCGACCACATCCTGCACCTGCTGGAACACCCCGGGGAGCGCGAGCGCTTGGCAAACAACGGGCACCGGTTTGTGCGCAGCAGTTTTGACTGGGACCGTTCCGCGGAACGCCTGGACCGCCTGATGACCGGGCAACCGGCCCACGTGCCCGCACCGTAAATTTGCAGCCCCGCCGAGCGCCAATACCGGCGGGCCACGCATGCACATGGAAAGCAAGTTCGACACCATTGAAAGCGCCATAGCCGACATCCGCGAAGGCAAGCTGGTGATCGTGGTGGACGACGAAGACCGCGAGAATGAAGGTGACTTCATCACGGCGGCGCGCAATGCCACGCCGGAAGTGGTGAACTTCATGGCCACCCACGGCCGCGGCCTGATCTGCACCCCCCTCACGGAGGAACGCTGCGAACAGCTCGGCCTGGACCTGATGGTGCAGGACAACACCGCCCTGCATGAAACGCCGTTCACGGTAAGCATCGACCTGCGGGGCCATGGCACCACCACCGGCATCAGCGCCAGCGACCGCAGCAAAACCATCAAGGCCCTGATCGATCCCGCCACCCGCCCGGCGGACCTCGGCAGGCCGGGCCACATCTTCCCCCTGAAGGCCCGCAATGGCGGCGTGCTGCGCCGCACCGGCCACACCGAGGCCACCGTGGACCTTGCCCGCCTGGCCGGCATGGAACCTGCCGGCGTGCTGGTGGAGATCATGAACCCGGACGGAACCATGGCCCGCCTGCCTGAACTGCGGGAGGTGGCCCGGAAGTTCAACCTGAAGCTCATCAGCATTGAAGACCTGGTGGCCTACCGCATGCGCACCGAGCGCAGCGTGGAGCGCGTGGTGGAGGTGAACATGCCCACCGAGCACGGCGATTTCCGCTTGATCGCATACCGCCAGAAAGACAGCGGCGAAGAACACCTCGCACTGGTGAAAGGCACTTGGAAGGAAAATGAGCCCGTGCTGGTGCGCGTGCACAGCAGCTGCCTCACCGGCGACATCTTCGGCAGTTGCCGCTGCGACTGCGGCCCCCAGCTGCATGCCGCCATGGAAATGGTGGAGCGCGAAGGCAAGGGCGTGGTGCTTTACATGCAACAGGAAGGACGCGGCATTGGCCTGATGAACAAATTGAAGGCCTACAAATTGCAGGAACAGGGAGCGGACACCGTGGAGGCCAACCTGATGCTCGGCTTCGACATGGATGCGCGTGATTACGGCGTGGGCGCACAGATCCTGCATGACCTGGGCATCCGCCGCATGCGCCTGCTCACCAACAATCCCAGGAAGCGCACCGGCCTCATCGGCTACGGCCTGGAGATCACGGAAAACGTGCCCATCCAGATCGCCCCGAACAAGCATAACCGGAACTACCTGCTTACCAAGAAGCTGAAGATGGGCCACCACTTGGACCTTTAGTGCGGCCTACTGCCCGGCCGCCTTTTTCCGCTTGCCGGTGATGCCCCCCCAGAACTTTCGGAAGAACTCGCCCAGGGTGTCGAACTCTTCGCGGTAGGCCAAACCCGCGCCTTGGGTGGTTTGCGCCTGGTCCACCTGGCCCAGGTTCTTGTCATTGCTTTGGCTGAAGGCCTTGAAGCGCAGCTTGCCGTCCTGCGTCAAGGCGTATTCCGCCGAGAAATCGCCGATGAGGTTGTTGCCCTGCTGGTTGCCGCCGTTGCCGTAGGCCACGCCCACGTTGGTGCTCAGTTGCAGGCGGTCGTTGAACATCTGGGTGCTCAGGGCCACTTCCACTTCATCCTGTGATACCACGTCGCCCGTGCGCCAATTCACGCCCACATCGAAGGTCTTGCTCAGTGCACCGAGCCAATTGCTGATCTGGTTGCTGAGCAGTTCGGTGCCGGTGGTGGCCGCACCTCCGCCCAGGCCGCTGTTCTCATTTTGGTTGGCGGAGGCGTCCGTGGGCATGAAGCGGTTCAGCACGATGAGTGAAAACACCTGCTTGTTCATGTCGTCCGTGTTGGCAAGTGCGGTGCCCACCAGGGTGCGCACGGCCTCGTCCACGGTGGGCAGCTTCACATCGAACCCGATCTCCGGGTTCATCAGCTTTTGCGAAAGGTGCATCATCACTTCCACCGGGAAGCGCTTCTTGTAAGCCTCGGTGCGCAGTGCGGCGGGGATCACATCGTACAAACTGGCGCGCAGGCGGTAGATGGCGTCCACGTTGATGATGGCATCGAAGGGGTCGCCGTACCAGGTAATGTGGCCGCCCGGCTCCACGCCGAAGCGCTTGTTCACCAGGTTGCGCAAGGTGAAGAGGTAGTCGCCGTCCACCAGCTCCACATCGCCTTTCATGCTGAAGTCACCCGAAGGTGTCACGGTCATGGCCAGGTTGCCATTGCCGCGCCCGCGCATGATGTCGCCCACGGTGGGGTCGAAGATCAACTCGAACTTGGCATCGGGTGTTACGGCCACCTTCATGTTCAGCCGGATGCCGCTGAGGTCCACCTCCTGTTCCGCGGTATCGGCGGCAAGGCCATTGCCGGTAAAACGCACAAAGGGAATGCTGCCCACATCGGTGCTGGCCCCGAGCGGAAAGTGGATGTCGGTGCCGGAGGCCGTGGCCGCGTCCACGTCAATGTCCAGGTTGTCGGTGTAGCCGCTTACGCCCATCGAGCCGGTGGCGTAGGCCTTGCCATAGTAGAGCTCGTTGTTCTTTTCATCAGTGTCCAGCACCTTGAATTTTTCCATGTCCAGGCTCACGTCGAAGTTCCAGTCCTTCAGCCCATGATGGATGATGGTTCCGTTCGCCGTGGCGGTGTGGCCTTCGTCATCGTGCACTATCACCTGGTCCAGGGCGAACATGTCCGGCTGGATGTTCACCGAATGCGTGAAGCTGTAGAACGTGTTCAGGTAATTGATGCGCAGGCCTGCGTTCACCAAGTTGGCCGTTCCGTTGATCTGTGGCTCGGCCAGTTTGCCCGTTACGTTCACCACCCCCGTTACCTGCCCCTGGATGTCGCTGATGGACTCCGGCAGGTAGGGGTTCAGGAAACGGAGGTCGAACCGGTCCATGTGCAATTTAAGGTCCAGCTCCTGGGCCTTGCCCGGGGTTACCTGCCCGGCAAAGTTGAAGGCGCGCAGGCTGTCCCTGTCCATCAGTCCGCTCACGTTGATGGCATCGCCTTCCTCATTGTAGGCGGCGGCAAAACGCAGGTTGCCCACGGGCTTGTCCTGCACGGCCAGGCTGTCCACGCAGAGGTAGCTCAGCAAGTAGGGGTTGCCGAAGAGGTCGAAGAGGCGCCCGTCCCCGCTGATCAGGCCGTGCACTTCCGGGCCCGTGTACAAGGGCTTCAAATTTTCCATCCGCACCTCGTTGAGGCTGAATGCCAATGCCAAGGTGGAGTCGCGGCCGGCGCTGCCGTCCAGCAGCAACGTTTGCGGACCGTTCTCCAACAGGAGCGAATCCACGCGCACGGTGCTGCTGTCCACATGCACCGTGGCCGGTTGCGGATTGTGCCATTGCCCCTGCCCAAGGTCCACATGGCTGGGTTCCAGTTCAACCGTTACGGACCGGGGATTGTTCACCAAGGCGTTCAGGTTTACCGTGCCGCTGGCCTTGCCACCGTTGGCGGCCCTGCCGGCCCAGTCCGCACTTAGCCGCACTTCGTCCTGGTAGGCCTGCCCGGTGACATGGAGGTTTTGCATCGCCACGCTGTCCGTGGTGTGCCCGTTGCCCTTCAGGCTGAAGGCCAGCAGGTCCATGGTCTTTGTCAGCGCGATCACCAAGGAATCACCGGCAAAGCCCTTGTAGCCCAAATGCGGCAACTGTGCATCCAGGCCGAGGTCGAAGGTCTTGCTGCTGAAATTGCCGCTGAACACGGCGCCCGGCTCCAACTCCAGCCCCGGCATCACCAGGTCCAGCACGGGTTGCGCCTGGCCGATGGACACGTGGAACGTGAAATCCTGGGCTGCTTGTTTGTATTCCACTTCATCCTCCAGTGCGGGAAAAACGCTGTACACCGCGCTTTGCACGGCGCCCGGCAACAAGGTGGGATAAAACACCCCGCGCACCGTGGCCGAGGCAATGTCGCTTTGCAGCTTCACCACGGGCTGCCCGCCTTCGTTCACGGCATCCAGGGCGATGCTGCCCAAGTGCAGGTCCACGGTATCCTGGCAATAGGCCACGTCCTTCATCCGGATGGAGCCTTGCAGGCTGTCCGGTGCCAGGCGGCCTTTGGCATCCACTTGCATCACAAGGTCGCTGTAGCCCTCACCGCCGATGAGCCCCAGCGCCCGCAAGTCCATGCGCTTTACATTGGCGCTGAAATCCACCTCCGGCCACTTGCCGCGCAGGTCGGCAAGCCCGTTGAAGTCCAGTTGCAGCTTGGGGTCCGAGCAATGCAGTTCCCCATTGAAGAGGTCTTTTTCCAATTTGCCGTTCAGCGTGATGCCCCCAATGGTGTACTTGGCAAGGCCCAGCTCAGGCACGCTCCCGTCAATTTCAGCCACCAGGGATTTAAGGCTTTTGCCCGAAGCCTTCACGTCCACGTCCACCGCCAGTTTGCCAATGGCTTCCGTGGCCAGCACCATGCCCAGGTTGAAGCCGTCGGTGGCCAGCCGTCCCTTCAACTGGAAGAATTTGCTCACGGTGTCCCGCTCAAAGGAAATGTCGCTGCGCAGCGTGCCTGCCGCGGAAGAGGCGCTACCGTATGTGGTGAAGGCATTTACGAAGCCCGTGAAGTTGCCTGCGAAGGCCATGCGGCCCAAGCGTTGCACTTCCGGCGGCACTTCCAGCCTGCCCCCCGCCTTGAACGGCGGCACGGGCAGGGTGGCCAGGTCTGCCGGATCCGTGAGGATCTCCGATGCATCGAGCACGATGAACGTGTTTTGGAAATCCGGCAGGCCGGTCATTTCCACGTCCCCGCGGAACACGGACCGGTTCCCAAAGCGAAGTTCCATGCCCCGCCCCTTCATGGCATTTACACGGCCCTGTACTTTCCCGCTCAGCGCAAGGACATAGTTCATGCCTTCCAGGTCCGGCGCGAAGAGGGCCACATCCGCGAACTGCAGCCGGGAGCTGTCCAGGTCCAAGGCGATGCGCACTTGGCTGGTGAACTCGTCCAGGTCGTCCAGGCTTTGCGTGCGCAGGTCCACGTCGCCGCGGATGTCGCTTCCTGCGGATCCCTTGTGCGGGCCTCCGGTCACCAAGTGCAGCCCGTTCACCCGGATGCCGCGCGGGGCCACGCGCGCCGCGCCGCTTAAATGCTCCACGTCCAGGCCGCTGCGGTCCTTGAACTGCATGGCATCGAACTGGAACAGGATGGAATCGCCCGCCACCAGCAGGTCGTGCCCGTGGATCTGCGCCGCCGGAATGTCAACATGGTCCACGTCCACACCGAAGGGCAGCGTGTGGTAGTTGCGGTCGTTGTACGTGAAGTGCAGGTCGCGGACGTCCACCTGCCCGCATTTGATGATCCACGGTTCGGAAGCAGCCGTGTCCGCGCTGGATGCGCCTTCCAGCTTGCTGAGCAGGTTGGTGAGGTTGCTGTGCTTGTCGCCTTCGGCCTTTCGCAGGTTGAAGCGCGAACGGTGCAGCTCCAGTCGTTTCACCCGCACTTGCCGGCCTGTGCGGTGTATGCGCAGGCCGCGCACCCATACTTCGTCCGCAGCGATCAACGTATCACCGGTGAGGTCAGCGATGAAAACACCATGGAGGCGGTTGGGGCCGAAGAGGCGCAGCTCCACGCGGTCGATGTGTATGTCCGTGCCCAGCTGCTTGCTCAAGGAGGCACTGAGCTTGCCCGCAAGCCAGGTCTGCACCTCCGGCGTCAACAGGGCCAGAACGGTGGCGGCGATCAGGAGCACCAGCACGGCCAGCACGCGGAAAACCCGGCGCCCCGCGCGCCAGGGCCGCTTTGGCCTTTCTGCTCCCCGTGCCATCTCTGCTTAGCTTCGGGCCCTATCTTGCAACTATCAGGCCCAAAGGGCCAAATTTATCCGCCGCTCCCCTCCCCGTGCCCACCATCCTCCTTGGCATAGAAAGTTCCTGCGACGAAACCGCCGCCGCGGTGCTGGTGGACGGCCTGTTGCGCAGCAATGTGGTGGCCGGCCAGGAGGTGCATGCCAAATGGGGCGGCGTGGTGCCTGAACTGGCCAGCCGTGCCCACCAGGAACACATCGTCCCGGTGGTGGCTGAAGCGCTCCGCACCGCAGGCATTGCCAAGGAAGACCTGGGCGCCGTGGCCTTTACCCGGGGCCCCGGACTGGTGGGCGCACTGCTTGTTGGCACCTGCTTCGCCCGTTCCTTGGCACAAGCCTTGAACATCCCGCTGTTGGCCGTGAACCATGTGCATGCACATGTGATGGCACACTTCATCCGCGACGGAAGCAACCGGCCTTCGCCTTCATTCCCCTTCCTGAACCTTACCGTGAGCGGCGGCCACAGCCAATTGGTGCTGGTGCGTTCCCCTTTGGACATGGAGGTGATCGGCACCACGCTTGACGATGCCGCGGGCGAAGCCTTCGACAAGGGCGCCAAAGTGCTGGGCCTGCCCTACCCCGGCGGCCCCCTGGTGGACATGCATGCCAAACTGGGAGATCCCCACCGGTTCCAGTTGCCCAAACCGGCCATTGAAGGCTTGGACCTGAGCTTCAGCGGCATCAAAACCGCTTTTGTGGCGCTGGTGCGGCGGGAGGAAAGCAAGCAGCCGGGCTTTGCCCGAACGGAACTGAACGACCTGTGCGCATCCCTGCAAAGCGCCATCATTGACCACCTGCTGGCAAAGACCCGCCGGGCCATCCGCCTGCACCGGGTTTCTTCGGTGGGCATTGCGGGTGGTGTTGCCGCCAATAGCGGCTTGCGCGAAAGGCTACAGGAACTCGGCGAACGCGAGGGTGTGGAAGTGTTCATTCCGCCTTTCGCCTACTGCACGGACAATGCGGCCATGATCGCCGAAGCAGGCCGCCACCTGCTGGAGGCTGGGCAGACCGCACCTTTGGACATCGTACCCGTACCACGAACCAGTTGATCGGTTCGGCAGGTTTAACTTTGTGGAACATGCACCACCGCATCCTGCTCCTGCTTGCAGCGCCCTTGGTTGCCATTTGTTCCGCTGCGCAGGGCGGGCCCGATGCCAAGCGCTTCATTTTTCAGGGAGACAGCCTGCTGGAGGTCAACCAGCCTTCCCGGGCCATGCAGAAATACAACTTGGCCGTGGGCCTTGGCGCCACTGCCGATGCCTTGGCGGCGCGCGCCAGGGGGTGGTACTACCAAGGCAAGTACACGCAGTTCCTGGCAGACGTGAACCGCTCCTTGGAGCTGGACAGCCTGCACCCGCAAGCCAATTACCAGCGGGCGCTCTACGCTTCCCGCACCGATGACCACGCTGCCACGATCCACTTCACCACGCGCGCATTGAAGAGGAGCAAGAAGCCGGAGCTTCAGCGGCAAACCTTGGTCTTGCGCGGCACCGCGGAAGCGGCCTCAGGGCGCAGCCAACAGGCCATCTCAGACCTGAAGCTCGGCATTGCGGACCGCACGGACGACCCCGCTGCCATGAAGCTCCTGGCACGGTTGCTGGATGAATCGGGAGACCTCCAGGGCAGCCTCGACATACTGGAAAAATTGTGCGCCATACTGCCGGACGACATCGGGAACTGGAGCAACAAAGGATATGAACTGAACCGGTTGGAGCGCTACAACGAAGCGCTGGCCACCTTTGACAAAGCCTTGGAGATCGACAAGGACGAACCCGTGGTGCTCAGCAACAAAGCATACGCCCTGCTCCAATTGGACCGCGATGCGGAGGCCATGGCCACGGTGAACCGAAGCCTGAAAGGCGATGCCTCCAACCCCTTTGCATTGCGCACGCGCGCATTGCTCTATCTGCGCAAGGGTGATCGGGACAAGGCCTGCAACGACCTTTCATTGGCCAAAGCCATGGGCGACGGGGCCAATGTGGACAGCCTGATCAAACAGCACTGCGCAGGGCTGGAACCCAAACGGTAGGCCGTGGCAGGCACCTTGGCCTGCACCGTTTTCAACCCTGCCGTGCAACAGCCTGATTTGGCGTTTCCACGGCGTATGTTCCCGAATTGGTGTAGTATTGGGGTTCAATTCAATAACCATTGATGAACATCCTTTGCCCGACCGACCTGACGCTGGCAGCTGACGTTGCCCTTGCATACGCCGGCCACATCGCGAAGCAAACTTCCGGAAGCGTGACCCTCTTTCATGCACTGGGCAAAAAGGACGCAAAAGGGGATGGTGCGGACCTGGCCAAGGCACATGCTGACGTATTGGGCAATTTGTCCGGCTTGGGCGTAAAAGTGGACAAGCTGCAGCGTGAAGGTGCCTTCATGAAGGAAATCGTCACCGAGGCCGGCAAAGGCTGCAAACTGATGGTGGCCGGCACACACGGCGTGCAGGGCTTGCGCCAGGAGATGCTAGGCTCGGACATGTTGAAACTGGTGCGCACGGTGCCGGTGCCCACGCTGGTGGTGCAACTGTACTCCAAGCGCAAGGTGGCGATGGACCGGATCGTGATGCCGGTGGCAGGCCATACGGACATCAAGCCTCTGTTGGACGCTGTTTGCTTATTGGCCAAAGCGTATGGCGCCGAAGTGGACGTGTACCAGCAATTGGTGGAAGGTGAATCCACCAGCAATGCCTTGTTGAAGAACAAGGTGGCCATGATCGACCGGTTGAAGAAGGAAGGCGTACGGTACAACGAAGTGAACGAGCCCGTTGGCAAGCACTTTGAAGGCTTTGCCACGCTCACCATCCGGTACGCCCATAAGGTGGGCGCAGGCTGCATCGCCGTTATGGCCATGGCCAGCGGTGAGCACAAGAAGATCGCCGACAAGGAGAAACAGGAGCTGCTCACCAACGAGAAGGGCATCCCCGTGCTGTGCGCGGTGTAGGGCTGATCGTGATC
>JAFDZG010000298.1 GCA_018267065.1 Bacteroidota bacterium
GATTTCCCGGAGAAGGACCTCAACGGTGCCCGCGGCCACTTCGGGGAGCTGTACAGCTACGGCCAACTCCGCATGGTGCAGGCGTGGCTGAAGAAAGAGGAGTAGCGCTGGCTTCGGGCGCCTCAGCCAGTGATTGCCGTACATAGATGCATTCAGAGGCAAACGCTGCTTTTCCATGCTGTCCGAACTGCCCGTCAGTGTTCAATTACCGGCCAGCTCAGCCAATCGTTGATCTACTTGTGCAACCGTACTTGGCGAAAACTCCAATTCAGGTACTTCACCTGCAACAACAGGTGTCACACAAAGTTGCGCTTGCCCATTTTTTACCACGAAGGCGAAAATTACTGCCGGTTCAGAGATGGGAACCGGGGGCGAAACGTATTCGCCATGATCTCCCGGTTCCATGTTCAACAGCATGCGCATGGCGGTAAACACCACGTAGGCATGCATCTCAACTCCGGGCTTGGTGTGTGCTATCACAGGTGCTTTCCTGTCCTCGGGCACACTAAAGAAACGGTCGCAATTGATCCATCCCAGCCACGATGTCGTGTAAACGTAGTTCGAGAGCGACTCGCTGGTCAGGGTCCGTACAGTGTCGGCCCATGCCTGGCGCGCTGAATCCCGCTGGGTTTTCCAAGCGGCCAGTGCCTGTTCATATGGTTCATCCAGCGCTCGTTGCGCAGCATTGAAACGCGCCAAGGCAGGCTCGTAAACATCTTTCCGCCAAGCGGTGTACTCCAATTGTTTCAGGGAATCCCATGTGGCTTTCTTCACTGCGTAACGGGCCATGGCATTCGGGAAATCCACCTTGTCAATCCGGTAGCGTTCTACCCGGTGCTGGTAGCGTTGTTCAACCTCTTGTTTCCTGTCGTTGTAATGTGCTTCGGCACGCTGTTCCTGATCGTGGAATTTTCCGGGCTGGAGAAATCCCCACCATGGCCTTTTGAAGGAGGGAGGTGGAATGGGCGACGGGGCCTTGGGCATAACTGGTATCGATGGCTTTATGGGTATTCCCCGTTGGTCTTCTTTATACACTGGCAGTTCACGAACGATCCGGCGCGCGTATACTGCAGGAATGGCGTCCGGCACGGTTTGGCCGCCGCTGGGAACTGTGATGGCCGCATTCCAGTTGGCACCGGAGTCGCTCAGGAAAAGCTGCATGCCGGGTTTCCGTTTTTCAGCGGGCATGGTCACGGTCATCGGTGAGGTGGGTATTAACTGCACTTCCGCTCCTGTCGTGTCCCAGGCGAGTATGCGTACCATGCCGTCCGTCTCGAGCAAACGGTCGTCACAGCGGGTGCTCAGCCCATAGGAGATCATGCCCAAAGCATCAAGCGCCTCGGTAAGTTCGATGCGAATTGGGCCTTCGACGGGTTGGCCAGCCAGCGTTGTGAAGGCATTGGCCCGGAATGAAACGGAAGTGCCAGCGGCACCCGTGATCGTACTGCTCATGCCAGGGTCGATGGTGAACTGTTGCTGGCGCCCCTCCTGCAGTGCAGCACGCAGTTCGTCCAAATGTCCAAACTGATAGCTTGTGAAAACCACGCGCACCCTCCGGTTGATGGCCATGCCGGAAGGATTTGAGTTGCTGGCCATGGGCGCTCGCTTGCCCCGGGACCCCAATGACACCAAATTCGCCGCAATACCCCGTCCTACGAGGAAGTTGCGGACGGTGCGGGCACGTTCGGCCGCAAGCGTGTCATTGTACACAAAGCTGCCGTCACTGTCGGTATGGCCTTCCACGGAGAACCGGAAGTCGCCTTCGAGCTTGATGGAGGAAAGAAATTGCTCCAGCCCGGCAATGGCCTCGTCATTCAATGCGAAGTCGTCCTTGCCAAAATGCACGAAGACTTCATGGGTGGTGGGTGCTGCCGACAAGGTTGTAGCAGCAATAAGCAGGCAGGAGAACGCAAAGCAACGGTCCATGGTACATGGGTGTTTGAATTGACATGAACTTCTCCGGACGCAACCGTGAACAGGAGGCGGCCTGACCATACAACTTCACACAGGCGAAATTTCGTATGCGCCTTGGTCGAACTTGAGGCGATCGTTCTGGATTCAATCCGGTTTGCACCAAAGCACGCACTCGCCTTCTCCGCGAAGCCCGCGCTCGCGTTTTTCGCGAGAGCGTACCTTCTTCCCCGCCTCCGGCGGTTTCAATGCAGGACCATCCTGTGGACCAATCTGCCACCCGTCCCCCCGCGAAGCCCGCGCTCGCGTTTTTCGCGAGTGCGGAATCCTTGCCCCGCCTCCGGCGGTTTCCGGCAATTTCAATGCAGGACCATCCTGTGGACCAATCTGCCACCCGTCATCGATCACCTACACCTGCGCTGCCGCATAGCTGGCCCGCCCATACTGCTTCGTGTACAGGTCATAGATGATCCCGTCCGCCAAGCCCACCTTGGGTACGAAGACCTCCTCAATGCCCGCTGCTTCCATGATGCGCAGGAAGATGTCCGCCGCCGGGATGATCACGTCCGCGCGGTCAGGGCGCAGGCGGAGCTTCTTCACGCGGTCCTCCAAGCTGAAGGCTGCGATGCGTTCGCGTTGCTTGCTGATGTCGGTGCGTGAGAGCGGTTGCCCGTAACTGTTCCTGTTTTCCTTGAACAAGCGATTGATGTTGCCGCCCGTGCCGATGCCAGCGAGCTGTCCGTGTTGCTCGAGCAGTTCGCCCAGAAAGGCGTTGATCTCCGTCCAAACGCCCTCATCCACCTTGTGCTTCAGCATGCGCACGGTGCCTAACGGGAATGACGCGGAGCGTTTGCGTTGCCCTTTTTCGATCCAGGTGAGTTCCGTGCTGCCGCCGCCCACGTCGATGTACAGGTAGCTGCGGTCCTTCAGCAGGTCCTGCGTCCAGAAGGTGCTCATGATCAAGTCGGCTTCCGTGGTGCCGTCGATCACTTCGATGTGTACGCCACTTTCCATCTCCACGCGGGTGATCACATCAGCGCTGTTGGTGGCTTCGCGCATGGCGCTGGTGCCGCAGCAGCGCAGGTATGGCACGCCGTACACTTCGCCCAGCAGGCGGAATGCTTTCAGTGATTTGATCAACTGGTCGCGCTTCGCGTTGCCGATGGCGCAGGTGTCGAACACATCCTCGCCCAAGCGGATGGGCACGCGCACCAGCGAGATCTTCTTGATCACCGGATGGTCCTCGCGCTCCACCACCTCTCCCACAAGCAGCCGCACGGCGTTGGAACCGATGTCGATGGCGGCGTATGTGAGCGGGCGGGCGATGGGCGAAGGTAGCAGCGTTGCTGTCCAGCCCAAGGTCAAATGAAGGATGCCCTTACTACAACCTGCGCATTTATACCTGAAGCGAGAAAGTGATCGTGTGCTTTTGAAAAAATAACACTACCTTGTCACCGTTGCCTCATTTCCAAACCCCCAATCCTTGACATAGCCATGAGAACACAACAGCTTGGTGTTTCAGTTGCATCCAACGTGATGGACACACACACACACACACACACACACACACACAGCCGCGCGCGCAGGTGTCTTAAACAATTCTTGCTATTCGCCTTTCTTGGGTGGCTTCTGATGCAAGGTGAAGTCTTGGCCCAGGGAGGTGGATATTGCTCCCAGCCGCCCCAAGGACCTGAACCACAAGCACTAAGTACAGCTTGTGGTGTAAGTATAAACTATGCACCCATCATACCGGATCACACACCGGTTAAAACAGTGAGGATTGCACTGCATGTTTTCCAGAAGGATGATGGCACCGGTAATTTCCAAAACACCCCTGACCATATTGCATATTTGGAAGGAGTTGTAAATAGCACCAATACCCAATTAGCTAACCTTGGTCCACAACAGATAGAAGTAAACGGTGCTTTACAACCCTATGGCACATCTCCTTACATTATTGATTCCAGGGTGCGACTATCTTTGGTAGGGATTTATTTCCATCCTCATGACTCGGATTGGATGCTGCCTGACAATTCAGGGGCATATAATGATTATGTGATTAATGACCTTGATAATTATGGACTTACCTGGTCAGACAAGTACGAAGTAGAACATGTCTTTTTGCGCGGACCAAATGGATGTTGCTCTGGTCAGGCCAGCGGGATTGGTGTACAAGGTTGGCTGCATTCTGGCTCATGGTATTCTCATTTTCTTGCTAACGGTCCCACCCAGGGCCACTGGGGAATACCTCAGCACTTCATGCATGAGTTAATGCATGCTTTTGGACTGAGCCATAATTTCATGAACTGTTTTTACTGTCCTAGTTCTGGCGCAGGCTCGGTATATCAATGTGATGGTTGCTCAGATAATGACCCTAATGGACAAGATTGCCCTGATGTTGGTACCAGTACGAACATGATGGATTATTTTCCGCTGGGTTATAATTACATAGGTGCTGGATTATCTGAATGCCAATTAGGAAGGGTGCATTACTATCTGGATGGCAATGCCTTGACTTCTTATAGTGGTACAATTGTTAATACAGTAATGAAAGATTACTGCACTTTTGATTCGTTTTCTACAATAACAATTAGTCAAAATACAACATGGTTGAGTAGTAAAAAACTAAAAGGTAATGTTATTGTTGAACCTGGTGCAACCCTAACAATTAAATGCCGCGTCCATATACCATCTGGCGGAAAAATCATCGTCAAACAGGGGGGGAGGTTAATTGTGGATGAAGGATTGATAACAAACCTGTGTGGTGAGATGTGGCAAGGCATCCAAGCCTGGGGTACCACCAACCAACACCAATACCCTGCAAACAACCCCACTTACCAAGGTTTAGTCATCCTGAAGAACGGCGCGGTCATCGAGCATGCGCTCACGGGTGTTTCATGTGGCGACCCGCTAGTGAAGTCTGCCCAAGGTGGCGTGGTGCAGGTACAGGGTTCATTGAATGATGTTGGCGCCACCTTCCGGAATTGCCGGGTCGGGGTTGAGTTCAAGAAGTACCGTAACTTCCTGCCAAGCAATTCAACCATTACCAAGGATAACAACAGCTACTTCCAGCATGCGGAGTTCATTGTGGATGACAACTACCGCGGCAACGATGACTTTGACGCACATGCCAGGCTGAACAAGGTCCAAGGGATCAATTTCATCCAATGCGACTTCATCAATTCGCAAGTATCGGGGCCAAGCGGCATCAATTCAAGTGCCCTCCTTGGCCGGGGCATATTCAGCTTGGATGCGAGCTTCCGCGTAAGTGGCCAATGCGCTGAATTGTTACCTGCCTGCGAGCTGGGTTCCGGTCAACCAGTTCCCGTATGCCCTGATGCTTCGTTGCTGCCCTCGCGGTTCATCGGCTTGGACCATGGCATTCGGGTTGGCAGCAGCAGTACCTCGAGCATCGGGTATTCGGTCAAGGACTCTTACTTCGAGAATAACGTATGCGGGATCTATACGGATGCCGTGAACAACGGATCCATTTTGCGCAACAGGTTCGTGGTGGGCGGGCGCGAAGTGGACCTGACCGTGGATGATGTGTATTTCCAAGGATTGCACCGCGGCATTTACGCTTACAATACCAATGCCTTCAAGATCGAAGAGAACCGCTTTTCGAAGCCAACAAGCCCTCACGCGGAAGCGGAAGGCGTGGTGGTGAGCTCTACCGGAGCGTACAACAATCAAGTGTACAAGAACACGGCCACCGGCGTGGACTACGGCTTCATTGCGGAGAACAACAACGTGGATTACGTGCATCCCACCGCCACGGGCTTGTCCTTCATTTGCAACCAAAACGTGCAGAACGGCGAGGA
>JAFDZG010000299.1 GCA_018267065.1 Bacteroidota bacterium
ATGGACCGCATCTGGCACCTCAACTTCCGGGAGATGGTGGTGCGCTCGGCGCGCGGCTGCCGCCTGTTCGTGGAACCGCCGGAACTGTCCCGCTTCAACATGTTCGAGCTGGGCAAGCTCGACGCGATCGGGGAGATAGGCTACAATTGGGCCTTGCAATTGATCGATGGTTTGCCCCAGGGCCTTGTTCAATCTCCGTAAACCTGTTCCCCGTTGATGAAGGTGGCGATCACCTTGGTCTGCGGAAGTTCCGGTTCCGGCGTAGTGGATAGATCGCGGTCCAGCACCACGAAATCGGCGCGCTTGCCGGGCTCCAGCGAGCCCAGGTCCTTTTCCGTGAAGGTTGCCATGGCGTTCCAAAAGGTCATGCCGCGCAAGGCATCCTGCCGGCTGAGCGCGTCGCGCATTTGGAATCCCTCCGGAGGCACGCCATCGGCGTTCTTGCGCACCACTGCGGCATAAAAGGTTTTCAGCGGGTCGATGCCTTCCACCGGAAAGTCCGTGCCCAGCGCCACCATGCCGTTCTGCTGCATCAGCCGCTTGTTGGCATACGCATTGGCCAGCCGTTCCGGTCCCAGCCGGTCAATGGCCCAGAGCATGTCGCTGGTGGCGTGCGTGGGTTGCACGCTGGGGATGATGTTGTATTTGCCGAACAACTGAAAATCGGCGGGATCCATGCACTGGGCATGTTCGATGCGCCAGCGCAGGTCGTTGGTGCCGCCGAGCACTTCGCCGTACACGCCGAGCAGCAGCCGGTTGGCACTGTCGCCGATGCAGTGCGTGGCCATCTGGAAGCCGTGGGCCTTGCACCATTCAGCCACTTTCAGGAAGTGTTCCCGCGATGACAGTTGAAGGCCGTGGCCCGCTCCAGGGTCATCGCTGTACGGCTTGATGAGCAAGGCTCCGCGGGAACCAAGGGCACCGTCCGCATAGCATTTCACGGCGCGCACCACCAAGCGGTCACTTATGTACGGTCCGCTTTCATACTTGCTGAAGTTGGCACTGTCATCCGCGAGCATGGCATAGATGCGGATCTTCAGGGAGCCTTCCTCCTGCATGCGCCGCATCAGGTCAATGGTGCCCGCGTCCAGCCCGGCATCGCACACCATGGTGAGGCCGGCGGCCATGCAATCGCGCTGGGCGTCCAGCAAGGCCTTGCGCTTGGTGGCTTCATCCGCATCATCGAAAATTTTCTGGAACACGCCCACCGCATTGTCCGTCAGCAGGCCCGTGAGCTTGCCTTCGCGCTTTTCCAGCAGCCCGCCGGCAATGGCGCTTTGCGCGTTCAGGCCGGCCCCGTCCAGCGCGGCCTGGTTCACTACTGCGGCATGTCCGTCGATGCGTTGCAGCAGCACCGGCCGGCCGGGGAACAACACGTTCAGGCTGTCATTGTCAGGGTTCTGTTTGCCGGGCCAAAGGTTCTGGTCCCACCCGCGGCCCAGGATCCAGCCAGTGCCCGGGTGTGCGGCGGCAAAGGCGCGCACGCGCTGCAATACCTCGCCCCAGTTCTGCGCACCGGACAAGTCCACCTTTTGCTTGTTCAGCCCGTAGCCCAGGAAATGGCAGTGGCCGTCGATGAAGCCCGGATAGATCACGCGCGTCCCGGCATCATACACCGTTTTGGCCCGGTAACGGTTCAGGATCTGGTATTCCGCGCCCAGTTCCAAGATGCGCCCGTCCTTGATGGCCATGGCCGTGGCCACCGTATCATGGCCGTCCATCGTGATGATCCGGGCGTTGCGCACCACCAGGTCAGCCTCCTTGTTCTTATAGGCGCAGGCATTCAGCAGCGATACGGCCGAAAGCAGCAACAGCGGTGTTTTCATGTTTTTCCGGGGCTAAAGGACAGGCGCAGCCGGTTCGGATCGGCGATCAGCAGCAGGGCCAGCGACCAAAAGGGGAGGAGCGGTACGCGGTAGCGCAGCAAGGCGCCCACCACGGGGGTGGTCCAGCCCACCAGAAGGCCCAACAGCAGGCAGAAAGCTGCGCAATAGAGCACTAAAGGCATGGGTATCAGGGTGCGCTTCCTGGCGATCCACAGGGCAATCGGCACCAAGAGAAGCAAGACGGCATTCTCCAACGCCCCCACCAATCCCAGGATCCCGCTGTTCCATTGGGTGAAGGGCGACAGGAAGGTGAGGTAGAGCGCCCGGGGAACGTAGTTGACCAAGCCCGCCAAACCGGGTTCCATGGCGGGAACGGCAATGAAACTGGAAGGATTGGTGGCGCTTGCCAGCCCGAACATGTCCCGTTGTTTCTGGTGGATCAGGGGAATGACGTCCGTGTGCGGAACAACATGGGGCAGGCCAAGCACCACCGCCAGCGCAACGGCATGCGTACACAGGAACTTCAACGCCACCCGGTTGTTGCCCGTGCGGCGGCACCACCAAAACGCCACTAAGCCGGGCAGCATGGAGGCCAGCACATACGACTTCAGGCTGAGCTGCACCAAGAGGCCGAGGAGCATGATGGCCCAACCGCGCCATGGAAGCCGGCCTTCCATCGCACGGAACACTTGCAGCAGAAAAATGCCGAGGCCAAAGAACAAAAGTGTTTCCTTCAGGGGGGCACTGCTCCAGAACAACACGCTGGGCCATAAGAACACGCCGGCGGCCAGCCATGGCCCCAGTCCGGGCACAAAACGGATGAACGCCTTGTAGATCGCCAACAGGCCCACGAGGCCGAAGAATGCCGCAAACACGGTGTGTACGTGGTACACGCCAAAGGAGAACAGCCGCACCAGCGCGTTGAAGCGGATCATGGTGTGCGCGTCGTTGTAGTACCCGGTGTCATAGCGCTGGTGCCAATTGTTCATCACCGCGTAGTAGTGGTCGGTGAAGTAGGGCGTGTCGTTGCCGATGCCCAGCATCATCCGGAGGAAATCCCCAGGGTGGGCGGGCAAGGCGCTGAACATCACGTTGCCGTCATCGAAGAACTTGAAGATGTCGGAATTGGCGCGGTCGTTGTAATGGAAGGTGTAGATCCCCCACAATGCCGTGCCCGCCAAAACCTTGAGCAGGAACAGGGCACCAACCGTTTTTCGGTTGAGCTCTTCCACGCGGAAAAAGGAACATCGCCCGATGAGGTACAGGAAAAGCGCGATGTAGCCGCAAGTGAGCAGGATGCCTGCCATGGCGGCCAAATGTAGCGGGGGGCCGCACCGTACCGGAAACCGGGCGAAGTTGCGCACCTACTTTTGATGCCCGATGGCAGGAAAGGCGGGCATGAAGCGGGGCTGGGTGCTTGCGGCCTTGATGCTCACCATGATGTTGGCCGCCATGGACATCGCCATCGTGGCCACGGCGCTTCCGCAGATCGTGTCGGACCTGGGCGGTTTCAACAAGATCTCCTGGGTCTTCTCCATTTACTTGCTGGCACAAACGGTGACCATCCCGCTGTACGGCAAACTGGCCGACCTTTTCGGGCGCAAAGGCGTGCTGGTGGTCGGCGTCACCCTCTTTCTGGCGGGGTCCGC
>JAFDZG010000029.1 GCA_018267065.1 Bacteroidota bacterium
GCAGGGCCGTTCGGCACGTTGTTGCAGTCATAGTTCGCCGGAACTCCCACGCATTGGCAGTTGCTGTTCCATGTATCGTTGATGGTGTTCGCATTGCCATCATTGCACGAGCTGCCGGGCAATGCACTGCCGCCGGCCGTGCCGTTGCAGTCGATCACTTGGCCCACGCATTGGCAGTTCACAGTCCACGTATCGTTGCCGGTGTTTGCGTTGCCGTCGTTACAGGCCGTGCCTGGAACCGCAGGGCCGTTCGGCACGTTGTTGCAATCGAAGTTCGCGGGTGTACCAGCACATACGCAGTTGGACTGCAGCACGTCATTGATCGTGTTCGGATCGTTGTCGTTGCAGGCGGTGCCTGGCATGGCAGGGCCGTTGGGCACGCTGTTGCAGTCCAGGGTGACCGCTGTTCCCACGCATTGGCAGTTGTTGTTCCACGTGTCGTTGATGGTGTTCGCGTTGCCATCATTGCAGGAACTGCCGGGCAATGCATTGCCGCCTGCCGTGCCATTGCAATCGATCACTTGGCCCACGCATTGGCAGTTCGCAGTCCATGTATCATTGCCGGTGTTTGCGTTGCCGTCGTTGCAGGCCGTGCCCGGAACCGCAGGGCCGTTCGGCACGTTGTTGCAGTCATAGTTCGCCGGAACACCAACACATTGGCAGTTGCTGTTCCATGTGTCGTTGATGGTGTTCGCGTTGCCATCATTGCAGGAACTGCCGGGCAATGCATTGCCGCCTGCCGTGCCATTGCAATCGATCACTTGGCCCACGCATTGGCAGTTCGCAGTCCACGTATCGTTACCTGTGTTTGCGTTGCCGTCGTTGCAGGCCGTGCCCGGAACCGCAGGGCCGTTCGGCACGTTGTTGCAATCGAAGTTCGCGGGTGTGCCAGCGCATACGCAGTTGGGCTGCAGCACGTCATTGATCGTGTTCGGATCGTTGTCGTTGCAGGCGGTGCCTGGCATGGCAGGGCCGTTGGGCACGCTGTTGCAGTCCAGGGTGACCGCTGTTCCCACGCATTGGCAGTTGCTGTTCAATACATCATTGATGGTGGAAGCATTCCCATCATTGCAAGAGGAGCCGATCTGTCCCTGCACGTTCGGGCAATTGTCCTGGGCGTTGCAAATACCGTCGCCATCCGTGTCCGGGCTGGGCGTCCCTGCGCATTGGCAGTTGGCGTCCAGCACATCATTCACGGTGCAGGCATTCCCGTCGTTGCAGGAACTGCCCACCACCGCCGGGCCTCCAACCACGCCGTTGCAATCCGCAGTGGCGGTTCCGGAGGCCGTTGCTTGCACGCCCAGTGAGAGATCGTAGAATTTACCCGTGTTCGTGGTCTGCAATTTCACGGCGCGCACCATGTACCGCTTTCCGTTCACGAACGGGACCGCCGGACTGCTGAAGTTGGTTTGGGTAACGGGCGTTGGCGTCAGCCTTACCAAACTTCCCGTGGCCTGATTTACCTCGTACACATGGTAACCGTCCACGGCACCCATGGGCGCGCTCCAACTGAATGCCGCCAGCCCGTTGCTGTTGCCCACTTGCAAGTTGGAGGGCCTGGGCACCACGGTCATGCGCAAACTGGGGTCGCCCATCAAGGCCATGTGCACCCTGTTGTACGGGCTGCCTTGGAACCCGCCGTTCTGGGGCGAATACAGCGTGGTGTTGTTCATGGACACCAACGTACTGTAACCCACATTGTCGCCCATGCCCATGTGCTGGAACCAATAATTGGGGACCCCGGACCAAACGTTTGTCAACCCATTGCCGCTGGCAATGGTGGCCCTGAGAAAGCTGTTGGTAACGTCCCAGTCGCCGAAATAGCTGCCAAAGGACATGTTGAAGATCCCGCCGAAGGAGGTGGCGGCATAATCATCGCTGGTTCCCACGTTGTACGCGCTCACCCAAGTGCCACCGCCGCTTGCATAAGTCCACAGATAGCTCTGGCCGTTCAGCAAGGTGGAAAACTGTGTTCCTGCTGGATCGCAGTTGGTGGTGTTGGATGCCCCTACCAGCGCAGGGATGCACCGGTACCCGGAACCTGCCAACGGATCGGGCGCGTCTTGGAAATTGTCGAATACAATGCCGCGAACCTGCGGCACGAACTGGCGTGTCTTGTAGGCATGGGCCTTGTTCAGGTACCGCCGGGTAAGCTCCGTTTCACTGAAAGGGAAGGAATACCAAGGGGTGCCCATGTTCCAGAAATCGATACGGCCCACTTCCAGCTCGATTGCGCTGGGATAATCGCTTTGGTCAAACTTTCCATCCCCGGGCACATTGTAATTCCGGGATTGCTGGGCGGAACTGTTGTTCACGGTGTTGTCGGTCCAAGTTCCGTTCATCTCCCCGTAGTAGCCATCGCACGGCCACGCGCCTTTGTGGTCGCCATGCCCGTCGGGATTGAGGTTTCCCGAGTAAGGAACGGGCACGTGGCCGATGATGTACACCGCTTTTACCCCGGTGGGATCCGCATTGTAGTCTGCTTGAATGAGCGAGCGAATCGCCGTAACGGCCGTGGAGCGCGAAACATCATGGCGGATCACGCGCCACCCGTCATTTTGCAGGTCTTCCTGCAGCTGCAGCAGCTCGGAGGTCAATCCGCCGGAAATGTCGTTGTCCACCAAAAGCACCATCACCCCGCGGTCTTCAACGGGATCCAGATTGATGCCTGAACTGATGTAACCCGTACCGGTAGTACCGGCTGTCCGCACCACCTTGTACTCATAATAAACGCCCACGGAAACGTCGTTGTCCACATACTGGTTGACACTGCCTCCCACACTGGCCACACTGCTGCCCCAGGTCTGTTGGTCCTTAAGCTTGCGGTACACCGTGTAGTTGGTGGCAGAAGCGTAAGGTTGCCACTGCACCGTGATGCGTGCAGGGCTGCTCTGCACCGTGGCCGACATCTGCACCGAGGCCGCCTGCGAGTAGGACTGTGCAAGCATGGTGGCCGAGAGGAGCAACCCGGTAACCGCGGAAAGGATCTGTTTCACCATCTGGGACTTGGTCTTGCCTGACCATTCGCCGACCTTGGTGGGAGGACCGGCAAACAAAGGAGCAGGAGACCTTATAGCGCAACCCCGAACGCATGGGTTACGCCCATGGTTCACCAATAAGACAAATCACTTGATCAGCCCGTCCAACAAGGCGTTCTGCTCCGCCAGCGGCCTATTGTCTCACGATCCGTACACGGGCCGCAACCTGCCCGGAACCAGCCCTTAACTCCAGCATATAAGTTCCTGGCGGCAGCCCTCCAAGATCCACTTCATGGCTGTAGTCCCGGGCGAGCACGAGCTGTCCTACCAGATCGTACAACAAGACTTGCTTCACGGCTGCATCCGGAGCGCTGATGTACAGCATGCCCCCAGTGGGGTTCGGATAGCAACCAATGCCAAGGGATCCGGGCACATCATTGATGGATACAGTGCTGCACGCGTCCCCAATGCCATCCTGGTCCGCATCCGCCTGGTCCGGGTTGAACATCCAAGGGCAATTGTCACATGCATCACCCACGCCGTCTTGATCAAAATCCTGTTGCCCACTGTTGGCCACCGTCAAGCAATTGTCATGGCAATCCAACACGCCGTCCATGTCGGCATCGGGATCGGGGGTGATGCCGGTATTGCCCCCGGCACATTGCCCGCATCCGTCCACAAATGCAGATCCGCCCGCAAGCCCTGCGCAATCGTACGGCAAGCCTGAACAGATGCAGGCCAAGCTCCAGGTATCGCTTCCGGTTGTTGGGTCCGCATCATTGCATGGCGTACCGGGCATTGCCGTACCTCCCGGCTGTTGAAGGCAATCATAAGGAGCACCCGTGCAAACGCATGCGGTTGTCCACGTGTCATTGCCGGTGCTGATATCGCCATCATCGCAAGCCGTCCCGGGCAATGCCGCACCGCCAGCCGTGCCGAGGCAGTCAAAGGGTTGCCCTGCGCAAGTGCATTCAACGGACCACGCGTCATTGCCCGTGCCCGGGTCCCCGTCATTACAGGCGCTTCCTGGCAAGGCATCCCCCCCTGGCACTCCTTCACAATCCAGTAGCAGTCCGGTGCAGGTGCATGTGGCCGTCCATGTGTCCATGCCGGTGCCGGCATCCCCATCATCGCAGGGTGTGCCCGGCAGTGCCGTCCCGCCCGGCATTCCCGCACAATCCAGAGGCTCACCGGTACAAATGCAATCCGGCTGCCACAGGTCATTCCCCGTTGCGGGATCCAGGTCATCGCAAGCTGTTCCGGGCAACGCTGGCCCGTTGGGCGTTCCTTCGCAATCCACGGGATTGCCGATGCATTCGCAGTCCGTCCCCCATGTATCACCGGTTGTCAACAGGTTGCCATCATCGCAGGGATCACCCGGGAGTGCATCTCCGCCAGGCACTCCCAAACAATCCACCACCAAGCCCACGCACTGGCAATCACTGGTCCAAGTGTCGCCCAGGGTATTGTTGTTGCCATCGTTGCAAATGGTTCCGGGCAAAGCTGGCCCCCCAGGTACACCCGCACAATCCAATGCCAAGCCAATGCAATCGCAGTTGGGTGACCAAGCATCGTTCCCCGTGGAGGCATTCCCATCATCACATGGTGTTCCCGGTAGCGCGGGTCCGCCGATGGTTCCGGTGCAGTCCATCAACTGGCCTGCGCAAATGCAATCCGGGGTCCAGGTGTCGTTGTATGTGGCCGTGTCCTGGTCATCGCATGGCGTGCCCGGCAGTGCAGGGCCGTTTGGTGTGCCTTGGCAATCGGCCGGTTCGCCGGTGCATTGGCAATTCAGGTCCACGGCATCATTCACCGTTGCGGGATCGCCGTCGTTGCACGCTGTTCCCGGCTCGGGCAAACCACAGCCGCAATTGCCGGGCGCGACCTTGTTCGGATCATTTGGGCAACCGTCCTGTGCATCGCAGGTGCCGTCGTTGTCCGCATCCTGAAATACGCCGGTACATTGGCATGCTGCATTGAACGCATCGTTCACCGTGCAGTCGCTCCCATCATCGCAAGGTGTTCCCGGAAGCGCCGGCCCACCGATGGTTCCGTTGCAGTCCATCAACTGGCCCGTGCAAACGCAATCCGGGGCCCAGGTATCATTGTATGTGGCCGTGTCCTGGTCATCACATGGTGTGCCCGGCAGTGCAGGACCGTTTGGCGTGCCTTGGCAATCGGCCGCCTCGCCGGTGCATTGGCAATTCAGGTCCACGGCATCATTCACCGTGTTGGGGTCCCCGTCGTTGCATGCTGTTCCCGGCTCAGGCATCCCACAACCGCAATTGCCGGGCGCGACCTTGTTCGGATCGTTCGGGCAACCGTCCTGTGCATCGCAAGTGCCGTCGTTGTCCGCATCCTGAAAAGTGCCGGTGCATTGACAGGCTGCATTGAGCACATCGTTCACCGTGCAGTCGCTTCCATCATCGCAAGTTGATCCAATTTGGCCGGGCTCGGTTGGGCAATCGTCCGTGGCATCACAGATGCCGTCATTGTCCTGGTCGCTTGCCGGAATGCCCACGCAAACGCAATTGGCATCCAGTTCGTCTTCCGTGGTGCATGGGTCGCCATCATCACAATCCCAGCCCGTTTCCCCGGTCACGTTCGGGCAGTTGTCATGGGCATCGCAAAGGCCATCCCCGTCCGTATCCGGCAGTGGTGAACCGGCACATTGGCAGTTGCTGTTCAGCACGTCGTTCTCCGTGCAATCACTCCCGTCATCGCAGGGCGTTCCCACCGTTCCGGGAATCGTGGGGCATCCGTCCTGTGCATTGCAAATGCCGTCCGCGTCCGAATCCTGGAAAGTGCCTGTGCATTGGCAATTGGCGTTCACTTTGTCCCCGGTGGTGCAGGGATCGCCATCATTGCAGGATGAGCCGATGGACCCCGGCGTGTTCGGGCAGTTGTCCAAGGCGTTGCAGATGCCGTCGCCATCGCTGTCCTGAAATGTGCCGGTACACTGGCAGTTCGCGTTGAGCACATCGTTGATCGTACAGGCGCTTCCATCGTTGCATGGGGACCCGATCTGTCCGGGGACACCGGGGCAGTTGTCCTGGGCATTGCAAATGCCATCACCATCCTGGTCCTGGAAGGTTCCGCTGCATTCGCAGGAGGCATCCCACGCATCATTCACCGTGCAGGCATCACCATCGTTGCACGGGCTTCCCGCCAAGGCTGTGCCTCCCGGAATGCCCAAGCAGTCCAATGCTGAACCACCTGCCACCGCTTGGCCCATGGCTCCGACGCTCAGGTCGTAATAAGTGCCGCTGGCGGTGGAAACCAGCTTCAGTGCCCGCACCATGTAGCGGATGGTTCCACCCGCCCCGGAAACGATGTCCGTGAACGTGGTTCCCAAAACGGCGTTGGTGGTAACCCGAAGCCAGGACTGGGTGGCGGGAACGTAGCGGTAGACATGATACCCGGCCACATTGTCCAAACTGCCGGTCCAGGAGAGGTTGATGTTGTTGCCTTGGACATTGCCCGCCACATTTGACGGTGGCCCCACCATGGTCATGCGCAAAGTGGGATCGCCCATCAGCGCTATGTGCACCTGCCCAGCGCCATCATTGGCTGGCGTGTAAAGCCCATTGACGTTATTCTCCGTGAGTTTCACCGCATAGCCAATGGTTTCCCCCATGCCCATGTGGTGGAAGAACCAGTTGGGTATCCCCCCCCAAAAGCTGGTAAGGATGGTGCCACTCCCCAAGGCAGACCGCATGAAATCGTTCTGGCAATCAAAATCACCGAATGAACTGCCGAAAAGTGCGGTGAAGACGCTCTTGGCATTCTTCGTGGCATAGTCACCGGAATTGCCCACGCCATTGGCGGAATCCCAATAGCCGCCCCCGCAGCCGTAGCTCCACAGGTAGCTCTGGTTCGCAAGGGTGGAGAAATAGTCCTGGTCCGTGACGTTCTGCTGGCCCACCAACGGGCTGAAACCGCGATATCCGATGGAGGCAAATCCAGGCCCCTGCCCCACAAAGTTGTCGTCCACCAAGCCGCGGGCCACAGCCGTGAAGTTTCTCACCTTCCAGTTGTGCAGCTTGGTGAGGTAGTTGGCCATCAAGGCCGTTTCGCCCTGCGGAAATACGGGTAGGTTGTAGAAGTCCACCCTTCCAACCGCCAATTCCACTGCACTCGGAATGTTGCTCTGGTCGAATTTGCCATCGCCGGGTACGTTGTGGTTGCGTGGATCAACCGCATAGGTAACATTCACCGAATTATCCGTCCAAGTGCCGTCCACGTCCGCGTAATAGGTATCCGCGCTCCATGCGCCCTGGTGCTCCCAATGCCCGTCCGGGGCCAGGTTCCCTGAATAGGGCACAGGCACATGGCCCAGGATGAACACCATCCTTGTGTTCGCGGGATCAGCATTGTAGTCATTCACCACAATGCTCTTGATGCTGGGCACGCTTGCGTTCCGGCTAACATCATGGCGGAGCACCGTCCATCCGTCCCCTTCCAAGTCCAGCTTCACCTGGTCCAACTGGCTTGAAAGCGACGATGTGAAATAATCGTCCACGAGCAAGATCACTTTGCCCCTGGCCTCCACCATGGGCACTTCAATGCCTGCATTGATGTATGAATATCCATCACCCACGTTCACCGTGGTGCGGCGGATCTTGTATTCATAGGAGACTTGGGGCTGAACGTTGACATCAGTCCAAGTGAGGGCGTTTGCATCCAATGTAGCCACCGGATTGCCCCAGCTATTGGCACCCTTCAGCTTCCGCCATACCTGGTACCCCGTTACATTGTACAAGCCTTGCCAATTCAGGGTGATCCGTGGCGGGGAGGCTTGCACCTGCACGGACGCACGCACACTGGCCTCGTATGCCTGGGCATTTCCGGGTTTCGAAATCGCCAAGTACCCACACACAAGGCCCCAAAGGAGCAGTCTACGGCCGCGCATCAGAAAATGGGGGTACAATTTAGCGGCTTGTGCGCATTTGTTGCCCATGGAATTGCACGCATGGTTGGACCGCTATCCAACTACCTGAAGCCCAAGTCTTCAACAACGGTTGAAAACTACTGGAAGGTCCTCCGATAAATGGCAGTAATTTCAAGACGAATTCCAAGATCAACCCCATGGCCACCGGAAATCTGCCGTTCAGCCAGCACAAACTTTTCCCTGTGGCACGCGTTCAATGGTACCTAAACCAGCCCTTTTCAGCGGCTTGATCAAGCATGTCAAATAACAGAATTGCAGCGCCCTCCAACATCCACAAGCTGTTTGAGGACACTGCCGCCAAGCAATCAGGTGCCGTTGCCCTGGTCGCCGGAACTGCTGTTCTCAGCTATGCCCAGTTGGCCGAAAAATCCGGCCGATTGGCTGCCCGACTTCGCGTTCAGGGCGTAACCTGCGGTAAGACCGTCGCCCTCTGCCTGGACCGTTCCCCCGAGCTCATCATCTCCGTGCTCGGCATCGTGCAGGCCGGTGCCGCTTATGTGCCCATCGACCCCACCTACCCCGCCGAGCGCATCGCCGGCATGCTGGAGGACGCCCAGCCGCCGGTGGTGATCACCAGCAGGGCGCACCAGCACCTGTTCAAAGGCACCAAGGCCAAGGTGCTCCTCATCGAGGAGATCGACCTCTCCAACGGCCCGCTGTTCGAAGGCCCCTGCCCGGCTACGCCTGAAGACCTGCTCTACGTGCTCTTCACCAGTGGCAGCACCGGCCACCCCAAAGGTGTGGCCATGCACCATGCGCCACTCACCAACCTGATCCAATGGCAGTTGCGCACCTCGGTGCTGAAGGAAGGCGATCGCACCCTGCAGTTCGCGCCCATCAGCTTCGACGTGAGCTTCCAGGAGATCTTCACCACGTTCGCGCAAGGCGGCACCCTGGTGCTGATCACCGATGAGGACCGCCTGAACAGCACGCAACTGCTGCGCAAGATCATCGCCGAGAAGATCAACCGCATCATCGTGCCCTTCGTGGCGCTGCAATACCTGGCGGAAGCGGTGGAGCGCACGGGTGAAGTGCCTTCTTCATTGAAAGAGGTCTTCACCAGTGGTGAGCAGTTGAAGATCACCCCGGCGATCATCAACCTCTTCAAGCAACTGCCCGGCTGCCGCTTCTGCAACCAGTACGGCCCCACCGAAGGCCA
>JAFDZG010000002.1 GCA_018267065.1 Bacteroidota bacterium
AGTTGGTAGGCGCTCATCTGCGCCAGGCTGTCGCTGCTGTTGTTGATCACTTGCGTGAACTGCTGGACGGCCTGCTGGTACATGGCGTTCTTGTAGTAGGTGTAGCCGGCGATGTAGCGGTCGCCGCGCTCCAGGCCGCTCCGCTGCAGGCTTTTCTCGATGTAGGGCAACGCCTCCTTGTATTGCCCGGTGCGGTAGTAGGCTTCGCCGGCCAACCGGTTGATGTCGCCGGTGTGCTTGGCGCCGTCGGGGTCGGCCAGCAGCGGCTTGGTGTATTCCAGCAAGGCATCGTAGTGGCCTTGCAGGAACTTGATCTGCGCGATGTAGTAGGGCACTACGCGGCCAAAGGCGGCATCGTCCTTCAGTTTCTCAAACCCGTCCAAGGCTTCGGCGTAGTTGCGCTTCACGTAATTGATGTGCGCGTTGTAGTAAGTGGCCGGTGCGGCGTAGAGGCCGGTGCCGTCCTTCACCTTGGCAAACTCCAGCTGGGCCTTGTCCATCTGCCCGTCCTGGAACAGGGCATATCCCTTCTTGAAGGTGAATTCCGTGCGGTCGCTTTCGCCGAGCGGGGCCGGGTCCACTTTGGCGGCCCATGCCAGCGCATCTTGCCAGCGCTTGCCGTTGAAGTAATGGCGGAACAATTCCAGCTGCACGGCCTCCACGTGGAAGTTTTCGGGATGGGCGTCGATGAAGGCGAGCAGGCGGTTGGCGGCATCGCCGTGGAAAAGGCGCACGGAGCTGATGGCCCCCCAGAACTCGGCCTCTGTGCGTATGTCGGCATGTTCATCCCGCACCTGGCCGGCGATGCGGTCAAGCTCGTACAGGGCGGCGCCGTACTGGGCCTTGTCGAAAAGCTCCATGGCGTGGGCCAACGGCGCATATGGCTGTTCGAAATGGGCGGGCCGCTGGGCCTGTGCGGTTGGCCCGGCCGCGAGCAGCAGTGCCGGTACCGACAGACGCAGCAAGGAGGTGAGGAATGGCGTCTTCATATCCGTTGCAAAGGTCCGGGGCCGGTTGCCGCGAGCCGTGGCGGAAAACCGTACTTATCCACGCCGGCATGTTCACCTTCACCGGCGGCTTGTTGGAACATTGCAAGGGTTAACGTGGAAAGGCCGCCGGGAATTTTCTTCCTTTGGGCGGATCCCGAAAAATTGCCCCGATGGCCGAATCCTCCCCCATCATCGAATTGCACGATGCGCGCATCTTCCAGCAGGAAAACCTGGTGTTGAACCACGTGGACCTCACGGTGCACGCGGGCGAATTCATTTACTTGGTGGGCCGCACGGGCAGTGGCAAGAGCAGCCTGATGCGCACGCTGTACGGCGACCTGCCCTTCAAGGAGGGCGAAGGCCACGTGGCGGGCTTCGACCTGCGCAAGCTGAAGCGGCGGCAGGTTCCCTACCTGCGGCGGAAGATCGGCATCGTGTTCCAGGACTTCCAGTTGTTGGGCGACCGCAGCGTGAACGAGAACCTCACTTTCGTGATGCGCAGCACGGGCTGGAAAGACCACAAGGCCATGGAGGGCAAGGTGACCGAGGTGCTGGAAAAAGTGGGCCTGGGCAACAAAGGCTACAAGATGCCGCACGAGCTGAGCGGCGGTGAGCAGCAGCGCGTAAGCATTGCGCGCGCCTTGGTGAACGACCCCGAGCTGGTGCTGGCGGATGAGCCCACGGGCAATCTGGACCCCGAGACCACGGCGGAGATCGTGGAGCTGCTGTACACCATCAGCCACGGTGGCCGCTGCGTGCTGATGGCCACGCACGATTACACCCACATGAAAAAGGTGAACGCCCGCGTGGTGCGTTGCGAGGACGGCAAGCTGCTCGAGTTGGGGGCAGCACGGGCCGAGGCGGCTCAGTAGGCCGCGCTGCGCACGGCCTGCGCATTGCGCTTGTTGCAGAAGCGCTGCTCCAGCACGCGGATGCGCTCCTCCACCTGTGCGCCGCTGGCGGGCACGGCCATGCAGGCCTGGATGCTCAGGCGCATGGTTTCCGGGTCATCATGCACGCGGCAAAGGCTTTCCAGTCCGGTATCCTGCACCATGGGGCTGTTGCACACCACATGGCGGCCCTGGAACAGGCAGAGCAGCAGCTTCAGCTTGATGCCCGTGGCCTGGAAGGTGGGCAATACGTTCACTTGGGCCGCACGCACCAATGCGGTGATCTCCGCCGTGGGAATGTTCTCCCGCAGCTTCACGTTGTTGGCGCGGGCCACGGCGCTGCGCAGTTCGGGGCTGGCGCCGCGTCCGGCGATCACCAGCGGCACGGGCAGCCCGCGGAACACTTCATTCACCAGATAGAGCGCGGCCTTGTCGTTCTCCGGAACGCTGAGCGCGCCGTGGTAGAGGCAGAAATCGCCCACGCCGGGCGGCACGTCCACTTGGTTGCCGGGATGGAAGGCCGGCACATGGAGCACGTTCCTGAAATGCGCCGCGAAATAGTGCTGGTCGCCGGGTGAGATGGCCAGGATGGCGTCCGCCTCGCTGAGCACCGCCTCGAACTTGCGCAGCTTGCGCGCCTCCTGCACAAAGTACGCCCGCTTGAACGCACTGCTTTCGGCCTGCGCCAGGGCCTCGTAGTAGTCATGCTCCACATTGTGCGCGCGCACGATCCGCCTGCGGCTTGCCAGGCGCGGATCGCCCAGATGGTAGCAGGAGTGCAGGCCTTCAAAGAGGATGGGGTGACGGTCCTGGCAGAGGCGGTCCACCAGTTCCTCGCTGCGGCGGCTCACCACCACGTAGGGCAGGCTGTTCAGCAACTGGTGCTTGCCGGTATCCCGCTTGTAGTAGTACACGCTTTTGCAGAGCTGAGCCAGCTCCGGCGCTTCGCCGCGGCCGTATTCAAAACAGTGCAGGTGGACCTTCACGCCCAGTTCCGCCAGGGCCTTCAACTTGTAATGCACGTCGATCACGCCGCCGTAATCGGCCGGCCATGGCACATCAAAACTGACAATATGCAAATGTTCCTCAGCCAAGGCTTTCCAGTATGGACCTCAACTTGGCGGCTTCCTGCGCGCCATCCAGCGTCCGGGCCGCGAATGTAGCGTTCCGCCGCAAGGTGGACCAGCGCCCCGAATTGCTGAACAAGCCGCTTGCAGCTTGGGCAATGGCCCGTGGCGTGGCATCGGCGATCACCATTCCGCAATCCTTGCCGCGCACAATGGCCGTCACCTCAGGCAGGTCGGTGGCCAGCACCGGGATGCCCGCGTGCAGGTAGTCGAAGAGCTTGTTGGGCAGGCTGAAACAATAGTTGAGGTTGGTGTCCTTGTCCAGGGTCAGGCCCAGGTCGGCGTTGCGCGTGTAGTCCATCATGCGGGCGTATGGCAGCTTGCCGATCAGGCGAACGCGGCCATCAAGGGCGTGTTCCTTCACCAATTGTTGCAGCACGGGCCAAGCGTCTCCCCCGCCGATGATCAGCAACA